>JAHBTC010000062.1 GCA_019638835.1 Fimbriimonadaceae bacterium
TGTTCTGGATGGATTACTCGCCGCGATAAATGGCCGGGCAACCGCATGGCCAAACATCATCGAGTCCGCCAGGGCGTCCCGTAGGAGCCGCAGTTGCGGTAACCGGCGGAACAACCTTATCTGGATTCGCCAAACCCCAAGCGATGAGGTCGGCGAGTTCAGTCAAGTGAGCCTGCGTGGTCGGGTCGTTGCTTCGGCTGGCACCATTTTGCAACATCGTCCGAATCGTGGGTAACTCCGCCACGAAGTAGGCGCGCGAAGCACCCCCCGTAGGGTCGAGTTTCCGGATCAGAAGATTCACGTAGTTTCGTTGCAGGCCCCGGCGGTAGAAGTCAATCTTGCCTCCCCGGGCGACTTCCGAAAACACTTCGTTGCGAAGGTCGCGAAGCATGTCACCCGGAGAATAGGATTCGCCGGGCATCATCGCCTCCTGCTGCATCATCCGCGTCATCCGGGCATCGTTCAAAAGCCCGTTGAGAGCGCCAGATTGCATCCCCATCATCCGGTTCATCCCCCCATCCATCGAGAGTTTCATCGTGATTTCGGAAGGGAAGAGCCAAGTTGGGGTTTGGAGCACGTTCTTGGAAATCCACGCGATTGCTCGTCGCTGATCTGCCGCCGGTACCGGGACATACACGTCGCCGCCGCGACCACCGTGGTAGTCCGTTTCCACCATGCCGCCAACGACGACCGTTACATGGCCGATGTAGCGCTGCATCTGTCCGACCAATGAGCCCCAGAACCGATCGAGGTTATCGTACGGTTCCCCGGGCTCTACAAAGCCCGGCAACAAGTACGTCATAGAGCGTTTGAGGTTGGCAACACCGTAATCCGATGCGCGCATCGCATCGTCACCAAGGGCCTCACTTTGCGCAGTTGGGTCCGCCGAGTTGAAGTTGTCGTAGAACCGCAGAATCGGTTCGTCCACTTGTCGCCCCGCCCAAGCGTCCAATTGAGCCTTCTCGGCCCAAGGATTGCTGGCTCCCGCAATCGGCGCATACCCCCACATGATAGAGAACTTGTCGTACGGGCCAACGATCGGAATGAGGTTCGCGTTATCGCCGGGTTGGGCGACATAGTTGAACCGCGCGTAGTCCATAATGCTGCCTGCAGTTCCATTCGCGGTTGTCCAGTTCTTGTCGCGGAGGCTCTCAGTTGGCACCATCGCGCTGCTCTTGCCGTTGTGTGGCAATCCTAGCGTATGTCCTACTTCGTGGGCGACGACAAATCGCAACAGTTCGCCGGAAAGGTCAATTGGATAGGGGAATTTTTGGGCTCTCGGGTCATTCGCTGACGCCTGAGCGAAATACCAGTTGTCGCCCAACTTGAGAACGTCGTTCCACATGATAACGTGGGCACTCAGAATCTCTCCTGAGCGCGGGTCATTCACGTGCGGGCCCATCGCGTTTTCAATTGGAAGTGGTGCCCACCGGATCACGCTGTAACGAACGTCTTCGCTACTCCAGTTCGGGTCGTTCGGGGCTTCTAAACAGCGAATCGCATTTTTGAATCCCGCCGCCTCAAATGCGGCATTCCAATCCTCAACTCCTGCCTTGATGAAGGGATGCCATACCTTCGGTACTTCGGGGCTGATATAGTAAGTGATTGGCTTGATCGGTTCACTCAATGCCGCATTGGGATCTTTCTTTTCAAGTCGATACCGTGCGATGTAGCGGTACTCCTCTGAACCCTGGACCCGCATACCGTAGTCGGTATAGCGGTTTGAAAAGTATCCCACGCGACTGTCCCATAGCCGACCTTGCATCGGCACTTCGGGCAACACAACCATGGAATGAGTAATCACCCCGGTGTTGCTCGGTCCGCTCGCTCCGCCACCGAAACGACCGCCACCACCACCGCCTCCTGCGGCAGCGCCACCGCCCGAAAACGTCGCCATGACGTCGACGTTGATGTTGTCGGGGAAGGCAACAACTCGATCGATAAATGTGCGGCTTCGGTCCATATTGCCGTTACCGAAACTGCTACGTACAGAGAACTCCGGCACATCGGACGTGAAAACGGCACTTACATCAACTAGTGCACTGTTGTCGGGGCCACTTGAGCGAAGATCAAATGCGCGAATGATCGGCATCACGTTTGACTGAGCGACTGCCCGCTGAATCTCTTCGCCTTGGCTCGCGAGCACATTGGGTCGAACTTGCCGGAGAAGCACTTTATCTCCCCGACGTTCCCATCGCACCATTACTTCGCCAACTGCCGTGCCGTTGTAACCACCCGATGGTGTTTCTTTGATTTCCGTGATCCAGAGGAAATCACGACCGAACATTTCTTCGGGGATTTCAAAGAGGATGGAGTCGTCCTTTGTCCAAACGGTAAAGACCCCGTCCTTCGAGTCGTAGCCTTCTGTCGCCCGACCAAATTCCATCGGCCCACCTTGTTCCTGAGCGGCACCAGGGCGACGTCCGCCGGGGGCGCCTTCCGGCGGGGGAACCTGTGCTAGAGCCACGCCCCAAGACACGAGTGCGAGAAAAACCAACGTTGAACGCATACGAGAACCTTGCCTCTCCCCAAAGTTGGGGAAGACTCATCGTTTCTACCTCGTTTGCCCTGTGATCGTTACCGGGGCGGCATGGAGCCATCGCCGTATAGGCACTGGACGAAAGCGATCTGCCCGCAGTGATAGAACAGGTTCCAGGCCGGATAGAAGGCAAGGTCTCCCATGGAAAGCGAAAAGCCGGGCATCGGTGTCGCGACGAGATTCTCGTCTTCAACGGGAAAGTTGGCGACGACCTCCAGAAACTCCTTGTGGTTGGCTCGTAGCCGGGACTCCCACGAGTCCAAATCAGGCTCCTGCATTCGCTCTTTCATGACCGCATCGAAGTCGAATCCCTCAAAAGAGAACTTATCTTTTACCTTCAGGCTATTGGTGCCCCAGCCACCCGACTGACGGCACTCCTCCATCATGTCAAGGATGGTCCGACCTTTTCCTTCGGGGCTCCAGGTGAGTTTGTCAGTCTGGGTGGCCCGAGCGAAACCGACAATCCCTTCCACTCCACCCGTTACGAGTTCGGCAACGGTGTCACGGTCGGGAAAGCCGATCGGTTTTGAATCGGACCAGTGCGATTCCGAATCTCCATACAAGACTTGAATGTAGTTGATCTGCCCTTCGTGATAGATAAAGTTGCGAAGAGGGAAGACCATCAGTTGCCGCAAAGTTGCGGTGAAACCGGGGAACAACTCGACCGCTTTGTCTTCTTCGGTATTCGAAACCGCCCGAATCCCCCGTTCCATCTGCGCAATACCGGCTTCCACTTCTTCTGCAACTTGGTTCAAATCGTTGGCTTCCAATTGAAGTTGTTTGCGTCTCTCGCGGCGTTCCGGGTCAAAGACGTAACCTTCTCCACCAGTTTCCAAAATGTGCCCAAACCCTTCTGCGGCTTGGGCGCATTCGCGTAGTTGTGCGAGGGCATGCCGGGCTACTCCGCCGGGGTGCCACGTCAGCTTGTCAGAAGCGGTCGTTTTTGCCGCGTTGATTACGTTGTGCCCATAAGTCCGGGTGAGCATGCAGAGAGTTTCGCGTCGGTCCATGCATCCGACAATACCCGACGATGAATCAAATGTCTACTATTCGATCGAAGATAGAATTTTGACGCTGCCGACGATGCGGGCGGCTTCATCGAGGCTCAATCCGGAACCACTAAGGAGATAATGCTCCTGCAATTCGCCACTCTGCGTTCCTGGAATGGGAAGCCAACCGTGCCCCCATTCGAAGAACCCGTCCGTTCGATTACCTTGAAGAACCGTGTCTCCGAAAGGGGTCTTCACCGTCTTCTTTGTGAGCGTGCCGCCTTCGGGGAAGAGGAAATCACCCAAGCCTTCCCAAGCAATTTGGAGTGTGATCGTGGCTTCGTCGGAATCTCGCATCCACATCATTTGGAGGTCGAAGCCTTCTTCGCCTTCATCCAGTGTTAGGTTTCGGCACTCGAATCCGGCTGGCATCTCTGTCGGCAACACAACGATCATCTCTGACTTCCGCAAGAGAGTCATCACACGAGGAGAAACTTTGCTTGTCGCGCCATCCGTGTTGGGGATCGCCTGTTGTGGGGCAAGTGCCGCAAAGAGGAGAAGACCGGAGATCATGCACTCCGGGGATACCTTACGCCGAGTTAGTTTTGTAGAATGAGCCATGACCGCAGTGGTTCTCGGGTTGGCGCTTGCCCCGGTGACGTCTCAGTCGCTGGTGGATGAGCAGATGGATTTGATGGCATTGACCCGGCCCCCATCGCCCGCGTTTACGACAGCGCAAGCGAGCAGTTACGACCGGGCGAGCGTCGCGGAGGGAACCGACGACTGGTTCGCAAACGCCGATGCAGGGCACTTCGTGCGGTCAGAACAGATTCGAGGTCGGACCGAATGGGTGATGGCCGAATTGAAAGGCCCGGGAGCACTTGTTCGGTCTTGGTCGGCTAACCCAACTGGTGTCGTCCGGTTGTACTTTGATGGCGAAGCTGAGCCACGCCTAACGGCTCCGTTTGCGGACTTTCTAACAGGCGTAGCACTCCAGCAATCGGGTGAGAGGGCATATGTCTCTGCCCGGGGCTACAACAACTACTGGCCATTCCCATATTCAAAGTCTTTAAAGATAACGCTCGAAAACACGGATGATCCGTCGAAGAAGCCGTCAACATATTATCAGTTTGGTTACCGAACTTATCCTGAAGGCACACCGGTCATTTCAAACCTCACAAAAAATGCTAATGATGCCAATCATACAAGGTTAAGTAGGAGTACTGGCCTTTCTAAAGTTGAGTCAAGAGGTGGCCTCGCCGTATTGGGGCGCAAAGGTTCGTCCGGAACGATCTCGCAGTTTCGACTTCGCGTTAGCCCGATTGACTCAATGACTCCTTATGATCCGTTTTGGCTGCGACGCTTCATATTGCGCATTATCGTCGATGGTAAGACAACGGTAAACGTGCCGCTTGCCGACTTCTTCGCATCTCCCCTTGGCGGAGGAGAATACGAGACAGCGATCGCGGGAGGAACCAAAGACGGATTCCTCGTGAGCCGGTGGCCCATTCCGTTCTCAGAATCCTACGAGTTCAAGTTGGATGGGGGACCGGACAGAAGTTTTCTATCTGAGATTGAGGTCTTCACGACGTCGGAGAGATCACCTTGGACTCTGCATGCACAGTGGTCCAAGACAAGAGGGAATAGTCGGCCATTTTCCGACTTGGAGATCGTCAAACTACGGGGACAAGGTCAGTACGTTGGGACGGTAATGCAGATTTCGAATAGTGACCCTGCGTGGTGGGGTGAGGGTGACGAAAAGATTTGGGTAGATGACGAAATGTTTCCGAGTACATTCGGCACCGGCACTGAAGACTATTTCGGATATGCCTGGTGCGATCCGAATCCGTTTACGCACTGGTATAATGCCCAAACCCAAGCGGGAACTCCCGGAAACTTCGGCCACGTGATGAACGCGCGGTGGCATATCTTGGATCGTATACCTTTCCAACAATCATTACGGTTTGTGATGGAGCGTTGGCATTGGCGGGATGTTCCTGCCGACTATTGCACAACTGGCTTCTGGTATGCACCCGCTGGTACCCAAGAGCCGCATGAGGTTCGCTACCCAGATCTTGCTCCGCTGGACGTGCAACCGCCCGCTCCTGAACCCGGAGCAATGGAAGGCGAAGGACTTCCGGTGTTGAAGCTTACGGGAGGTAATGCCTCGCACCAAGGGTTCTGGGGCCTGAGTAGCGGTGAACAACTGTGGTGGCAGCAGGCGAAGGTCGGCGACGAACTGGTATTGCAAGTTTCGATCCCCGAGGCGGGTAAGTACCGAGTCGTCGCAAACGTTTGTCGCGCCCGAGATTACGGCAAGCACCACTTGTGGCTTGGCAATATTGACCTCGGAGTTCATGATTTCTTTCACTCTGAACTGAATTGGGAAAAGCAAATCTGGGCCGAAATCGCGCTTCCAAAGGGGAGTACAACGCTAAGGGTTGTTGTTGAGGCACCGAACCCACTTGCCGCCCCAGGCAACATGTTCGGTCTTGACTACATCAAGTTTGAGCGGGTTGATTAGCCTTGGGGCCCAACTCTCAGATACTCAGCCCAACTCATCGCGTCTTCGTCTTTCGGGCTGAGCGAGACGGGTGTTCCCGTGTCTGGCCACTCAATGCCGATTTCGGGCGCGTCAAACCGGAGGGATCGCTGTCCATCGGCGATGTATCCCGCCGTATTGCGATAGAGCACATGGCTTGTGTCCGAAAGCACGAGAAATCCATGGGCGAATCCCGGCGGCACCCAAATCGCGTTTCCGCGCTCGGCGTCTAGTTCCTCGCTCACCCATTGAGAGAAAGTGGGCGAATCAGGGCGGATATCCACGGCAACATCAAAAACCCGGCCCGTGACGCAAGTCACGAGTTTGCCCTGGGGGATCGGTACCTGCCAGTGGAGCCCTCGCAAAACACCGCGAGCCGAAAACGATATGTTGTCCTGAACAAACGTGTCCCTAAGACCTGCCTTAGCCATCGCATCACAGTTGTAGAGAACCCGGAACCAACCGCGGTCGTCGCGGAAAGTTTGCGGTTCAAAGACCAATACTTCCGGGATCGCGAGCGATCGAACGGTCAATCTAAGCTCCCGTCCGCGAGAGAGAGCAAGTACTGGCCGTAGTCATTCTTGATCATGGGTTGAGCGAGTTCGCGCAGTTGAGCGCTGTTAATCCAGCCTTTGCGCCATGCGATTTCTTCCGGGCAGGAGACATACAGACCCTGGCGTTTCTCAATCGCTTGGATGAAATTTGCGGCCTCCAACATTGTCTCGTGGGTCCCCGTGTCGAGCCATGCGAACCCGCGACCAAGTACCTCAACTTCCAGTTCCCCCCCTTCAAGATAGACCCGGTTTAGGTCGGTGATTTCGAGTTCGCCCCGGGCGGATGGACGGAGTGTGCGTGCCCGCTCGGATGCTTTCCCATCATAGAAATAGAGCCCCGTCACGGCGTAGTGCGAGCGTGGCACGGCTGGCTTTTCTTCTAAAGACACGGCACGACCCGATTCATCGAATTCAACTACACCATATGCGGAGGGGTCAGCGACGGGGTAGGCAAAAACAGTCGCGCCATTCGCTTGTGCGCTCGCGGTCTTTAATCGACCGGATAGCCCACCTCCGTAGAAAACGTTGTCGCCGAGCACTAATGTGCTTGGCCGACCGGCAACGAACTCCTCTCCGATCAGATACGCCTGTGCCAATCCACCGGGATGAGGTTGCTCTTCAAACATGAACTTCATGCCCCATTGCGCACCGTCTCCCAACAGTCTTCGAAACATCCACGCTTCCTCCGGCGTGTTGATGATGAGTACCTCTCGAATGCCTGCCAGCATCAGTACTGACAAGGGGTAATAAATCATCGGTTTGTTATAGAGAGGTGCCAGTTGCTTGCTGATACCCTTTGTGATCGGATAGAGGCGCGTGCCCGACCCGCCCGCCAAAACCAGTCCGACTCGATCCTCGCTCATGCGTGCACCGCCTCCAGTTGCCTCCGTGCGGCGGCCAACCATTCGGGGTTTGAGAGGTACCACCGAACGGTATTCCGCAACCCATCGTGAAACGAAACCGCCGGTGCCCAGCCGAGTTCACGTTTGATTTTTGTGCAGTCAATCGCATAGCGCCAATCGTGACCGGGGCGATCTTCGACAAATTCAATCTGCTGCTCCAACGCATTGGCATCTCGGCCAGTTTCGTCGGCAACGACACGAATCAACTCGCGCACGAGATCAATATTCGCGACTTCATGATCTGCACCAATATCGTAAGTTTCTCCCACTTCTCCCTTATGCAAAACCGTCCATATCGCGTCGTTGTGGTCGTCTACGAAGAGCCAATCGCGTCGATTGAGACCTTGTCCGTACACGGGAAGGCTCTCGCCGGCCTGTAACCGCGCAATCATGCGTGGGATCAGTTTCTCCGGGAGTTGCCGAGGGCCAAAGTTGTTACTGCAGTGGGTGATGTTGATTGGCAGGCGAAACGTCTTCGCCCATGCACGTACGAGATGATCGCTTGCCGCCTTTCCTGCGCTGTAAGGGCTGCTCGGATGATAGGCGCTGTCTTCCGTGGTGGACTCGTCATCTTTTACGCTGCCATACACTTCATCTGTAGATATATGTACAAATCGTTCACTTCCAGTTTTCCAAGCGGCCCTCGCTGCCTCAAGCACGTGGAGGGTACCAATCACATTGGTTTCAACGGCTTCCATGGGGCGACGGATTGAGCGGTCCACGTGCGTTTCGGCCGCAAAGTGGATTACCGCATTCGGCTCATGGGTTTGCCACACCCGGTTGACAGCATTCGAGTGGCGTAAGTCGCACTGCTCAAAGACATAGTTCGGACTCTCGCTGATCGTAGCGACACTCTCTGGCACGCCCGCGTAGGTGAGAGCGTCCAGGTTCACAAACTTGATTTCCGGGTGACGAGGCACGTACCGGACGAGAAAATTCGATCCTATGAAGCCGCAGCCTCCTGTCACCAGAATGACCATTTCTAGTTCAAAACAATACCCGTGCCGATTCGTTCCCCGGTTTTTCGGCGTCTGTAATCCTGTCACGATGAGTTTGGTGGTCCTTGACGAAGTGGTAGAGCCGCAGTCCGAAGTTAATCAGTCCGAGCGCAATGCTTGGCTTGGTTGGCATTCGTTGCCCCATATCGTGATGGACAGTCCAGTGTTTTCCGGGAGCCTCGGCACCCTGCTCCACATGGTGCGCGAGCATAAGATCGATCTGTACGGCGTTCCGCTCTCCCCGATGTGCGGAGCATTCCTCGCCTATCTTACGGAGCGAGGTGAGATCGACGTGGACAGCGCAGCCATGGCATTGACGGCTCTTGCCTACCTGACAGAACGAAAAGCGACTCTCATCCTTCCACGCGACGATGAAATACAAAACCCAGAGACGGATGAGGAGTTCGAATGGGATGACCGCGCACCTTCGACAATACATCTCTTTGCTCCTGCCCTAGAAGATCTGAGTCGCCGCATGGTTGAGAGGGAAGCACTATTCTTCCGGTGTGCTCCGGGTGGCCAATACGAACTTCCGCTCGATCTCGACGACACAACCGCCACGGATTTAGCAAAGGCATTTGCGCGTCTCTTAGCGCGGGCTCAGCCCGACCCGCCCATGCCCCTCGGAGCCCCTCGACGGTCTATGGCCGATCAGATTGGGATTGTATTGCGGGCGTTGAGTAGCAGTCCGCGGACTCTCGACGAACTTGTACCCGGGCCAATCACGCGCTCGGAAGCCGTTTGGTGGTTCTTAGCCTTGTTGGAACTCATTCGTCTTGGGCAAGCATTCGTAGAGGTCAAAGATGAGGATGCGTGGTTTAGGGGCGCCGCGTGAGTTCCGGTAGTAACTCAATTCAAGAGCAAGTAGAAGCGCTTCTCTTTGTAGCCGATGCGCCCGCCACGGCCGAGATACTCTCTCAAGCAATCGGGTGCCCGATCCACGCCGTAGAGGAGGCATTAGAACACATCGGACGGCGCCTGAACGCCAGTGGGCCGGTTCAGTTGGTCAAGATAGCGGGCGGCTATCAAATGGCGACGAAACCCACGTTTGCTCCGGTAGTCGCGCGCTTTTTGGAACCGCAAGCGCAGAAGCTTTCGAAAAGCCTATTAGAGACTCTCGCGGTGGTCGCCTATCGTCAGCCAATCACCGCTCCGGAAGTTGAAGAAGTTCGAGGCGTTGACAGTTCATATACTTTACGGACTCTCGCCGAGAGACGCTTGATCGTTGAAGTGGGAAGAAAGCAGACGCCGGGCCGACCCGTTTTGTGGGGTACTAGCCAGCACTTTCTGCACATGTTCAACTTGCCCGACCTACAAGCCCTTCCGCAGTTAGATAACCCGGCTTTGATGGAGCCAACTCAGGCGACGCTCTTGTGAACTCAAGTGATTCAACTTGGTACTATGGTTGAGCACATGAGAATACGAAAGCAAAGGATGGCAATCGTGTTAGGTGCGCTGGCTTGCAGTTCCACGCTCCTGGCGCAAACGCCACCCCCCCCAGTACTGACCGCCCAAAGCGTCATCATGGTCGACTGGCAGACCGGGCAGGTGCTCTATGAGAAGAATGCGGACACCCGTCGCTATCCTGCAAGCACGACCAAGATCATGACTGCACTTCTCACGATTGAAAATCTTGGGACGGGGACGCTGCTAACGGCTCCCGCCGGTATTGACCGCGTCACCGGGTCTTCGATGCACTTGAAACCCGGCGAGCAACTCACCGTGGAGACGCTGTTATACGGACTGATGCTACGGAGCGCAAACGATGGCGCGGAAATGCTAGCAACCAAGATAGGCGGGAGTTTGCCCGGGTTTGCGCGGATGATGAACGCGAAAGCAGTGGCTCTCGGATGCCGGGGAACCAGATTCGTGACTCCCCATGGCTTGCCCAACGAAAGTCATTACACTACGGCACGCGATATGTCAAAGATTGCATCGGCAGCAATGCACTATCCAATCTTCGCCGAGATCGTGCGAAAGCCTGATGCAACGATTCTTCGCTCCATCAATCTTCAGGACACCTTCCTCGAATCTACTAATAGCCTTCTGACCGAAGATTCGCGGGTTGTCGGGATCAAAACGGGTTGGACGAACGCCGCAGGGCGATGTTTCGTTGGTGCGACCAACCAGCACGACACCACGATCATAACCGTTATCTTCAAGAGCGAGAAATGGCAAGACGACCAGCGATCGCTTATGTCTTGGGTCGATGAGAACTATTCCCGGCGTAGCATTGTCGCGGAAGGTGAGACGGTGGGAACGATTCCGCTACACGGAGGCTGGGACCACGAAGTAAAAGTGACGGTACCGCCCGACCAGATGTTCTTTGCCGCCAATAACGAGGAACCTATGCCGATCATTTCCACAGAACTGAGCGCATCGGCACCAATCCGAAAAGGCGAGCAATTGGCCGAGATTGACGTACGTTTACCGAGCGGAGAATTGGTTCGCGTACCGTTGGTGGCCACAGAAGACCAGGATTCAAAACCGCTGTGGGCGGTGATGGGCACCTCTCCCTGGACTGGTGGTGTATTGCTTGCCGGTATCGGCTTATTCGCTATCACAAAGCGGAAACCTGCGCGGCGCAGACTCTCTCACCGTAACTTGCGACAATCCAACCGAGGGATGCGGTCTGTTTCGCGCATCAACCGTTTTTGAGGCTTCATCGGTACCTCGCTCAATGCGGCATCGCCAGTCGACGCAAAGCGGAGGAAATTATTCTTGAGGGGCGGGTTGCGGTGGATGGAAAGATTATCACCGAACTTGGCACGAAGGTGGACGAAGGAAATGTCGTAACTCTGGATGGTGCACGTGTGTCACTTCCCGAGCACGCCTACTTTGTGTTGAACAAGCCGAAGGGATACGTCACAACCCTCAGCGATGATCGCAAGCGCCCGACAGTGGTCAAGTTCTTTCCAAGTTCCCCGGCGGGGTTGAAGCCAGTTGGACGGCTCGACAAAGATTCAAGCGGCCTGCTTCTGATTTCCAACGATGGAGACTTTGCCATGCGACTGACTCATCCCCGATACGGTGTGGAAAAGGAGTACGAAGTATCAGTAAGTGGTGTGCCGAACGAGCGAGACTTGGGCAGATTAGAACGGGGAATGACGATTGATGGCCAGCACATGTCAGTTGATACCGTGACGGTCTCGTACGCTGCCCCAAACGGAAATAAGGCGGTGCTCAGAATGATTCTCCACGAAGGCCGTAATCGACAGATTCGAAAGATGACCGAATTCATTGGCCATCCAACCACAGACCTCACCCGGGTGCGCATCGGCCACCTCAAGTTGAAGGGCATGCGACCCGGGGAATGTCGCCGGCTCGGAAACTCCGATATCGAGCGACTATTGGGCGATTAAGCCGGGAGGCTCTATAGCAACGGTGCCCCGCGTGACCAAACCGTTGAACTCCCAAGCGTCATACCCTTCCACGGAGTGGAAGATGCCGCGAAGGGAAGGTCGGTCTCCGGTTGTCGTTACCCAAATCTCAATCGCACCGTGATACTCGGCGGGACCTACTGGCCCTGGTTTTCGCATAACAGCAGGGCCGAATAGGTGAGCCGAATCTTTCTCAATGACCAGTTTCTCAAGCTCAGAGCCGACGATCGTGACTTCGTCCAGTCCGCGATCGTTCTTACTCGACAGCCGGATAGATCCGCTCGGCGGGCCATCGGTGTACATGGCGGAGATATCAAAGTCAGTTGTCGTGCCACGCAAATCTTCTGCGACTCCGCGCGCGTTCACGGTGCCCGGCGCTTGCACCGTCGCTGTGGCAAATGCGAGGATCGCAACCGCCGAAGTGATCGCGCTGAATCGGGTTGTCCTTTTCTGAAGGTTCATGAATTACCTCTCTTCTTTCTCGGACGCATATTGGTGTAAGAGGCATATAAGAAAACACCCCGGTGTTAGGACCGGGGTGGGCGAGATGGACGTACTGGAAACTACTGGTTTGAACGGACCACGATATCGCCGCGGAACACGCCGCCTTCAAAGGTCCAACGACGATCCGATCCGTCTTGAACAAACGTGACCGAAATGAGATCGGGTTCGGGTACGTCCGTGACTCCGTCGCGTGGCACCCATCGGTCGTTGACCCGGACGTTTACGCGTCCCCGAAACTCTCGAACTCCTTCTCGGTTCCGGACGACGAGCACGGCAGGAGCATTGAACTGACCGATCTTGCCTTGGACACCCATCTCGCGGATTTCACGCCCGCTAATGGTGATCATCTCCCGGTCGTTCCCCGAAGAGAACTGGAAAGAACCCTCAAGACGATTGTTTTCGAACTTGGCCGCCCGCATTCGGAACTCCATGACGCGACCCTCTCGATTGCGAGCGACTCCCTGACCCTCAATAAGCTGGACTGGCCTTGGGTGCTGGAGAGTTTGACCGCTGTCTCCCGTGACTTGGGTGAACGCGGGCAGAGCCGCGAGTAAGGTGACGAGAACGCCAACGCAACGTAATGTTTTCACTGCTTTCCTCAAGTCGGCACTTATCGGTGCCGTACGTAGGTAGGAACGATAGTTGCGACCGCAAAGTTCACTAAGTTTTCTGTATCTTTTTGGTGAACAATTGCTACATGAATTCGTTGCGGTCTTAGGCTTTGTAAGAATGACAATGGGTGTCATTTATTCTCAGGACATTCCGCTGTCGTGTCGGGGCCGCCTCCACTCCGTCGCTTCAACCGCCGAGTCAAGAAGTAGACTTATTGCACGATGAACGCAACGCTGCAAGGTTGGCTCGCCGATGAGATTCAAAGCCTGAAAGACCAAAACCTCTATAAGGTTCCGCGAATTCTGGACACCCCTGCCGGCGGCCGCGTCACGATGGATGGAAAGGAGGTGATCAACCTCAGCAGCAACAACTACTTGGGTCTGGCGAATCATCCAAAGGTGAAGCAGGCAGCCTTGGAAAGCATCGAGCGTTGGGGAGTCGGAGCCGGTGCGGTTCGATGGATCGGAGGGACGATGGAGGTCCATGACGAACTTGAGCGGCGTTTAGCGTCGTTCAAACACACGGAGGCCGTGCTTGTATTTACCGGGGGGTTCACCGCAAATAGTGGCACCATCCCCGCCGTTACCACAAAGGAAGACGTAATCATCAGCGACGAACTGAACCACGCCTCCATCATTGACGGGGTTCGACTCAGCGCCGCCCAGTACAAGAAAAGCGACGGGTGGGTTTATGCACACAAGGACATGGACTCACTTGAAGACTGCCTAAAACGCGCGGGGCACTTCAAGAAGCGCATGATCATCACTGACGGCGTCTTCAGCATGGACGGGGATATCGCACCGCTACCGGAGATCGTGCGATTGGCCGAACAGTACGATGCATTCGTGATGGTGGACGATGCCCATGCTAGCGGCGTGTTGGGCAAGAACGGTGCGGGAAGCACCAGCCACTTTGACCTATACGGGCGAGTGGATATCCAACTTGGCACTCTGTCGAAGGCACTCGGCGTCATTGGAGGCTACATCGCCGGATCGTCTGTGATGAAAGATTGGCTCATCAATCGAGGGCGACCGTATCTGTTTTCGACGGCGCACCCGCCGATGGTTGCCGCGGCTCTGATCGCGGCACTCGATGTTATGGAGAACGATCCCGAGCCAATGCGGCGTCTGTGGGCGAACGCCAAACGCTGGCAAGAAATGCTCGCGGCAAACGGATTCGACACGATGGGCACAGAGACGCCCATCACCCCAGTCTACGTGGGCGACGAAGGCGACGCCCAACGAATGGAGAAGATGCTCTGGGAAGAGGGCGTGTATGCACTTGCGATTGTCTTCCCGACAGTTGGCCGCGGCAAAGCGCGATTGCGCACGATGCCGAATGCGACTCACACCGAAGAGGACTTGGACAATGCGCTGCAGGCGTTTATTCGGGTTCGAGATAAGCTAAGAGCTTCGGTCTAGCTGCTTTGGAGGCGCCGGGCGGATTCGAACCGCCGCATAAAGGATTTGCAGTCCTCTGCCTTACCACTTGGCTACGGCGCCTAACTCTTCAGGAGCGAAATCTGGAGGCGTCGGGCGGACTCGAACCGCCGCATGACGGTTTTGCAGACCGTTCCCTTAACCGCTTGGGTACGACGCCCAGCGGATTTCAGAAGATACCCCGCCGCCGAAGGGCCCCGGGGACTCGCGAGCACCCGGTAGACATGACGACATGGCAAAGATGCACGAGTACCCCGTAACCGTCAATTGGAAGGGGGGACGAACCGGAGAAGGCGACCTCAAGACCACCCGAACAAACGTTCAGAGTGATTTGCGCGTACCACCCGAGTTTGGTGGGAACAGCGAACACGGAACCAACCCTGAGGAACTCCTGACAAGCGCAATCGCCGCTTGCTACAGCATCACGTTCGGCATCATCGCCGACAATCGAAAGCTCCCTTTTACGGGCATCGAAACCCATGCCACCGGCGAAGTGGAAGAGAATGGCCCCCAGTTCAAATACACCAAGATCACGGTCCGACCAACGATTCACCTGAGTGCGGACGCAGACGATAGCCATGTAAAGATCGCCGAAGATATGGCGCACAAAGCAGACGCTTACTGCATCGTCACGAACGCCGTTCGCGGGAACGTGGAAATCACGGTAGAGCCAACGATTCTTCGAGCCTAGTAGCCCAAATCTTGAAAGAAGCGGTAAAACAGAACATGCGTCGCCCCGTCGTTGCCGGGAACTGGAAGATGAACCTCAGTCGGGCTGAGGCTGCCGCTTTGGTGGAGACCATCAAGCCGGCAGTAACCCTTGACGAATCAGTTGAGGTCGTTCTCTGTCCGCCATACACGGCTCTGAGTCATGTACACGATGAGTTGCGCCGATCCAATATCCAAGTGGGGGCGCAGAACGTGTTTTGGGAGCGGAGTGGCGCATTCACAGGGCAAGTGAGTGTTCCTATGCTCCGAGATGCTGGCTGCACCTATTGCATTGTAGGGCACTCCGAAGCCCGAGGTAGTTTTGGAATACTGGAGACCCATGAAGGCTCGCTTAGCTACTTCGCAGAGACCGACCGCACCGTCGGATACAAAGTGCGCGCGCTACTCGATTTCGGGATCATCCCTATCGTGTGTGTAGGAGAGACGGAATCCGAGCGAGGATCTGGTCAAACCGAAGGAGTCATTGACAAGCAGTTAGAAGGTGCCCTTGGCACACTTGACGAAGCTGAAATGGGATCTGTGGTTGTCGCCTATGAGCCCGTGTGGGCGATTGGCACCGGTAAGACATGCGAGAGCGAAGAGGCTAACCGGATCTGCGCATTCATTCGCGAGAAGATCGGCGAGCATGCCGATGCCGAGTCTGCCGAAGACTTGCGAGTCCTTTATGGTGGAAGTGTGAAGCCGAACAACGCACGGGAGTTGTTTGCGCAATCCGATATCGATGGTGGATTGGTAGGGGGCGCAAGCCTTGACGGCCCAGGTTTCGTTCATATCATCCGCGCGGCGCAAGGAAACTTCTTGCGGTGAGTCCGAAACGCGTCAGCGAGACTATCACCGAACTCGCCCAGATCATGACGCCCAGCGAGGCAAACATCCTCGGCAACGTGTTCGGGGGTGCGATCCTCGCCATGATCGACTTGACCGCAAGCGCAACCGCGCAAAAGTTCAGTGGCCGAGTGTGCGTCACTGCGGCGTTCGAAAGGGTTGATTTCCACACGCCGATTGAGGTC
>JAHBTC010000063.1 GCA_019638835.1 Fimbriimonadaceae bacterium
CATTCAATGGCTTGGTTCGACGCGATTTGGAACCTGCACTCTAACCTTGATCCGCGATGGGCGGCCCCGTCGACCCTCGTTGGCGCAGGTACCGATGGCTTTGACAATCTAGGACGCGTGATTCTGCAGAAGGCTCGCCCCGGTGATTCCGCCTCAACGCGGTTGAACGTGAACCCCGTTCGGCGTTCCAATGCATTCTTGCGCGCGGCGCAGGGCAACTTGTTCGACACCAGTGTGGTGCCCGAAGGTGACCCCGTGCTGTCCGTAAGTGTGCCGCTAGGAACGCCATCCGGTCAGTTCTCGCGACCCCTGTATGTACTTGAGGATGACGAAAGCGATTCCCTCACGTTCAACTCCATCAACTACACGGTTCTTACGAATGAGACCTATACCGATCCGGGCTTGACCTTACGGTTCAACGTGCGCGAAGCACGGTTTACCAACCGGAATACCTCGCGCACTTCGCCGATGGTGGAGAACGTGTTGCCCGCCAATGCCCCCTACCAGTGGGCAAACGGTACACCGACGATGCTGCGAAACGATGACGGAAACCTGTCCATCGTCTTCAGCTCAAATCGGCGTGACAACACGGGTGTACCGGGATGGGCTTCCAGTACTAGAACGGCCGCCGACATGGCCGCGCAGGAAACCTCGCATCTGTACTTCACGCGGTTGACGCAAGGTGGTGCCGGTCCCGGCACACTGTTCAACCCGACTCGAGATTTCCTCCTTTGGAACCGCGAGCAGGCAACGCAATGGTTCAACCAGAACACGGGCCCGTACCCGAACGTTGCTCTAGACCCGCTGTTTGGGTTCTCGGCTCCGTTCGCGACACAAGCTGGAACCGAGCGGTTCGACTATCCGGCCTTCCCAACGGGTGGTGCCTACAATGCGCTGAGCCCGCCATTGGATACGGGGCGACCACCAGTGTCGGCGGTTGTGCTCGCGTTCCGAGGTCGCGTCAATGTGCTCGAAACAGGTTCGCGTCCGAGAGAAGCGTCGCTCATCTTGGCGGCGGAGGTCGATCCGGTCACGAATACACCGGGGGCTCCGGTCGGGATTCCTGACGACCTGTTCACGATCAAGTCGCGACCCACGGTCATTCAAACCGCGCAAGATGCCGTCGTGTTCTACACGTCCTCGTCTTCGGGTGGACCGGTCATCAAGTTCAGTTCGACTGGCGGTTCCAGTTGGCAGCGAGCGCGAAATCTGCCTATCGGCAATATCTTCGAAGAACTCGGGGCACCGACGGCCTATCTTCGACGCTATCAGCAGAACCAACCTCAGATCGAGTTGTTCTTCACGGGCACACTGCGCGGTCGACAGAACAGCGAGGTCTACATGCTTCGGGTGGATACCGAGAACGACGGTGAACCGGATAATGACGGAGATCTTGATTACTTCCCGGCGCGAATCGAGCGGTTACAAACCGACGTCGCGACGGGCAAGATCTGGGCTACTGGCCTCCGATGGGGCTTGAGCCAAGGCGATATCCGACGCTCCTCGCCGAACGCGATCGACGTGTTCCGCCAGGACAATACCGGTGCTCTCATCAGCATCATCGCTCCTGGAACCACGTTCAACGTGGATAGCGACACGGGCCTCATTCGGGCCGACTGTGTCTTGGGCGGCGAGATCCTGATTGACACGCGAAATGGAGGCATCACCTTCTCGGGTGCGGTCGTTCCTCGCAACGTTCCGCTCTACGCTCGGTATCGGCCGTCCATCAAGCGCGTTACGACCGGACAAGGCGTGAACTATCGCTCTGTGTCCTCGGTCTTCGATGATCGCTTCTTGGGCGTCATCCAATCGGCGAATCCAGCGCTCCAGAAGCTGAGTGACCTTGCTTACTGGTTCAATCCAGTGGGTGGCGCTCCTGGGGTCAACGATCCGATTCGATGGGATCGCACAGTGTTGGCCTTCACTCGTACAAGCAACGACGGTGCAACCGTAACGCGACCGTACATGATGACGATGCGGCCCGGCATCATCTTGCCGACGCCGGTGGCTACGGACGCGAATGGCGCGATTCTGAACCTCACGATTACGTTCACCGGTGGGCCCGCCTCTGAGCGGTACTACCAGGTTGATCCGGCGACCGGAAGAATTTTCTTCTTCGTCGGTCAAGAAGATCGGCTGGTGCGTGTCACCTACCAAGGCGTAGATGCCTCGGGGAACGCGATTCCAGGCACGATCAACTACGAGGAGGTTGTTTCGCCGGTCATTGAGCAAGTTGAATCGCCCATCTCGATCGATCAGGTGGGCAACGAAACATCGCTGACGCTGGCGCTTGACCCGCTAGGTGGAAGTTGGAACTCATTGGTGAACCGCCGCCCCGGCCTGCTATGGATGTTCTGGGCAAGTACCCGTTCGGGTAACCCAGATGTCTATTTCCAGACTTTGGCGCCGCGATTCTCCCCACGACCCGCCGGTAACTAATCCGTTAGAACTGGCACAGAGCGACTCGGAATTCCCCGAGTCGCTCTTTCTTTTTCGCCAATCTGTCGTTTTCTAGTTCATTTGAGTTGACACTCGCATTTCCACTGTGCCAATATGTCTCTGCGTCCAGGCGCGCTGGACGTCGTGACAGGTCATGGCCAAGCGTTTATCAAGCGTCGTAGGGGTGGATATCGGTCCGTCCTATATCAAAGTCGCAGAAGTCCGAAATCAGGGCGGTCAACCGGTCGTGACTGCTTTGGGCAAGACTCCGACTCCCTCAAACACTGTGGACCAGACGGGGATCATTGATCCGGAAAACGTCGGTATCGCGGTGCGACAAGCCTGTGCCGAAGCCGGCGCATCTGTCGGTGACATCGTCCTGTCCGTCGCCGGACAACAGTCTGTTCTGGTGCGAACGCTTGAAGTTCCGAACATGAACGAGGCTGACCTGAAGGCGCACATGGAGTGGGAAGTCACCCGCAACATCCCCTTTAGTGAAAGCGACGTCGAGAAGGATTACAAAGCGTATCCGCCGACCGACGCGGCTTCGCAAAATATGGATGTCGTGATGGCGATCACGCCTCGTTCGGCGGTCAACAACATGATGGCCCTTACGAAGAAAGCGGGCAAAAAAGCGGCCGCCATTGACGTTGAGCCTCTGGCGATCGCCCGGGTTCTGGCCAGCAATTACTCCGAGGACTACCGAGGCAAGTCGGTTTGCGTCGTTGAGATCGGAAGCAAGGTCACGGCGATCAACATCTATCGGGATGGTCGGTTGCTGATGCCTCGCCAAGTGCCCATCGGTGGAGAAATGTACACCCGCGAAATTGCCGATGGCATGGGTGTAACCTTCGAGGAAGCCGAGAGCATCAAACATTCACAGTTGGAGATTCCCCAGAACGCAGGCGGTCAAACCTACAATCCGTTCGATTCGGGGGCAACGATGCAACCCTATAATCCTTTCGCTGACCCGTTGGAAGCAGGACCGGAGGCGGCGCCTGAACCAGCCGAAGAGGCTCCTGTTTCGGCGCCCGCTTCAAGTAATGCCGCATACCCTCATATCGCGCAAGTGCTCGATGAGACGGTGGCGGAGATTCGACGCTCGGTGGACTACTTCCGAGGTAAGGGCGGCGAGGTGGATCAGATTCTTCTGGCCGGCGGCGGCGCAAGCATCACGGGCCTGCCCGAATTTCTTGCCACATCGCTCGGTATTCCGGTGGCCCGGCTGAATCCCGGTCACAAGGTTCCGATCAACTCTCGAAATGGTTCGGAGGCCGCAGGTGACTACGCAGTTGCCATCGGCAATGGGCTACACATCTTCTTCTAAGACGCACCGTTATGAAACTTAACCTTCTACCAACCGGCGCATCCAAAGGCAGCATGGCGATCTTTGGGATCATCTCATGCGTGGTTTTGGCGCTCGCTGGCATATTGGGCGCGATGTATATGATCTTCTTCTCCAATGGCGAACTCACAAAGGCCAAGGAGCGAGTGGACACATTGCAGCCGATGTACGCGCAGGTGAAAGCCGTCTCGGACGAAGCAAACACCATCATGGCTGGGAGTACGGATTTCGACCGAAATCTCAAACTAGCCAACGCGATGATCAAGCATAACGGTGATTACGTTGCGCTCTACGAAGACGTTTTCGGGGTTCTTCCCTCGTGGTTCCGCGTGACGAGTATCTCTGCGGCGCCCGCAAACGAGCAGTACTGCACGGTTTCCATCAACGGCGTGTTGCAGACGAATCAGCAGTACGCCGATATGATGCTCGCTCTCGGTCGCATGCCTGGGCTCGTGCAGCTCGGTCGCTCAGGATTCGTGGACACCAATGTTCGACGGCCCGGGTTGAATGAAACAGACCAGATCGGTACGCCGATCAAGCCGGGTGAAGATCAGTTGCCCTCCGATCCGTGGGAGCGGTTCAATGCACTGACGGCTCGTGGAGCGACGACGCCTTCTGGATTCCAGAACATCAGTGGGTTTGGCTCCGGCGATATCAACGTGCGGGGCGCAATGACTGATTGGTCGGCGGTTACCTTTACGATGGTAGTTGCGCGGAACATTCAAACGCCCGATCCGGTAGCGACGCTTCGTGCTGGTGGCGCGGCCGGTGCTCCTGCAGGGACAACGCCTGGTGCACCCGGTACACCCGGTGTCCCTGGTGTTCCTCCGGCAACAGGTGTACCGCCTGGCGCAGGCGGTCGCGGCCAAGGCGTGAGCCCAGATGATCAAGTTCGAGGTAGTGAATTGCAAGAAGGAGGAAGCGCGTGAAACTTAGTCCTTGGGTATGGGTCGTTCTCGGCCTGAGCATTTGTCTGGGTGCGCTCAGTTTCGCGTACTTCCAGCACTACCAACCGAACATGACCGAGGCGGAAGCGTTGGTCGCGCAAGGTGATGCGCTTCAAACAGAAGTGGATAAGATGCCACGGGTCGTTGAGCGCCGAGATGCCGCGATTGAAGCGGTGAAGCAGATCGGAGCCGAGTGGCAAGCGGTTGTCGCCGAAAAAACTCCTCCGGCTACGCTCGCGGAAGGCGGGATTGATCTTGCGGTCAATCGCTGGGATCTCACTGTAGATGCGCGGAAGTTCCGTAATCACGTCCAACTTGACATCAACCGCCAAATGAAGGCGGGTGGGGTTCTAGTGATCGGTGGAGTAACGGTTCCGGAGCCGACAGACAATGCGGCGACGATCATGACCGACTATTTCAACTATCCTGTCATCAAGTTCCCGGTCTGCATCTTCAATCTGGGCACCGTCACCGTGCGAGGAACGTGGAGCCAGATCCGCGCCAATGTGCAGGGCTGGTCAACGATGCCGGATTACTTAGCGATGACGGATGGGCTTGCCCTTACCGGCACGTCGCCCAACCTTACTGGCACCTATAACTTGGTCGTCGTCGCCTACATACGCGGCAACGTCGTACCGAAAGAGATTCCGGAAGGTCAAGTACAACTCGCTTCGGGCGCACCAGGAGCCGCTCCGGGTGCGATTCCGAACATTACTCAGGGTGGCGGACCAGGAGCCGCGCCCGCTACTCGCGGACCGGGTGGTAACATCCCGCAGCGACCCTCGATTGCAGCACAATGAAGAACCATCGCTTGAACTGGATTGTCCTTGGGGCTGTAGCGATCTCGCTCGGTGTCGCTGGCTGCTCACCGCTCACGTTTGAAGAGCCGCGAGCACCACGCAACCCTGGCCCGGCGGAGAATCCAGAACTCGTCGCCGCTGCCGGTGTCGCAGTACCACTTCCTGGCCCTGAAACTGCGTTGGAAACGATTGAGGAAGGGAAACTTCGGTACTTCCCTTATCGAAGCGACGTTTTCGCCCTCCTGAGCTCTGAGCGTGCGTTCGACCGCTCACAACTTGCGGAGAGATTGATCAGCGAAGGCGGCTTCGCAATGTACTACGAACCGCCGGCGGAAGAAGCGGAACCGCCACCGCCGACACGGGCTCCAGTCCCGCAGTGGCGTCTCGCGGGTGTTCTGCTTTCCAATGGAGTTGTGGCTCTCGCAGAGATTCCGACCCAGACAGGTACGCGATACTTTGATTTGCGCCCAGGCACCATCATCACCGTGGGTGAAACCCAGTGGCAGGTGGTATCCATTAGCGAAGAACGAGCAATCGTCAAGCGACTTGGGCCGGGGCCGGAACAGTACGAAGAAATTCGACTTACAGAAGGATTTGGTCGTCTCGGTGGAGGCAACCAAGGTGGCGGCGGAAGTGGCCCGGCTCGACCGGGTACGTCAGGTGCCGGAGGCGGTGGGGGATCATCGCAAGCCGGCCAGGCAGCGGAGGATTGATAGAACGAAACCTATTCGTAGGCCAAACGTTCTATAATCGGTAACGACTTACCAGAAAAGGAAACGGAAAATGAAAAGGATCGTAAGCACCGTGCTCGGATTGAGCCTGGGATTTGCACTCGTGGCTATGCCCGCGATTGCCCCGGCTCAAAACGATGACATTGGTGATCGAAATATCTCGAGCCTCGACTTCACCGATGCGGATGTTCGCGAAGCGATTCGCGTTCTCTTCCGAATGGTCGGTGCGGAATACACAATTGCCCCCGACGTTCAGGGGTTGGTCACGATCAACCTTAAGGACAGGCCGTTTGAGACGGTTCTACGGGCGGTACTTGACCAAGTGAATGCAACATGGCGCCGAGAATCCGGCATCTACATCATTCAGGTCAAGCGACAAGAAGTGATCGAAGGCATTCCTGACCTTCCGGACGTGCCTACGGCATCCGGTACGAGTTTTGCGCGAATTCCGATTCGCAGCATTGACCCTGCGCTTCTCATCCAACTTCTGGGTGGCGATGCAGTTGACCTGTCTGGTGCCCAATCTGAGAATAGTTCGCTCTTCTCCGGTGGCTTCGGCGGCGGCGGCGGCGGTGGCGGCTTCGGCAACGGTGGCGGCTTCGGTAACAACGGCGGCGGCGGCTTTGGCGGCGGCGGCGGCTTCGGTGGAGGCGGCGGCTTTGGCGGCGGCGGCTTCGGCGGAGGTCGTGGAGGCGGTCCAGGTGCGGGCGGCGGCGGCGGCGGCATTGGTCGCTAATCTGACTTCAACACATAACAACTAACCGATCATGCGATTCCTTTACACAGCGTTGGCCGTTATGTCCATTGCGGCGAGTGTGTGGGCTCAGGACAACCCACTCACTCGTCCCGTGGACGTGCTTCTGGAGGATGCCGACATCCATGTCGCAACCCGTGCGCTCGGCGAGCAAACGGGTCTCCAATTCGTCATTGTGCCGAGCCCCTCGGGCTACACCAAGATCACGCTCTCCCTTCGCGATATGACCGCGGAGCAAGCCGTGCGCTACATTGCGCAAGCGGCCGGAGCATCGGCGACCTTGGATGAAAACGGCGTTTTTGTAATCCGCCCCGGCAGTGCGGTGCAACCGAATACGGCTCCGATTGATACCAATCCGACCGTTGATCCGGTTCGCCGACCGCGAATTCTGGAGCGAATCCACCTCAATGCAGGCAGCGGGGAGTACATCCAGCAAATCCTGCGCGGTGGCAACAACCTCGACCAAATTCGATACTCGGACTTCGACGACATGTTCAACTTCAGCAACGTCGTCAAAGACCAGGCTGCGCCACGAAGCGTCACTTCGAACTTCGAAGGGTTGGCCAATCACCGAGTCAATGGCTACGATGGCCGACCAGTTCCCGTTGAGCAACCGACCAACAATACCAACGGCATCCTCCTTCCTGGAGAATCCGCGAATCAGTTTGGTGGCGGTGGCGGCCAGCAGGGCGGCGGCGGTGGCATCGGCGGCGGCGGTGGCGGCCAGCAAGGTGGTGGCGGTGGTGGAAACCTCGACACGGGTCTCCAACCGGAAGACGATAATCTCGTTCCGCAAGGCATTGACCGAGTCATCTATGACCCGGCGACCAACTCCTTCCTTGTCTTTGGTACGCAGGACGCGATCAACATTCTGCGCGGACGAATCGAACAACTCGATATTGCTCCGCGACAAGTGATCGTCAAGCTTGAGTTCATCACGGCCAGCCGATCGTTCGAGAATGCGCTGGGTATTGACTGGCTTTACACTCGCGGAACGCTCTTCGCCGGGAACCGACCCGGTTCGTTCGCCCGAAACGCCGACCCCGTGTTTATCAACTACACGACCGGAAATGTGGCGACTCGACTCCGAACGGTACTCACCGAAGGAAACGGTCGCGTTGTCAACGCTCCGATTGTCCGGACGCTTGAGAATCAGCCGGCGACCTTCGTCAGCAACGTTTCCACGTACATCTTCAGCGTCGTATCGCAGAACGGCCCCGGCGGTATCACAACTGTCTTCCAGCCGATTCAGGTGAACTCAACGACGGCAATCAACGTGAAGCCCCGTGTAAACGGTGACGGCACAATCACGATGTACCTAACTCCGCAGATCTCCGAATTCGGCGAAATCCGCCGAAGCCCGGATGGATCGGAGTTCCCGGACATTCTGACGCAAGCCATTGCCCTCGTTTGCACGGTCAAGGACGGCGAAACCATCGCGCTCGCGGGTCTCACCCGAAAGCAAGATCGTCAGTCCGTTTCGCGCATCCCGATCCTGAGCGATCTGCCGTTGATCGGACGGTTGTTCCGAGGTCGAACGACGTCGCTCAACAACCAAGACTTGATCATCTTCGTTACGCCGCGAATCGTCGGCCCGGCAGAAGCCGGTATCGGCGGACCGTAACTAGAGGTCTGACAAGTGCACTGTTGCGGCTTCTCCCATACTGGGGGGAGCCGCAATCAATTTGAGAGCCATGATTAGTCTTGTGGGAATGATGGGGGCCGGAAAAACAACGGTTGGACGGTGCCTTGCTGCTCGACTTGACGTTAGTTTCTACGACCTTGATCGCCTCATTGAGCATAGTGTTGGCCATCGGGTCCAGCGGATCTTTGACTTGTTCGGCGAAGAGACTTTCCGCAAACACGAAACCCGTGCCATCACTGACCTGCCAAAGGGTGATGGAGTGCTTGCGCTCGGAGGTGGCGCATACATTCGCGAGAGCAACCGGCCTCTGATTCACTCGCTCGGTCCCGTTGTTTGGATTCGGGTTTCGCGAGAGATTCTGCTCCCTCGGCTGGAAAGAAACCGCATGAAGCGACCTTTGCTTGCCCAAGAAGATTGGAAGGAGAAGGTCGACGAACTTATGGCAAAGCGGGAACCGGTCTACGCGGGTGCCGATATCATTGTGGAAGGAGGCGACGAAGACCCGGATGAGGTCGCAGCACGTATCCAGGAGGCACTCAAATGACGATTCGACACCACTTGGGACAGTACGAAGTCACCGTGTCCGAATGGGGTCAAGTGCACTCGTTGCTTCCAGATTCCGCGACGCTCGTCACCGACTCGAACGTACTCGAAGTCTTGCCAAGGGCAATCGCAGAAAGAAACCCCATTGTCATTCCGGCGGGAGAAAACAGCAAGACGTGGAAGACTGCGGGGCGGCTTTTGGACACGCTGATTGAGAGAGGGCATACGCGGAAGAACCCCCTTGTTGCCGTTGGCGGAGGCATGATCGGCGATCTCGTCGGATTTGCGGCAGGCACTCTGTTGCGAGGTGTTCCTTTCTTCCAGGTACCGACCTCACTTCTCGCAATGGTGGATAGTAGCGTGGGTGGGAAAGTAGGCGTAGACCTCCCCACCGGGAAGAATCTCGCCGGACTTTTCCTCGCGCCGCAAAGCGTTTCGATTCCCCTTGACGCTCTCAAAACGCTTCCCGAAGCCGAGTGGCGAAGCGGGATGGCTGAAGTTATCAAGTACGGTCTCATTGGCCAAGCGGACCTCGCTGACGAACTTGAATCGGCCCCTCTCCTCAATCCCGAAGATCCACGAACGAAGAACATCATTGTGAGGTGCATAACCCACAAAGCAAGAGTCGTCGAAGAGGATGAGTTCGAAACCTCGGGTCTGCGCGCGACTCTAAACTTTGGGCATACCGTGGGACACGCCATTGAAGTTTGGGGCAACTACTCTGACTACCGTCACGGCGAAGCGATCGCAATTGGTATGGTGGTGGAAGCGCGCATCGGCGAGCAAATTGGGTTCACGCCGCGTGGCATCGGCGACCGGGTGGCGGCGCTATTGGCGAGCCACGGCCTACCGAATGAGATGCCCAAGGAAGCCCGATTTGAAGATCTCTTACCTCTCATGAGGAGGGATAAGAAGGTCGTTGGCACGGACTTGGCCTTCAGCCTGTTGAATGGGTGGGGCGCGTGTAAACTGAACACGAACGTCGAAGCCTCGGCCGTGGCGCTCGCCTGGCATCGTTGATGAAACTGATCCGCTCGATATATGTCCTTCTCACGGCCATTGGCATTGGCTCGGGATACGCGGTGAGCCAGCAACACTTTTTCACCGGAACCACTGCGGCGTACACCGAATGGATTGATCGTTCCATCGTTCCGGTTGCCGCCTTGGTTTGGCTCGTTGCCGGTCTCGGACTGTCCCTGATCCCGGACAAGAACCCGCCGGAGGTGACTGAGTGATTGGAACCGTTCTTGGCGGCCGGTATGAGGTTTTGCAGGAGGCGGAAGAGGGACCAATCTTTGCTTCTTATCGGGCTCGTGACCGGGTTGCCAACCGTGAGGTGCGACTCCGAATCGTCACGCAAGGGTTGGGGGACGACGTTGAGTTCACCAGCGGCCTCAAAACCATTGTTGAGCGACTTCAAGTCATCACCCATCCTGGTGTCGAGCGCATCTATCAGTGGGAAGGGACCAACCGGCCCCCGTTCCTCGTTTGCGAACACTTTGCTGGCGTAACGCTTGAAGATCGCTTGCGAAGATTGAGTTCATTTTCAGTCTCCGTAACCCTGGCGACAGTGATCCAAGTGGCCGAAGCCGTTTCGGCTTTGCACCAGGCAGGCTTCGCCCATGGAGATATTTGCCCGGCGAACGTGATCTGCACGCCGCAAGACACCATCAAATTGGCCCTCGGTGGGCTCTGGGAGGCTTACGCGCGCAGTGAGAGGGCCGGCAAGGCGGTTTTGCGCGGAATGGCGCCCAGCATGGCTCCTGAGTTGAATACAGGAACTCTGCCCAACCAGCGAACCGACATCTATGCCCTTGGAGTGATGCTCTATGAGATGCTGAGCGGACGCAAGCCGTTCCCCGGAGATTCCACAATGGCAATTGCGGCCAAGCACGCTTCAGGGGATGTGATCTCGCTTCGGCAACTCAACTCCTCGGTCCCGGCGGCCCTCGACGACGTGGTGCGCCGGTGTATCAGTAAGAACCCCTTCGACCGATATAATTCGGTGGACCAACTTCTCGGCGATCTCAAGATGCTTCACGAAAACCTGCGTTTTGGGCGACCTCTCGCGTGGCCAACGAAGCCCAACGCCGTGGAAGAAGAGCCACCGCCGGTTGCGCCAACAATGTCCGTCGTGAACCCAAAGCCGGACCCCAAGAATGCCGCCGCCGAGCGCAAGCGACAGCGCAAGGAAAGATCGCGCGATGGTGTCCCCGGTTGGTTGGCGTTCATCGCGATTTTCACGACCCTACTCGGACTCGCGGCTGTAGGAGGCTGGTGGGCGTTCAACCAGAATAAGCCTCCACTTGTGGATGTGCCCAATATCGTAGGGAAGAACGTGACCGAGGCCGCAAGCGAACTCAAGAAGTCGGGATTAACCTTGAAGCAGGTTCGCGAGGATTACAACGACAAGTTCGGTAAGGGCACGATCATCTCGTCCGACCCTGCCGCCGGAAGGGAGCGAGCCCGCGAAGGCTCGACGGTCTATGTTGTCGTGAGCCGAGGCGGTCTTACGGTGGAGGTACCTGATCTGAAGGGTAAGACAGTGGCCCAAGCCCGCGCGCTATTGGCCGAAGTCAATTTGGTCCTTGACGAGAATCCGACCCGGGTGCGAAGCACGGACGTCGGAGAAGGAAAGATTGTCAACCAAAACCCGAGTGCGGGAGTGCAGATTAGCCGAGACTCGCGCATCAATGTGCGCGTGAGTGCGGGGAACCGAAACGTGCCGACCGGGCGATCCACCGAGCGATTCCTGTACCGGGTCGCGTTTACTTTGCCTGAAGGAGATTCACCCATTCTCGTCCGCATCGAAATGACGGATGATCGTGAGACAAACACGGTCTTGGAAGAAGAGCGCGAACCCGGTGACCGGGTCGAAGTCGAGGCCGAAGGTGTGGGGGCGCAGGCAACCTTCCGGGTGTATTACAACGACGAATTGAAGGGAACAAAGACTGTCAAGGCGGAAACCGAGGTAACCAGGTGAGCCTTGCCTGCCGGATCACTCCTTCGATTCTGAGTTGCGACCCCTCGCAATTCCGGACTGCCGTCGAGGAGATGATTGCGGGCGGTTGCGACGGCATTCACTTTGACGTGATGGACGGCCAGTTCGTACCACCGATCACCTTTGGGGCCGATCTGGTCCAATCGCTACGCGATATGACGGACTTGCCGTTTGACACCCACCTGATGACCGAAACGCCGGACGCCCATTTCGATGCATTCATCCGAGCAGGGAGTCAGCGAGTAGCGTTTCATGTCGAAACGACATCTCATGCGCATCGGCTCGCACAATCGTTGCGCGAACGCGGCGTAGAAGCGAGCGTCGCGATCAACCCAGCCACTCCTGTGGAGGTGGTTTGGCCGGTTCTCGATGTCGTTGAGAACGTTCTTGTGATGACCGTGAACCCCGGTTGGGGCGGTCAGTCTCTCATTGAATCGTGCGTAGAAAAAGTGCGGGCGATCCGTGACCGAGCAAAGGGGATTGAAATCACGGTGGATGGCGGAGTTGATCCTTCGACGATTCGCCGTTTATGGGATGCCGGAGCGACCACGTTCGTCACGGGAAGCTATCTGATGAAGGCACCGAGCATCGCCAAAGGCATAACAGAACTGAGGTCGCTATGTGGCTGAGAGTAGCTACCACGACGATGGTGGTGTTCGGCATCGTTGCTTTGATCTGGACGTTCCTCCTGTTCGGCGATACCCCTGCCGCGACTGCCCCAAAAAAAGAGAAAGCGGAATACGGTTTACGATTGCTCACTGGTTTCGGGGTAACGGCCGGGGCATGGGTAGCGGCGGCAGGTTGCGCGGTCGCGCTCGCGCGTCGCGCGCGCAAGGAGTTCGTTGAACAAGAGGCCGAAGCCATGAAGAGACTCATTGAGGGCACGCTCCGTGACCACGAATCCAAGAGATCGTGAGTTCATGTTGCGAGCCGTGGGGCTCGCCGCAAAGGGCTTTCCCGCCCCCAATCCGCGTGTCGGATGCGTATTGACCCGCGAGAATCGGGTCGTCGGCGAAGGCTGGCACCATGCCGCCGGAACCCCCCATGCGGAAGTTCACGCTTTGCTGGCGGCAGGGGATCGCACTCGGGGTGCGACCGCTTATGTAACGCTAGAGCCTTGCCACCACCATGGCCGGACGCCACCGTGTAGCCACGCTTTAGTTGATGCAGGAGTAACGAGGGTGGTCTTTGCCGTCTCGGACCCTAACCCGAAGGCAGCGGGCGGACTGGCGTTCCTTAGATCGAAAGGGGTGGAAGTCACGGTGGGGGTGGCGTCGGACGAGGCTGAAGCGGTGAACCACGTGTGGTTGACTGCGATGCGTTTGGGCCGGCCATTTGTCACCCTGAAGACGGCGATTACGGCAGATGGCTTTATGGCGAGACCGGACGGATCGAGCCAGTGGATTACGGGACCAGAAGCCCGAGCGGAAGGCCACCGCTTGCGGGCCGAAATGGGGGCCGTCCTCGTGGGTTGGAAAACGGTGAAGATGGACGGCGCAAAACTGACGGCAAGGGTGCCCGATGTGGAACGGCCCGTGACGCGCATCGTGCTGGACCCTCGCGGGCATCTGAAGGGTGACGAACCGCTTTTCCAGGAACCCGGCGAGATCGGTTGGCTGCGGGCGCAGCGAGATGAAAACTTGCCATGGTCGGCGCAGTGCATTCTGGAGCGGCTATGGGAACAGGGAATGACGAGTCTGTTGGTGGAAGGCGGGCCAACGACGCTCCGGGCTTTTCTCGCGGAAGGGCTGGCGGATGAACTGCACCTGTTCGTCGGACAAAAGACGTTTGGGGAAGGAAAGCCTTGGTCAAACAATTTGGCGCTGGATTTGCCCGTGCCGGAGGTGGAACACTTCGGCGGGGATGTGCGGTTGCGATATCGCTGGGGATAAACTGCCGTGGTGCGCGTCCAAGTATCTAAGTCATAGCTTCTTGAGAGTCGGGCAAGAAACGGTACAGAACGAGTCAACAGTGCCACAGGCAGACGCATTTAGAACTTCACCGACCATTCTTTTTCGCTCTTTGGAATATGAATGTGCCAATAATGATACTCATGAGACTAACGGCTGGGGAGAGGATAACTGCAGTTAAAGCAAAATCGAGTCTGTTTAAGCTTTCACGAGAATAACCCCCGGCAAAACAGTATATGAGACTGACGAGCCACACCGAGCAAAGTGCTACAGCGCATTTTTTCCAATATTCGCCTCGAAACAAGAGATAAACACCAACGCCCGGCGCCAGAAAAAGTAGGTCATAAGCGATGTTTGTCATAAATCCATATGGTACTAGATTAGGCGGATAGCTTATTGGTGTGATAATGCACCGTAGAATCATGTCCGTCACGAAAATTATTGCAATCACCGTCCAATTATTGTCGGGATTAATTTTTGCCATCAGAGTCGTCCACGAATAACCGCATCGGATCGCAACCGTAGTTCACTCCGGACATGTTGGGATCGTAAATTTCTGTCATGGGGACATTCCGCCGAAGAATCGAGCCTTGCCAGGTTAGGCGCAGAATTCGTACTTCGGGACCACACGGCGTATGCCAAATCTTAGAATTGAACTGCGACCCATAGTCTATTACCAACGAGACCGGTCCCGAGTTGGGCTGACTTTCAAAAAGAAAATCCCTCACCAGGGGTGGGTGACCAAGATCCTCAAGCCCGATCCAACTAATGCGTCGGGTAGCGCTTGCACATTCATTGTAACCTTCGCGTCTGGTTGTTCGTGGCATATGTGCCCGAACCGCGCAGGCCGATCCGTTTTCAAACGGATCACTATAGAAGTCAAGTGGTACACCCACTAGATAACTACTTTCAAGTAGGGCAAAACGGTTGTTGGTGGAATACATTGAAAGTCCTCACCGTATATTGCGAGAGCCATACCAATTTGCCGACCGTAAGCAGTGGCTTCGGCAACGCGAGCGGAACTTTTGCTTCGAATAAGAGCGGGAAAGACTAAACTGGTCAGAAGCACTACAATAGTCAAGACCAGCAGCACTTCGAGAAGGGATAATCCCCGACACGGCCTACGAATCAGTGATCGCAGGTTCATATCAGTGGGCACACGTATCACCAGGACAATCGGTGTGAAGTGACGTCGCGTAACAGTATGCGTCATCCGGCCAATCATCGGTAATGCGGGCATACCAGTCGCCGTTTGCGCAAACGTGCTTCTGGCAGCCCTCCGTAAACTTTTCAAACTTGTTCACGTTGAGCACGCAATACCCGACCGGCACCCGTTCTTCATGCCAAGTGGTTCCGGCGACTGAGCAACCTGTGCAGCCACCTAGTGGCGGGTCGGGACGTGGCCAAGCCATTACAAACGCAAAGCCAAAGTGATCAGGAGAAGTGTCAGGATCGGTGCACTTCGCTCCATGGCTGCTAGTATACGCATCTTTCTAAGGAATTCTAGTGCTTTCACTTTAGTTTCTCAAGTTTCCACAGGTTGTGGCATCCAATATGGAACCTATGAGCGAGTGACCTCGTCCTACTCGTGTACATTGCAATCATTCCTCCCCGATCACGGCCCTGCCTCCTTCCCCTCGGAGCGGGGCCTTTTTTTGAGAACAGTCGCTCGCTCGCGGGTCCTCGTCACACGAGATACAGAAACCACTCGTGCAATCGCGTGTCGTCGGTCATCTCCGGGTGGAACGAGGTGCCGAGGAGCG
>JAHBTC010000064.1 GCA_019638835.1 Fimbriimonadaceae bacterium
GTGTAGGTGCTCCCACGCACATCGGTCCAAACACCGTTGAAGTTCACGCGGGCGTTTCCAACCGTGCCAATCTGCACCTTGTTGTCGTTGGTGAGGATTACGGTCACTTCTCGAATGTCATGCGACGTATTCCCAATCAAGTAGGTGCCTCTTCCGTCCGTGGTTGACGCGTGTTGTGCTGAGCCGATGGAAACCAATAGGCCGACGAGTCCAAGGACCGAAATTGCTTTCTGCATATACAGTTAGACTACATAGGAAGCATGGGCGGATCGAATTCTAGGCCAATTCGTCTCGAAGGACTTCAACGGTTCGACGAACTTGAACTTCGTCGGTCACATCAAATGCGCCCTCCTTCATGTCCAATGAACCCGCAAAGAAAATGTCAGGGTTTCCCTGAGTACTCCTATCGTCCTGTTTTTTGAGAGGGGCGAGATGTACTTGAGTCGCTCCGGTAAGTCTCACGATCTCCCGAACATTCTCCGGTCGAATACCGCCCCCAGGCAATATCTCAATTCTTCCGTCGGCATCCTCAATGTTCTTCCGAATCTGATTTGCTCCGTCAAGTGCCGTATTTCGACGCCCGCTGGTGAGGATTCGACAGAAACCGACGTCAATCAGTGCTTCCATCGCACCGTTTTGATCTTGGACTACATCGAAACATCGGTGCGCAACAACGGGAGTGTTGCCAGCCGTTCCCTTCAACTGTTTATTCCGGGCCACGTCGAGGTGTCCTGATTCCAGAAGACAACCAGTTACGATGCCGTCGGCCCCTTCTTCGAGTAACCAATCTAGGTCACGGAGCATGGAATCGAACTCATACTCCGTGTAACAAAACCCACCAGACCTCGGTCTGACCATCGCCATGACGGGGAGCGAGCAGTGCGCTTTTACGGATCGAAACAGTCCGGGTGACGGCGTCAATCCACCCTGACCGAGTGCCGCGCATAATTCGATTCGATCGGCCCCTCCTCGTTCAGCCGCAATTGCGTCGTCAACCGAACAGCAGACAATTTCGACGAGGATGCTCACTTCGAGAGCCACTCCGCCCCGAGTGATCGGACCATTCGGTTGTAGCGGTCCTGATCGTACGCTTCTAGCTCAGGTGTCTTTGACCCTGGTTCGCGAGGTTCTGCGTTGACAGCAGTCTCGATTCTATGCCTTAAGTACGCTAAGACAAGATTGTCTGGTTCAAGGTCACTCCCAAGTCTTGCGGCGCGAACTGCCTCGGTCTCCTTGCCGACACCAAAGAATGCGACGGCCGCCAGCCCGAGTGTCTTTGCCTCTCCCGGCGAAATCTCGATTGCCGCTTGCAAACTCACGAGGGCTTGTTCGAATAGCCCTGCTTCAACTGCAAGCTCTCCGGCCCACTCATGGTAGAAGGGATCTTCAGGGGCGAGTGCAATGGCTCCGAGAACTGCTGTGAGCGCAACCTTCCGATGGCCCATAGAGCGTAGCAAATCGGCTCGCCGAAACTGAAGATATGCGGAGTCCGGTTCTCGTTCAATTGCCGCTTCAAGTTCAGCAAGTCCCTCTCTGGCTCGGCCATCTTGCTTCAGTAAACTGGCCAAGGCGATATCTAATTCGCCACTTGATTTGATGGATCTCGCCCTAAGGAATTCTTGGTAAGCCTCAGAAGTTTGACCGGAAGCCTCGTACGCAGCCCCCAAGTTAGAGACATTTTCGTCGGTATCACCCCCTTGCTCTATCGCTCTCTGGAAGTGACTAATCGCACCAACATAGTCGCTGTCTTTCATGCAAAGATGTCCGTAGTTCTTAGACTCTTGCTCGGTCGACCCGACTAAATCTCGGTATTCACTGGCACCTGCCTCCGTTCTTGCACCCGGCAGGTCAAACAGTTCGACGATATCTTGAAACTGCTCTTCGTTCACAGGTCATTAAATCCCTTTGGTCGGATCGTTATCGTTGCCGGATAACTGGCACCGCTTAACGGCATAGTAGAGATTCGGATCGACTGGGATTGGCCAGGCACCAATCGCACTGTTCGGAAAATACGCTCTTCTTTCGGTTGAAGTAGAGGAATTCGCACGTACTCTCCGTTAACCCACATCAGAGATCCGGTATAGCCTGCGCTTGCCTCAAAGGCAACTTCAATGTCAACCGGCTTATCGGTTGGATTGGTGAGTCGACCCTGAAACTCATAGGTCACGCCGAAGTTACCGAGCAACGGGTTGCCATCGGTACCTGCGATACCAACCTGCCCAAGTCGCAAGAAGACAATTCGACCCCCAAAATCATATTGGAACTCTTCCCGCTTCGTGGGTGTGGGATACACGGGAGAACGAACTTCTGGTGGCTTGAACCCTTCCGGTATCGCTGTTGATGGTGTGAACGTGTATGGCCGATCGGTGCGGGATGCGGCCAACCATTCAACGGGAACATCACTCGGGTTTTGGACTTGCTGAATGACTTTTACTCCCTGCCCTGGTTCTTCATTGAGGAGAGCAAAGTAATGAATGGCGCTTGATGTTTCGCCCAGGTTCATTTCGTGGACGTGGACGGGCAACATCCGACCTGGGGGCAAAGTGACGATCAATGCGGAGCTCTCACCAAAGGAAGTAAGAAAGCGGTCACCTGCACGATAACCGGCTAACGTTGGGTTCGTATCCACGCCACCGTCGCCCGTAATGAGGGCGATCTTTGCCGGTGCTTCGGAAGTATTGAGGATGGACAATACGTTGAAAAGCGGTGCGGCAGATCGATTGCGGTGGTGACAAAGCATACGAACGGGGGCTGATGGGTTCAGTGTTGCCGCAAACAATGGTTGGTCTGTATAGATATTCTCAGGCGAGTTGCTATACCAAAGATCCTCTGCACTTGAGAATCGCGCCGCTGAGTTCTTCACCCTAACGAGCACGCGACCCGACCATGGAAAGTAACCTTCGCCATGAACGGTGACTTCAACAGGAACCGTTGTTTCCTGCCCAGTTGTCAGTCGGGCCCCACCAACGCTCCGAATGCGAATCATAGAGCCAGGCTTTGTTTGGAGTTGACTCTGGACGGCCGCCGCCGCTGATGCCGCTACCGTTTCCGAGTTTGCCGGGAAACCGGTTACTTCCGCCACATAGGGTCCACCCGGTGAAGCGGCATAGGGGGCGGTGCGAATCGTCCACAAAAGCGATTGATTACCGCTCACCGCCTTCAAAGTAACTGCTCCGGAGATTTTTGGCTTGATAGCGATCATTCCGGTGGTTCGTTCAAGCGTGACCGCATTTGCTGGTTCTATTGTGAAAGTCGCCCGGCGCGCGGCGGATCCAACGAGACTAACGCTCGTTGTCCCACCATCCGGCAATACCACTCTACTCACGCTGCTTTTTAGTGCGGGAAGGGATCGGGCGTCATTGATTCTTTGAGCCCATAGAGTCGCAAGGGCCTCAGGAGTACTGTTTTGAGCACGGGCCTCGTCGGCTTCCACCGAAAGGATGCGGGTCGTGCCAACCGAAAGAGCGAATCCAGACTCCGACTTTATGACCTCTATGATTTTGTTATCCGCTATCGCGGCAAGTCTCTGAGCCGCGACTTGTGCGCGGTTCTCGCCGGTTCTTGGGCGGAGGACCAAGACCTCATTGATAATGACCCAGCCATCTTTGCTCCAGACATCTGCTGCTGATGCCATCGAAGCGGCAAAGACCGATCCCACAATAAGCCAGGCACGCACGAGATGAATGTACCCGTGCCTTCGAAGTACACCCATTCGGCCCCCTTCAATGGTCATGTTTGGCGACTCCCCCTTACAATGAAACGGATGAGACTGCGATTCACAATTCTCTTAGTGCTTGTTGCTGTTGGACTTGTTGTCGGTGCATGCGCGCCGAAGCCTGAAGAAATGGCATCTCCGGAGGGCGACACCTCCACAGAGTCAACTACTTCCCCCGAATAACTCGCTTAAAGTCGGTCGGTAACTTGCCTGCGCAGTCGTTCTTGCAACGCTGTAAGCGTGAAGTCGCTTCGCGAGCGTTCAAGGACGGCTCGTAGTGCGTCGGTCGCCCGCCGTAACCCGGCGGTCAGTCCATCGGGGAAGTCAATCGTGATGAGTTCGTCGTATACGTCTTCCATCAACTGCAAGTACTTTCCTGCTGTTTCGAAGTCGTCACCACGCATCCGATCTAGCATTGATCGACGAAGTTCACTCGCGGCTTCGCAGGCTCCGTGTAGGTAGGTAACGACCTCGACGCCGAGTTCTTGAGCCGTGGGCCAAGGCGAACCCGTAACCATTTTGTGGAGCAGAGTCGCCTCTACCCACTCCTTCTCAGCATCATGCACATAACCGGCATAAAGGATCCGAGGCGAGGAATTGAGCTCAGAGCGGATGCTCCGAGCCAAACTTTCAGCTTCTGAAACGAGCCTCTCTGCCTCAACCATCTCACTGCGATGTATGTGACGGATGGCTCGCGAACTGCTTTGAATGACCTTGCGGCATCGCGACAGGGCGGCTTCACGTTGCTGATGTTCTCGCTCTAACTCAGACCGAATCGCCGAGGTTTGCTCTGCCCAGTTCACATGTACCCCCGTTTTCGTAAGCTCACATACTTTCCTTGTCCAATGATCAGATGGTCCAGCACCGGGATATCTAGCAGTTCCCCTGCCTCCATTAATCGTTTTGTCACTTCAATGTCCTCGGGGCTAGGTTCGGGATCCCCGCTGGGATGATTGTGAGCCACGATGATCTGCACTGCGTTGTATCGGACGGCTTCTCGGAACACTTCACGGCTCCCTACGACGCTCATGTTCACGGTGCCAATATGGACGGTTTCCTTCCGGAGCAGATTTGCTTTGGAATCCAGAAGAAGCGCAACAAACTTCTCTTGCTTCTCATTTGCCAAGTCTTTCAGATGTTCATATGCGTCCACATCACTTAGTACTTCGGTGCGTTTTCCTGACTGCAACGCTCCCGAACGTCGACCAAGTTCAATCGACACAAGAAAGCGCAGAGACTCAAACTCCTCCAGTCCGACTTCGTCCTTCAACTCACCAAATGAGATGTCGTTGATCTCCTTCAGCGTGTGTTGACGCAAGAACTTTGGCGCAAGCCCTTCGTTACTGACGAGGTCATCAGGGGCGCGTGAAAGCGCAATTGCGAGAAGGTCGGTCGTCGCCGCTGAGGAAATGCCCGTCTGCAACACCCTTGCCCACGCTGTACCTTCACGAACAATCATTGCCAGCCCATCTCCTCACTCACAAAATCACGAGACACGAAGTCGTCCGGAGGTGGAGCGTACACCGAGACTGTCTCTTCCCGCAACGGATGAGCGAAACGTAGCCATCCCGCATGAAGTTGAAGCGGCCCATGGTATGCCGGAGGAGGAGCGTATAAGTCATCACCCAAAACCGGATGCCCAACCGACGCCAAATGAACACGAATCTGATGAGTCCTGCCCGATTCGAGTCTGGCGATTACGAGGGCCCCGGATTCAACTCTCTGTACTAATCGAACGTGCGTCCGCGCGGGTTTGCCGTCGGGAATCACTGCCCGAGCAAGGGGACGCTTAGGATCGCGTCCTAACGGGGCGTCTACAGTAAAAACCTTGTGCCTCAAAGTACCTTTGACCACGGCGACGTACCTTCGTTCAACTTGTCTCTGGCGAATTGCGTCGGCCATTTTCGCGTGGACAGAATCCGTCTTCGCAACGATGAGAATGCCCGTTGTGTCTTTATCTAGCCGGTGAACAAGACCGGGACGGTATGGCGCCGAACCTTGACTCAACTCGTGCGAGCGAGCCACCAGTCCATTCACTAGAGTGACTCCTCGTGAGCCCGGAGAAGGATGAACACTGAGACCGCGAGGCTTGTAAACCACAAGAAGTGATTCGTCCTCGTACGGAACGGTCAAGTCCATTTCGATCGGTTCAATCGTACGATTTACACGCTCCGGAACTTCAGTAACGCGAACCAAATCACCTTCCCTGAGGCGCAGACTCGCTTTGATCGCGGGTTCGCTGTTTACAATCACCTGCCCTTCTTCAACGAGAAGGGCTAGGCGACTGCGACTATGTTCCGGCAAGCATTCGGCGAGGTAGCGATCTAGACGAATGCCCCCAGGACAAGGGGGCAATTCCATCATACGTCTGCGCCAACCGCTTCGACAAATGCTTCGATGTCCTCGGCAAGCACGTTCAGAGAACCCGCCCAGAACGCTTCGTCCTCAATATTGATGCCGAACCTTTGCGCCAGTTCCGTGGCCGAGTACATCCCCGTTGAGGAAAGCAGATCATCGTATCGCTCGTGAAATCCTTCCGGTTCGCGCTGATAGATGGCGTAGAGCCCCAATGCAAACAGCAGACCGAACATATACGGGAAGTTGTAATAGCCTCGATATCCATAATAGTGGGGCTTGACGGCCCACATGTAGGGGTGCATGGCGTCAAGGTTCAATCCATCACCATAAGTGTTTGCTTGGGCATCCCGCATGATCTCGCACAACTCGCGCGCGCTCAACTCACTTTGGCCCCTGCACCGAAACACCTCGTCCTCAAAAAGGAAGCGACTCGTGATGTCTACGACGACTTGGCACTCACCCTGCAGGGTCGCGTCGAAGATGGCAACCTTGACATCGCCTTCCACTTCTGCAAGCATCTTCCGCTTGATGATCGTTTCACAGAAGATGCTTGCCGTCTCGGCTAGAGGCATCGGAGTCTCTGATTGAAGGGGTGTGCGATCGCGCAGGCACAAGTTGTGATAAGCGTGTCCAAGTTCATGCGCAAGGGTGGATACACTTCCAAAGGCGGGTTTGTAGTTCATCAAAATGCGCGAGACTCCGGGGAGTACTCCCATACAGAACGCGCCGTCACGTTTGCCTTTTCGTGGTTCTGCGTCCACCCAGCGCTCTTGGGCACTTCGTTGCGCGAGATCTCCCATCTTGGCGCTGTAAAGACGGAATTGTTCTTCAACAAACGTTTCTGCCGTGTCGTACTCGTATGCCGTTTCTGCGCCTACAGGAGCAAAAATGTCACACCACTTGAGCCCGCCTCCATACCCTAGAGCATGTGCTTTTGCCTTGAGATAGCGCCGCCAGACGGGGAAACTCTTCCGAGCCGCGCTCATCATCGCGTCAAGAGAGGCTCGGCTCATATTGTTCTCAAAGAGGATCATGTCGAGGACGCTCGGCCAACCGCGACGCTCGGTCAGATATCGAGACTCTCCTTTGATGGCGTTCATCGCTGCCGCTATCGGAAGTTCGTTCGCCTTCCAAGCTTCCAGTTCAGCGTGATACGCGGATTCGCGGACTCCGGCATCACTGTCGTATGCCTTTGTGCGGATTGCGCTCATGGAAAGAGTCTCTCCATTCAGAGGGACCTCAATCTGTGATGAGAAGTTGCCGTACAGTCGACCCCATGCGCTTCCTCCGGTCTCGCTGAGATCGGCCGCCAAGGCTTCCTCTGCCGGTGACATCATGTGCTGCGACTCCTTTGATCGCTTTCGGAGAGGAAACTCATGCGCTGCGTTCGTCGGATCCGAGAGGACGGTGTCAATGTCGAATCGCCCCAGCCAAGCGGTGAATCGTGTGTCTAACTTGCCGATTCGAACGCTGAGTTTCGTCAGCACACTTAGTTCCTTTTGGGCCACTTCATTTGTGGCATCTGTCGTTATGTGGGCGTACACAAACGATCGAATGGGACGGAAAGCGTCGCCAAGTTCGTTGATCGCGTTCACGGCGCGAGCCGCTTTTGCAGTGAGGTCCGTTCCTGAGATTGCCTCACCACCATCAATCTCGTCGTGATCAAACTGACGCTCTGCCTCTTCCAACTGTCTGACGAATCGGTCGACTGCATTGGCATAATCGTCGCTGGGAAGGCCCGAGAAAAGGGGCTCAAGATTCCACTTCGGCATGGCGGTTGTCGCGCTCATATTCCTATGATGCTACGATAGAGTGATCGTGCCGCAACCCCCAACCCAGCGAAGGTCCGGTTTGCCCCTCCCTGCGCCGAAGTATCCGCTGGATACGAAGGATCGGCAAATCCTGAAACTGCTACAGGATGACGGGCGAATGACAAATGCGGAGTTGGCGCGTCGGATCAACCTTTCTGCACCATCCACCCTTCAACGACTTCGCAAGCTTGAGGAGTCAGGGGTCATCAAGGGGTACTCCGCCGAACTTGATCGCGACAACATGGGTTACGGTCTCCTCGTGATTGCACTTGTGAGCCTGAGTTTGCATCAGGAGAAGGCAATCGAGACCTTCAGGGAGACGGTTACGAAGATGGAGGAGGTCCAAGAAGTTCTCCACATTTCGGGCGACCACGACTTCATGTTGAAGATTATCGTGCCTGACATGCACTCGTACCGCGATCTCATTTACGACACCCTAAGCCAAATACCGGGAGTCGGACGAATTCACTCCTGCTTCGTTCTTGGACTTGATAAAGAGACTCGCGAGTTGCCGCTATGAAGTGGTCATTCGAAGAGGTTACATCTGAAAACGAGCCCAACTTTCGATCGGTAGTCGCGTGGGCTTATAGCGGTGAACCCCCAGATGACGAACCCGCCCCTTCCTTTGTTGGGCTAGGCAAGAGGTATGTGGGTTTGATAGACGGAGAGGGAGCCGCGGTTTGTCAAGTTTTTGACTTCTCTGCGACTCGGGGAGAAGCCGACTTCTCCCTTGGCGGAATCGGCTTGGTAGGTGTGCATCCAAACCATCGGCGCTCCGGCGTGGGTCAGCGAATGATGCGGGAAGTTCTCCAAATCTGCGCTGACGAAGGAAAAGTCATGGCTGGGCTTTATGCTTTTCGCGACCCCTTCTATCGAAAAATGCAGTTTGCAACTTGTGGATGGGTTTGGGAGATTACGTGTCCCGTTGACCGGATGCCTGAAACAGGTTCTGCTCTTCCCGTGCATCAAGCCTCCGATTCCGATTGGCCCCAGATTGCCGCCCTACATGAACGTTGGGTGAGACAACGGTCGCTTGGAGTGCATCGGACGCCTGCCCTCTGGGATAGGAGACGAAAGCAGTCCTCCCCCGGACGATACGTATTTGGCAATCCGGCTGAGGGCTACGCGTTCGTAAAACACGGAGGCTTCTGGGGGACAATTCAAGTTGGAGAGTTCGTCTACACCACCAAGGCGGCATACGATACGGGAATCGCGTTATTCCGTTCATTAGCGATCAACAACAATGAAGTCGTCTGGCTAGAACCGTCAGACAGCCCTTTTCTTTCCCGCCATTGGGATTACGGTCAAAGCGCAAAGCGAGAAAAGGGCTCAATGATGAGAGTGCTTGATGTCGCGGGTGCTCTGCGTTCTCTAAAGCCAGATCCTGACATACAAGCGGAACTTGTCATCAGCGTTGTTGACCCGCTCTTCGAGTCGGCGAAGGGTCCTTGGCATATCAAGGCAGGTGGAGGCTGTGTCGAGGTCAAGAGAACGAACGGTGACCCCGGTCTCACAATGTCCATCGAGACGTTTACACAAGGCTTCTGTGGAGACCCTTCATGGCGGACCCTTGCCCGAAACGGTGATCTGCAGGCGAGCGATACTCAGATTAAGATGCTTGAGGGCATCGCCCCCGGCATGACGGTTCTTCACACTGAGCCTTACTAGGCACGGCCGAACCAGCGTCGTGTATCGTCTCGAAACCAAAGAAAAATCGTGGGCACGGCAATGGGTGCGAGAACAAAGGTAGATGCGCCGATGATCAGATTCACCAGATGCCCGTTCCACGCTTTCGGCGATCGCTTCAAACGCAAGACAAACACCGCGCCCAGGCCAAACGCTGCGGCAGATCCGATTAGGTAGTAACAAAGGATTCGCACAGGAAAGTCTAATTCGGACGGCCCTAATTCCCACCATTGCTCCATCAAGCCGCGCTGATTTTGCAGGAAGAGGAACAGAAACGCGATCCATGCTGCATGGATCACAAAGGAACTCCAACAATACGCGACGTAGAATCTCCAGGCAATCGGCGACGGTAAGTCTGGGACCGGATCTGGAGTTCGGAACGTCGAGGAGTCCATGGTCGTTCTACTAGTGAGAGACTATAATCAGTCTTGAGGAACTTATGTTTGCCACGCTTGCTGTTTTCAGCGTAATCGCCCAAACCGCCGATTCCCCCCTCGTTTGTCCGATCATGTCGGACCACGCCGTTCCGGCGGAAGCAAAATCCGTGGAATACAAGGGAGCTAGCTTCCAGTTCTGCTGTGCCGGTTGCGAACCGAAGTTCGCCGCTGATCCTGAGAAGTACATCAAGGAAGCCGCCGCCGGAAACAAAGTTGTGGGCAAGTACCTATTCGATGTCACGACTGGCGAACTCCTGAACATGCGACGCGCCACGATGCACATGGACTACAAGGGCATCCGCTACATGTTCAGCAAGCAAGAGAGCCTTGATAAATTCCGCGCAAACCCGGCATCGTTCGTTGACAACGCGCCGAAGAAGGAAGCCCTCTACTGTCCCGTCATGAAGTCGGAAGTCAAGTCGTACGGTTCCGCCTCGGGTTATGTCGATTACAAGGGTGTTCGGTACTACATGTGCTGCGCCGGATGCACCGAGCCATTCCGCAAGGATCCCGAACAGTTCATTGGGAACGCCGCACGCTACGTGAAGGACGCTAAAGTCGTGCAATCCGTCCCGGTCGAAGGCTAAGCCTTTTCCGCCGCGACGAGCGCGGCAAACTCAGAGAGAGCCTCGGACATCGCCCGCATTGGAGCGATTCCGAGGCTTTCGCTTTTCGCGAGGCTAAGAACTGAATAGCGGGGTCGCCTTGCTGGGGTTGGCCACTCACTACTTGCGATGGGCGCAATGTTGACTTCTCGACTCGGATCAGTGCGATCTCGGTACGCGGAAACGGCCGCGATTGCGAACTCGTGCCAACTCATGATATCGGGGCCCGCGAGATGAACTGTGCCCGGTACCGGAGCATGTTCAATCAATGTTCGAGTGCGCGCCGCAAGATCCTTCGTGTAGGTGGGGCGGCCCGTTTGATCCGCGACGACTCGTAGCTCCTTCCCTTCTCGCCAGGCGTTGATCATTGTTCTTGGGAAGGACTTTCCATGGACTCCGAATAGCCAAGATGTGCGCACGATGACAGCCTGCGAGTGTTGCTTGGAAACCTCCTGCTCACCGTGCCACTTCGAAGTCCCGTAGACGTTGATTGGGTTCGGCGGCGCACCCTCGTCGTATGAGGCGTTCGCGTTGCCATCGAAGACAAAGTCGGTTGAGAAGTGGAGGAAGCGGGCTCCGATTTCGTTCGCAGTAAAGGCTAGGAGTCCAGCCCCGATGTGGTTAGTCCGTTCGGCTTGCGCAACTGCACTCTGCGCTCCGTCCACATTCGTGTATGCGGCCGCATTGATCACCCAGTCAAATTGACCCCAAACGCCGGTTCTAAGACTCTCAAGATGCTGAGGATGAGCGATATCAAATTGGTCTCGAAAGGGCGAGGCGACGTAATGCCCTGCGTCCGCAAGAGTTCGAACAATGTCTCGGCCCAACATCCCGGCTGCGCCCGCAACAAAGACCCGCAATCTCGTTGATTCACGTTCGTGCTTCACGGAGTCTGTCGGTAGTGGAGTCGGGTCGTCGGTCACGTCTTCCATGAGGCAGAACTAAGGTTTATTCCACATTTGTCCGAATATTTCCCATAGGAAATTGCTGGTCCTAGTTTGAATCTAGGAAAGCCACGGTCACCATGAGTCTACGCATCAATACGAACATCCCGGCGCTCAATGCCGCGCGGTACCTGACCGAGACGGACAATATGCTGTCTCGTAGTACGGGAAGGCTCAGTAGTGGGTTGCGAATCAATACAGCCGCAGACGACCCGGCTGGTCTCATCGTGAGCGAGGGCCTCCGGGCCCAGATCAAAGGACTTGATCAGGCCATGCGAAACGCCCAGGATGCGATCAACATGTCTCGTACGGCCGAAGGTGCGCTTGACGAAGTCCAGACTCTACTTCGCAACATCCGTGGGCTAGCCGTTCAATCCGCGAACACTGCAGTTGTTGATGCGGCGCAACTTGAAGCGAATCAAACTCAGATTCGGTCGACCCTCCAGTCCATCAATCGAATCGCGGCACAAACGACATTCGGAACAAAGAAACTACTCAATGGAGCCTCTGGCGCGACTGCATCCGTCACGCGGACCGATCTTGTCTCCAACCTGTTTATCGGTAGTGAAATGAATGGTGAAAGAGTGCGCAACGGCGCGATCACCATGCAGAGAGTCACCCAAGCGACCCGTGCGACCACGACCCTCGCAACGACATTTGCCGCCGGCACGACAGCAGTAAACGCTGGATCGTTCGTGATCAACGGTCAGACCTTTACCGTGACCCCGGGCATGAATGTCAACGACGTTTTGGTCATGATCAATCAAAAGACTCCGGAGACGAATGTTCAGGCCACCCATGTAGCCGGTGCCGGTGTCGTGCTCACCTCAACAAAGTACGGATCTAACTTCGGAATCAACTATTACGAGTCCGCAAACGCTCCGAACACAACGATCCTCAATAATAACTCGGCTCCGACCGTAACGGCAGGAATCAACGCCGTGTTCAATGTGACAACGAATATTGAGCCAAGCGGTACCGCAACTGAAGTGTTTACGGGCGGTCAAGGCTCTGGGGTGGACGGCCTCACCTTGATCTCGCCAAGCGGATACCGATTGAATGTATCTACCGCTGGCAACAACACTGCCGCACTCACCACGATAGGGCAACTTGACGTCGGATCGCTGCGGTTCCAACTCGGACCGAACGTTGAGCAAAGCGCGAACTTCTCGCTGCCCTCGATGTATGCCGATCGCCTCGGTCGTTCGGTTGTTCCTGGTCAGGACTTGAGCACGATCAACGTGACGACTCAAACAGGCGCCGAAAATGCGATGAGGATTATCGATGCCGCGATCTCTGAGGTCGCTTCAATCCGTGGAAACCTCGGATCATTCACAAAGAACTTCCTAGAATCCACGTACCGATCGCTCTCCATTGCCAATGAGAATACGACAGCAGCGGAAAGTACGGTGCGAGACGCGGATATGGCGATTGAGATGGCTGACTTTACGCGCCTTCAAATTCTCCGGCAAAGCGGTATGGCGATGCTGGCCCAAGCGAGCCGTCAACCCCAGCAGATTCTCCAACTGTTGCAAGGCGGCTAGTCCCCCCTTAGATTCGAACCGAGTGTAGGGCCATAATCTGGCTATGCGGCGCGGTGTCGGGCGAGGAGTGGCTCATCTTCGTGGAGAGAAGGAACAGAAGCGTGTTCGGTCACCGAAGACGTCAGCACCGGAGTTCGAATCAGGCCCAGTTGAAAGCGGGGCAAGCAGGGATACGGTCGCCCAGATACCGATCGGGCAAATTTCTCCCAACCCCCGCCAACCACGAACGGAGTTTAGCGAGGAGAACCTTGAGGAGCTTGCCGCTTCGATTAGCCATCACGGGGTGCTTCAGCCCATTGTCGTCCGACAGTTAGCGGATAAGCGATTTGAGTTGATTGCTGGCGAAAGGCGGCTGCGTGCAAGCCAGTTGGCCGGATTGAATGTCATCCCCGCCCTCGTTCGTCAATCCGACGACCAGACTTCCCTTGAAATCGCGCTCATCGAGAACGTTCAGCGCGAGGAAATCGGGGCACTCGAGGCGGCAGCCGCATACCAATCGCTCGTTACAGAGTTCGGGCTTAGTCAGGAGGAAGTCGCCGGGCGGGTCGGTAAAAGCCGAAGTGCCATCGCAAACACTCTAAGGCTTCTCAGGTTGCCAGAACCAATCCAAGCGGCACTAAAGAATGGGCTGATCTCTGAGGGGCATGCGCGTGCTCTGCTCGCGGTAGAGAGTGAGCCTGCGATGCTTGCCATTTTCGCGAAAGTTGTCCGCGAAAAACTTAGCGTGCGCGAGACTGAGAAGTTGGTGCGGTCAGGTGCCACGGCAGTATCTCGGCGCGAACCCAGTTTGCCTCAACCCCTCGATGCGAACTGGCTCTCGGTGCAAAAGGGATTGAGCGAATACTTTGCTACGAAAGTAGAGATCAATCGAGGCAAAAGTGGTGGGAAGATCCTCATCGACTTTTATGGTGATGAGGATCTAGAGCGCATTCTGGAAACTCTTGGATTCCCTACTTAGAACCGGAAAACGAACTCTCCGGTCATTCTTGGCTCGGTTGTACCGCGGAGAAAGCGCCCGAGTTCATCTGTCAACGCAACCGATGCCCGTCCTGTGTCCATGTGTCGACGAGTTTTTCCAAGTACGATGCCAATCGTTACGCCTGGTTCATACTCAATGATCGCTCCGGCGGCCCCGTGCCGAAGGTCGATCGTCGTCCCATCATAAGTGAGGCTGTTGCCATTCACGACAAATCCTGCGCGGTCACAAAGTGTTCTCATCCCCGGCCAATCGTCAGGGTGCCCCACGAGAACCATGCCGTTCGGGTTTGCGGGTACATCACTTGAGATCTTCAACGAGTTGAAGTCGGCGGTCCGGGCCCATTCTCGGGTGTTTGGATTCACAATTGCATCCATTCGCGAGAGCCGACTGACGAGCGATTCAGGTGCCCTTGTTGACCGACTCGTCATGATTCGATCATAGGGATCGAACGAAACGGTAACAGGCTGCTCCGGAACGACAAACCCGAATGTGACCATCTGTGAACCCTCTTCTGGCATGATCGACACTCGGTGCATGGTGCGGTTTCCAACCGGATCCACAGTCATGGCATCGAGAGTCAAACGATATGTCGGACCGGCAAACTGAACTTGACCTACAACGCTACCATTGACGTAGCGCACATTGGAAACAGAGTATCGAGGCGAGCCCTCTCTGCGGAGCCACTGGTCAAAGAACCACTTCTTGTCCGATCCAATGATCGCCTCAAACTGATCCCATTCGCCAGGATCGCCATTCTTGTGTTGCGTGAGCCAAGTTTGGATTGCCTTCTGCATTGCTTCTCGCCCGATTTCTTGCTCCAGCATGTAGAGAACGAGTCCGCCTTTTCCGTAGCCAAGAGATGATGCACTACGACCTGACATGACTCCGGCCGTCGCGACCATTCCCTCGTCGTACTGAGGGCTCGGGTTCATGTTGGGAACAAAGGCAAGCCGCCGTTCCTCCGTATCGCCAATGCTCACTTCCCTCTCGTAAAGGTCTTCGCAGAACGTGGCGAAACTTTCGTTCCAAAAACTCGTGAGATAGGTGTTTGGAATCCAGCCGCCAAAGTACGTATGTGAGGGTTCATGCGGGTCGTCGTCGGGCAACCAACCCGGAGCATAGGTCGCATATGAATAGCCTTCCAACGCA
>JAHBTC010000065.1 GCA_019638835.1 Fimbriimonadaceae bacterium
CTGCGCTCCCGGCCAACCCCGGCAACCCCCCGGCGGGCCTCACCGCGATTTGCGGTGCCCCACCCGCATTTGCGGCGGTTTGTCGTCCGCAACGACACACAATCACGTTCCACGACGGCACCGTAGTGACTTATCGGACCCCCGTTCCGATGCGCCGAAACTACGCGTACTACCGCTGGCCTGAAGGGGTGATGAGCGGTGGTCAACGCGTGCGGCAGATGGACGCGCGCGACCTGGACCGACTGTTTGACCGGGCAGGCATCAGCGAGAGCGAACGACGTGTGTTCACGGCGGTCTCCCTTCTGGAAGGTGGATTTGACTCCGTCAACACTTACGACACCGGGTTCGTTTCGGTGGGGTTCATCCAGTTTGCGTCGCTTCGAGCCGGATCCGGCAGTCTTGGGCAGACTCTTCTTCGGTTGAAGAACGACCAACCTGAGGCGTTCCAAAATGACTTTCAAAGGATGGGGATTGATGTGACGCCGACCGGGTCGTTGATTGCGGTTGACCTCGCCACCGGCGCGGCACAGATTGGGGCCGCCGCCAATGCCCAAATTATCCAAGACAAGCGGCTGATCGCTTCGTTCCAACGTGCGGGCCGCGTCTGCGACGACTTCCGTGTCGCCCAACTCAAAACCGCCAAGGAGATGTACTTCCCCGCAAGCGACCCGATCTCGGTAACCGTCAATGGCCGCACATACACTGGCAAAGTCAGCGATATTTTCCGCACCGAGGCAGGATTGGCGACTCTGATGGACCGCAAAGTCAATACAGGAAAGCTCGGAAATCTGAATGACTTGGTGGCGAAAGCGATTCGGGATTACGGGTTTGAGAGCATCGCCGAATGCGCACAGTTGGAGTGGTACTTCACCCAGTCACTCACGTATCGGTCGAACTATCTCACGAATGCAGCGCTAGGACAACCACGACGGGTGGATACGGTGACGAGTCGCGGCGGTACACGCCGGCTTCGCGGCCCGTTGTAGTAGTGTATTTGTAAAATTTGGTCGCAGTGCTTGTATTCAGTAGGGCAAGCCTGCTACAGTCATTCAATGGGAGGCACTCACTTGCAACGGAGTGCTTTGGTGGTTTTTCTGGGCGCGATAGTCGGGCAGTCAAACGCGGGAGTCGACTCTTCCCTCTATCCCGATCCAGCCACAAAGCCGAACTACTTTAGCGGAACGTACTGTCCCGTAATTTACGAAGGCGAATCCACGGCGACAAATCAGGAAGACCCACCTCAAATCGAGAATCAGATCACAGGTGCCACCTTGAAGATTGGCGGCGAAACAGTTTTTTCCCGCACATTCAACCCCGCAAGGTTTAGTGTGTCAGGCACTGTCTATTTTGATTCAAGTCACTTCTACGGGCAGAACGAACTGCTCGTAGAACTTATCTTGACGTCAAACAGTGATACCGTGCCTCCCGCCACAGTCACAATCACAGTCAAGAACAACCGAGGAACCATCGCTACCCGTCGCGATTGGGAAGGCACCGGAAACGACGTAGCCGTCAACTGGCAACGGAACAACGTTGATCCTCCAACCGAATGGACGCTTTGGGAGTATCCGACCTCCGGCGACGGAGCGTCCTACACTTTGGGAGGAACGGCATGGCGATCAAATGTCGCAGTTTACGATGCACTCCGAAACGACGGGTTTGCCGATAGCAAGTACACGACGAACGGTCCAACGGGCTTCTGGAACTGGAGCGCGCTTTACAACAGTCTTTCCATCGCGAACATTGCCTATATTGCGACTCATGGAGGGTCAAGCGAGCGGACGCCGCTATCTCGAGTAGTGTCCCGGATTACCTCGGACTCCAGTGACTTCAACATTGTCTACGACACTCATCCGACGCTTGCGACCCTACCTAAGGAGTTAGTTTTCGGCCAAACACCACCTGTTTTGGCTTCTCCAAACAACACATTCCCCACCGGAATAACCTATAGCGTCATGAAAACTGACATCAAACTCGCATACGATGGCTCGGCAAATGCGCCTGCAATTGAGCCCCCACTCTACAATGAAGGTTCACAACCTATCTTTTTTGCGCTCGTGGCGGCGTGCCACAGCGGAGACACCGACGACATCGCCCGGGGGTTGATCTATCCCTACTTTGACATCACCAATGGGGTACCGAACATGGCTTATGTGGGATACAAAGGAGAACAGTACATCTCAACGATCGCTCAAGAAGCTGACGATATCTTTCTCGGGTTGAAGTCAGGGAAGGCTTTGGAGCCAGTGCTAGAAGATGTCCTCGGAACTTATTGGAACGAGAGTGTCTCATTACTGGGCGATCCATACTCACGAATCTCCAGCGTCTATACGGGAAATGCTGACGAACCTTTAAGTTGGTGGAGGGAGTTATGATTCTGTCCCTTGTACTTGTGCTGATAAGTGTTCAAAGTCCTATTGAAAGTGAGTCTCTCGCATTTGGCAGTCGATTAAGGCACGAGTTTGCAATAACTCGATTCGATCGCACCGAGTTTGCGGGAACATCAGATGGCATCAACCCTTATGGATGGAGTGTCAGCCGATCACGGGGCTTTAACGGACAAGAGATGTGGAATGTCAGCTGGAGTACCTCTGGCTACGTGAGCTTCCGGTACATTCGTGAAGATGTATACCTGCGTCAAAGTATCTTTACTGTACGCTCCCAGGCTGTTCCACAGGATGAGGATGCGTTGTCTAAGTTTAACAAGGCTGTAGATGCCGATTTAGAGTGGCACATCGATTTGTTAGAGATGCCATATCCCCTTGCATTCGGAATGCGCCTGAGTGCATCCTGGAATGGTAAACCTGTACTTTCAAAGCGTCTTGATGGTCAAGTCTTCTGGGAACGATCATCTGGCCAGTACATTAGTGCTGGTGCACAACTCCACCGACCCCGCTCGGTCATCAATGAGGGCGAGCCGATGCCATTAGAAGCCGCCGAGACGAGAGCCCAAATTCTGTACTTGAAGCAACCCGGAGACAACCCGGTCTTCACTTCAGGGAAACTCAAGTTGGGTTGGAGTGTCGAAAATGAAGCGGGAGCCGCGAGGTTGATCTACCTCCACGAACGGATGCTCGAATCTCATCCGATTCGGTTTGCTTTCGATGCCGTTACGGGAATTGAAGTCACCGCACCGCCGCTAAGATAGCAAATCCGTATACTGCGGCGCATGCTCCGCTGCGCCGTGGCACTTCTCGTCGGCTTCTCTTGCTCATTTGCGTGCGCCCAACTGCCCCTCGATGCCCCGCTCGAAACCGACACGCAGTACGCACGATCGATCCCAACCCCCGAGCAAGCCCTTGGCTTCCGAGTTGGGACCCGTTACGCGCGAAGCCACGAGATCACCACATACTATCAGCAGATCGCAGAGGCATCGCCGAGGGTGCAGATCGGCTCGTTCGGCAAAACTTGGGAGGGACGTGACCTTACCTACGCCGTCGTCTCCACTCCCGACAATCTGAGGCGATTGGATGAGATCCAGAAGGCCAATCGGAGACTGGTTTTTGAGGCCGACCAAGTTGCGGACAGCCAGACGGAGAGTATGCCGATCGTCGTTTGGAGCGGCTACGGAGTCCATGGCAATGAGCCGAGCGGCCCGGACGCGGCGTTGCTCGTCTTGTATCACCTCGCCGCCGGGGGCCGCGAAGTCGAAGAGATGCTCCGGAACATGGTCATCGTTCTTGGCCCGAACTACAACCCTGACGGGCGCGATCGGTACGCGAACCGGGCCAACGCGTTCCGGGGAGTGATCGCAAACCCGGACTCCGGCGACTTGGAACACAACGAGTCCTGGCCGGCGGGACGCACGAACCATTACTTTTTTGACCTCAACCGAGATTGGATGCCCCTTACGCAGCCGGAATCTTATCTGCGACACGCCGAGTATGTTCGCTGGCAACCACAGGTAACGCTTGACTTCCACGAGATGGGCGGTGGTTCGACATACTTTTTCCAACCGGGCGAACCTCTCCGAGTCAACCCATTGACGCCGCCAAGCAATCAAGAGTGGACCCGGACGTTTGCGGGATACCACGCCCGTGCTCTAGAAGCGGTCGGCGAACGCTATTTCATCGAGCGGCGCTACGACGACTTCTATCCCGGCAAGGGCAGTACGTATCCCGATCTGATAGGGAGCATCGGCATTCTGTTTGAGCAAGCCGGGGTCCGAGGGATGGTCACCGACCGGGGAACTTTCACGCAGACTTATGCAAGCACAGTGCGCAACCAGGTGGCATGTTCGCTCAGTTCGTTCCGCGCGGCGAGCGAGAACCGGGTCGCATTAATTCGCCACCAGCGCGACCAATTCCGAGAAGCGCCCAAGGATGGCGGATGGATGATGCCTGACAGCCTGCAAGCTTGGCGATTGGCGCAACTGCTTTTGAAGCACGAAATCCAAGTTTTCCGCTGGGGACGGCAGATCTTTGTACCGGCGAATCAGCCCCTCCACCGTCTTGCGGATGCAATGCTGACCCCGCCCGATACCTTCCGAGACAACCAGTTCTATGACATCTCCACTTGGGGGCTAGGGTACGCGTTCGGCGTCCCCGTACAAAAGGTTCTAGGCGACCCTCCGCAACCCCGAAGCATGACAGCGCTGATCGAAGCCGAAGATGAACCAAAAGGTGGGTTCGTGGCGGCCGACAAACCCGTTGGGTTCATCGTGTACCGCACGTACGGGCACTTTCACGCTGCGACCCAAGCGATTCTGTCCAGCGGTCGCCGCGCATTCTATGTATTGAAGCGGACCGGTCGCGCTTCTCCTGGTGAGCTTTTCGTTCCCGGAACCGCCGCCGACCAAGCCTTCTTTGAGTCCCTCGCCGCCGAGCACGGGGTCGTGATCCACGGAGTGGCGGGCCAGACGGGAGAACCTGTGAGTTGGGGCGGCAGCGATCTTGCGGAGATCCGAACCCAGCGCATCGCACTGATCGCCGAAAGCGGAGTAGACCTCAATCTCATGGGTGAGATCTGGTGGAGACTCGACGCTCACCACGGGATAGCGGTGACCCTTGTCCCGGCCACAACCGATCTTTCGCGGTTCGACACCGTGATCCTTTGCGGATCAATGTCGAGTGCGGCTACCTCTCGATTTTCTGACTTTGTCAGCGGAGGCGGCACACTCATCGGCGTCGCGGGGGGTGCCACTAGCATTGCGGGATCGGACATCTGGAAGCTCGAATTTACTAGTTACCGGGCAGATACGAGTTCTCTACCCTATGCAGAAGTGAGCGCGGAAGCGGGTCGTCACAGTGTTCCCGGCACGATTCTGAATGTCCGTTACGATCACACCCATCCGCTCACATTTGGGTTCACCGGTGGTGTGGCTTTCCGCGAAGGGGACACGTTCATTCTCCCGCCGACTACGGCCTCGCAAGTAGTAGGGCGCTACGATGTGAGTCCGCTGGCGGCCGGATATCTATCGCCAGAAGTCACCCAATTGGCGGCCGGCAAAGCAACCATCCTCGCGCGGCGAGTGGGCGGTGGACGCGTGGTCTTGTTTGCCGACGCACCGGTCTTCCGGGGGTTCTTCACCGCGCAAGAGCCAGTGTTCTTGAACGCCGTATTCTTCTCGTCGGCGTTCTGATGGAAGAGTTTGATGTCCGCTGTTCAATGCTGGACGTCGACCTGATTGAACACGCGTTGGCATCGCAGGGCCTTGAGGTTTCCCTGCGTACCACGCTAAAGGCGTTTCCGGGTGGTATGCACTGGCACCTCCGGTTACCGGGTCACAAAGGCACACTTGAGCTAACCCTTCATGAAGGAAGGTTGTGGTTCAAGGTCGCGCAAAACCGGCGGGCAGATTGGATGCTCGAAGCCATTGAACGGTTCCGGGTCGGAATCAACTCTGTCCGATAGGTTGGCACGGTTATTGCGCCTCTCTCTTTGGGCACCGATTGCGTGGGTGCCAGGAAAGGACAATGAAGGGGCTCACTCAATCCCTCGCGGCGCTCGCGTTCATGCTCTTCGCGGGTGCCGCCTATGCCGACAACCCGATCGAACTGTATCCGCCCGGTGGCACGACAGTGACCTTCGCGGCAACCCAGGACACAAGGTTGCAGTCGCATACCCCGTGGCTCAACGATGGAAACAGCATCCTAAGCACTTACATGAAAGTGCAAAATCTGCAAGACACGTTGATCCAGTTTGATGTTGCGTCTCTGCCTGCCAACGAAGGCGTGATCCAAGCGACCCTCAGACTTTACGGTATGCCGTGGGAAAATGCCCCCGAGACCGAGACCCACTTGTTCCGGGCGACCCGACCATGGGCGGAATACGAAGCGGCGTGGAACTTTGCGAGCTTTGGGAACGATTGGACGAACCCCGGAGGTGACTTCGTGGGCCGCAATGGAGTTCAAAACGCCGATCCTTTCTTTACTTTGCGCGGACCGAGCACGTTCGGTTGGTACGAGTTTGATGCGACAGCCATTGTCCGGCAGTGGCACACGGGGTTTGCGGACAACAACGGCTTTTTGCTCGCCGGACCGATGTCCAACCGTTTGGTGTATGTGTCTCGCGAGGGGCGCTCGGAATTCCCCGGCTATGAGGCAAATCGGCCAGAACTGGTGGTTCGCTACGGAGCCGTGACGGAGCCGGGGACGATGGTTGGACTCGGATTGATTGGCCTATCGGCGTTGCGGCGACGAAGATCCGTCTGATCCACTATCTCTCATGTAAAAACTCGACGAAGTCACAGATGGGATCAAAGTCAATTTGTTTGAAACTCCGCAGTTGCGTGAAAGGAAGGAGCCCTTTAGGGTACCCGTAGCCGAAGCAATCCTGACAAACCCGGCGCCAAAGTCAAGAAGCAAGTGGAAAACAGCTGTATGGTACAACCCGCTTGATGCCATCTCTCCTTCTCTATCAGTAGGAATCCGACGAACGATGCCCTTTCTGCCGAACAAAGCTTTTCACGTTCTGGCGAAAAGTACTTGCAATCAGTGGCACAACCCCGGGACCGTTACAAAGGTTATGAATCGGTTGGCTCTAACTGTTGCAATATGCGCGATGGTAGTGCCCTCTTATGGGGCACTTGAGTGGTATGTCCCAGCGGACCCAGTTATGGGTTCAAACGAACCGGGGAAGCCGCATTACTTTAGCGGGACCAACTCCCGCGCCTTCGCTCGAGCGGATTCTGCACCAACGGGCACTGCTCCCGATGGATCAGTCATGATCTCACCAACAATCCGGGAGTCAGAACTACTCATAAACGGAATCCAAGTCTCATATGCGCACTGCCCTACGGATCCAACTTTTGGAGATTTGTATAGCTTTCACGCGACACATAACGTTATGTTCGACCCAACGTGGTTCGCTTATGGCGGTGGTCCGATCACGATCACTCTGAGAGTCTGGGAATACACAGCAACCGTAGCACAAGAAAGGAGCTATTCGGCCCCATCCTACAGCTCATCTTTCATCACCGCTCGTTACGACTTCAATGAATTCAAACGGGTAATCAATAGAGCCACTAATCAATGGTTTCCGGCTTGGTATTTACCTCCCGCCTCCGATTTTGAGTGTCTTCCTACCGTGGCAGATAAACTTGATGACATGGGTTATGCGCCAACCTCACTTTCCGCGCTCGGATGGGGTCCGCATGATTTCTTAGGTGGATGGTGGATTTCAAACAATGTCCTAGTGGTCACACATGGAGCGGGTGGTGGCCCGAGTCCTAGTCAATCTCCTCCTCGCTTTGTCAGCGATCGGGATGATGATTCATTTGCATATCCTACGACTCCACCACTGCCTTCTGCAGATGGCATCAACGGATACAGACCGGACGATGGATCCGTAGTTGAAGTGACTTTGAGTGGTTACGAGTATTGGCGGATTCGCCCTTATCGGGTCGCCTCCATCGGCACCGGTTTGCCGCCATTCAACTCCGGCAACAAGCCACCTCTTAATCTAATGTTTGTGTATGCCTGCTCGGTTGGAACTCCAGATACAGGATCCGGCCCAGGCATATCCGGTGACTCATTATACCCCAACGGTAACGTCTACACGGGAGTCTCCGAGTACCCCGAACATCAGAGTAACGTTATGTCTGACGTGAACCTGCCCGTTAGCTCTCGTGAACACCTTAAAGTGTTCTACTCGACCTTGAAAAATGGTTACAGCATGCGAGTAGCTGCGGACAACTTTGCAGGTTCACTAGGGAAGAGCCCCAGTCAGATAATCGTAAAAGGCGATCACGCAACGAGACTGAGCAAAGTATATCTGCCCAATGCCACCGTTCAGTCACTCAACTACTGGAGGGTCATTCAATGAATGAATACATAAAACCAACGATAAGAAGAAAGTCTGCGTTGCCACTGATTTTGCTAGGGGTAATGATTGGTATAGTGGGCCTCAGTTCAATATGGAGTAAGTCTCCTCTCGGGGAATCCAGAAATAGAAGAGCGTCGGGAGTTCCCGCGTCGCCGGAGCAGTTCTGTCCTTTTCTTATTTCACGATTGGCAGCGTTGCAGCCATCAGCTCGATATGGTGACTGCCAATTTTCTCGCATGAATACTTCAGTCCTTGCGAGTGACGAGTTGAGTTCAGTTTCTGTGTCGCATTTGTATTCTGTCAATACGTTCCGATGGGCTTTGGACTCTGAAATCGCCATGGGAGAGCAGTTGCCTCGAAAGGTCGCAAAGAAGAAATGGAACTGTCCGTTCAACTACGTGATCGAATGACTCAACTGTTACCTGACGGGTTTGACTTGCCTGAGCTTCAAGTTCGGTTTGCGGAAGGTGAGGGAGGTGCGCTGGTTGGAGAATCCAGAGCGGTGAGCACAGCTAAGGGATATCCATTCTTAGACCGATCAAGTGTGCTACAAGGTCGGATTTTTGAAGACGGTAGAACCATGTTTCTTTACGGACCTGAGTTTTCCGTTGCAGTTCCAAACCGTACCGCGACACTTACTCCAGCCGATGCAAAAGCGAGATTGTTTGCTGCATTTCCTCAGCATGAGAAGAATGGTGAACTCTTTCTAGGTTGGTTTGAAGACGAAGCGGAAATCATGCGACTAGGTTACGTCTTTGTTCGCTCGGACTCCGTTTCAGATAGTGGACCATTCTACGACGTTGGTGTGGTAGTGGAGGCTAATTCTGGCGAAATAATTGAAATTTCTAGTTGGCCATATTTGGATCGTCGCGCAAGGCTCTTCCCAGACCCCTAGCTGGTTATTTTGAGTTGAGTGATTTTCATTTAATCGATAACATCAACTCAATGATGAACGTCCCCTGTAACATGGCCGGTGACACTAGCAGAGAGTTGAACTCAACAAATACATAGCAAAATCGGCAATCAGGAGTCGGGAACACAAACCTCTTCCCTCCTTTTACACAGACTTGAGGCATGGATGATAAGTGATGGACATGCTCGGATGTGTATCTACTACGGAGGGCAGGTGCGGAGAGTTGATTGCGCCCCCTCTTCATTTTCTATGCCGCGCTGGCAGGAACAATCTCTCGTTCCTACGTCGAAGGATCCACCGACCGATAGGCGTTGATGACCGCCATCTCGCCTTCCTTCTCGCCACGCGAGTTGCCGTGCTCCATGCCAAGGATGCCGGTGTATCCCTTCTCCTTGACGTGCCGGAACACGTTTGCGTAGTTGATCTCGCCCGTCGTGGGCTCGCGCCGGCCAGGATTGTCACCAATCTGGATGTAGGCGATTTCGGTCCATGCCGCGTTCATGTTCGGAATGAGGTTCCCTTCCTCAATCTGCTGGTGATAGATGTCGAACAGAATCTTACAGGACGGGCTGTTCACCGCCCGGCAGATCTGGAACGCCTGCGGTATCCGCGACAGGAATAGATTTGCGTGGTCGCGGAAGTTGAGCGGTTCCAGAACCATCACGAGGCCGTGAGGTTCGAAGATGTCGCATGCTCTCCGCAGTGCGTCCACGACGTTCGCGGTTTGGAACTCGGGGGCGATATTGACCAGGTTTGTGCCGCAGACCACGGTCATCCACTTCGCGTTCACGCGCTTGGCGACTTCCACACTATCTTGGCACTCCTTGAGGAACGCGTCTAACGAGTCCTGCTTCCCGGAGGCTAAAGTTGCGCCCCACGCCGTTCCACCATTCACGACAAACACCCCCATGCGCATCCCTAACTGGGTCATGGTTTTGGCGATCGCTTCTTGGTCTTCGACGGAGCGCCCCTTCATGCCGTTATCTTCCATCGAGCGGAATCCCTGGTCATGCATGAACTTCAGTTCGTCAATATCGTTTCCGGCATGATTCCGGAACATCCCGAAGTGGGGAGCGTAGTCGAGGGCGAAGGGTCGGCCTTGCATGTTGTCGGAGGATTCGGTCGCGCCACCTGCCCCGAAAGCGACGGAGCCAGCAGCCAAGGATGCTCCGGCAACGAGGCCGGAGCGGAGAACATCGCGTCGGGAAAGGTCACTCATATGGTTCACTTGAACGGGGTCTTGCCCGGCATCGCCACGGTCATCACTTCGTGATCACCGAAGGAAAGTGCGTCCGGCATAAGAACTTCCTCGCTTGCCATCGCCTGATCCCAAGTCACCTCTTGACCCGTGTAGGCGGCCATGCGACCCATAATTGCGGTGAGCGTGCTTTCTGCCACCGTTCTCGACTCGTTGACGTAACCCGATCCCCGAATTGCGTCAATCAGATCCTTGTGCTCCTGCACATAAGGGTTCGGCTTGTCGCCCTGCCATCGGTACTCGTTCTCGCCATTGATACGGCCTGCGGGGTCGCTCGTTCCTTTTGTGCCAACAACCGCTTCGCTGACGTTACTCGCAGTATTGTCTTGCTGGCGACAATAGCTGTGCATCTTCGTTTCGTCCGCGTAGGTGTATTCGACGGCGAAGTGGTCGTAAATTTGCCCGTACACTTCTTCCGTGCGTACCTGCCGCCCACCGAGGGCCACCGCCTTCATCGGGTGATCATCTTTCACCCAGTTGCAGACATCAATGTTATGGATGTGCTGCTCGCAGATGTGGTCGCCGCTGAGGTAGGTGAAGTAAAGCCAATTACGTACCTGCCACTCGACGTCGTTCATGGCGGGTTCGCGATTCACACTCCAGAGTGCCCCTTGATTCCAATAGGCGCGAGTGCAAACCACGTCACCAATCGCTCCATCGTGAATGCGCTTGATCACTTCTCGGTATCCGTAGTCGTGGCGGCGTTGGGTTCCGGCAACAACGCAGAGTTTCTTTCCGGTCGCTTTTTCACCTGCGGAGATCACCCGTCGGACGCCAGGAGCGTCAACCGCAACCGGCTTCTCCATGAATACATGCTTTCCGGCATCGATAGCGGCCTCAAAGTGGATTGGCCGGAATCCGGGTGGGGTGGCCAGAATTACGAGATCACACTCTGTCGCGAGAACCTTTTGATACGCATCAAATCCCACAAAGACCGTGTCGGAGGTGACCTTGCACCGGTCGCCCATCTGCTCCTTCATTCGGTTGAGAGTTCCTTCGGTTCGGTTACCAAACAAGTCGCCGATCGCGACGATATCGGTACTCGGATCGGCGTTGAAACAATCAAATGCGGCGCCGGTACCGCGACCTCCGCAGCCAATCAGTCCGACGCGGATGCGGTCCCGGCCTTGGATGAAGTTGCGGGGAGCGAACGCCATCCCGCTCGGGGCCATCAGAGTGGCAGCGGCTACCCCACTTGTAGCCAAGAAACCTCTACGTGTCATGTTCTCCATATTCTGGACCTCGGCGACCCCGTTGTCGCGAACTGTCACGTTACCTGTGAGGGACTTCGGTTTGCGCGGAGCTATTCGGCGGAAAACACAAGACGTAAACCCACTTGAGGGCCGTCAGAGAGCCACCATTTGCTCTTCGGTTGTTGCGGATCACGCTCTTGCCACTTGACTGTGTATGGCTCGCGGAATGACGGGCTTAATTTGCTGCCTTCGGTCAGGAAGTTGCCGCCGCATGTGGTCAGAACTCCGTCCAGACCAACCGCCCATTCGCTTGCGTTACCCAGCGTGTCGTAAATCCCCCATGCATTGGGCTTCTTCCCTTTTACGGGCGCCGTCTTGTCGTCGCTGTTGTCCCAAAACACCGCATATTCCGCAAGCGCAACTGGAACTTCGACGTTCGCTCGCGCCGCAAACTCCCACTCTGCCTCGGTGGGGATCCGATACGGATGAGACATCTTGCCCGTCAACCACTCGGCAAAGACGCCTGCGGCATGCCCCGCCATCCCAATCGCTGGGTAACCGTTGTGTCCAAATCCACGATCCACCGCACCATACGGGCGGCTCGGTCGCAGTGAGGCATCGTGGTTCGCCGCTCGCTGGTCGTCCGTCATATCGAGCCGTAGGTAGTAAATGTCATAGAGGTTCCAAGTGACCTCAGTCTCCATGATGTAGAACGGCTTCACCTCGACTTCAGTGCCGCGAATGTTGATCTTTCCTCCAGGCACATGAATCATTTTCCACTCCACCAAATGGTCGGGGAGCTTTTCGACCAGCGGCTCATGCGTTTGAGGCGTCAAAATGGAGGCGGCAAGAACAATGCTGGGAATCATGGCGGCAATCCTCGCGGGTGCGTCTCTTCAGACGAGCAACGAGAGATTTGAGTTTACTCAGGTTCATATGGGGGTAGCGACCCGGTTGGTCGTCGTGGCCCCCACTCGTGCCGAAGCTGAGATGGCGGGCACCGCCGCATTTGCCCGGATTGAAGAGTTGGAGGCTCTCTTCAGCGACTATCGACCAACGAGCGAGATCAGCCGCCTCAGCGCGAAGGCCGGTACGGGTGAATGGATGCCAGTTTCGACCGAGACTGTGCTCCTGCTGATGAAAGCCGAACGCGTGCGAGAACAATCGCTCGGCCTCTTTGACATCACAGCCGGACCAGTAGTGGCGTTATGGCGTGCGTCGCGCGATGGCGGTCAATTGCCAAGTCATGAGGAGGTCCGGAAGGCGAAGCAACTTGTGGACGGGCGCCAGGTGCGGATTCGCCCATTCACCGAACCCTACTCGGGACCGCCCCGCTACGAGGTTAGACTCGCAAAGCAAGGAATGAAGATTGACTTTGGCGGGATCGCGAAAGGGTACGCGTGTGACGAGGCAATGCGAGTTCTAGAAGAGCAAGGGATTGAACACGCCCTCATTGAGATGGGAGGCGACCTCGCCGTAAAAGGCAGATCCCCCGGTACAGACGGTTGGTCGGTCTACATCCCATCCTTGCGGCAGGAACTGAACCTTACGAACTGTGCCGTAAGCACAAGCGGCGACACCGAACAGTTCATTGAGATTGGGGGGCGGCGCTACGGTCATATCGTGGATCTGAGAACTGGGCTCGGAACGGTGCAACGGGTGCAGGCAACCGTCATCTCGCCTCGCGGGTTGGATACGGATCCGTGGGCAACGGCCCTCTGCGCGGGCGGCCCGATGCTCGTCGCGCGAGCCCGGAGGTTCTTGCCTCCTAGCTCGCGCGTTGAGATACGGATCGCAAACTAGCCGCCGAGCCCAGGTCCGAACACCGTTACGAGGACCGAGCCGGAGACCCCTGACTCAGTATCGGTGAACGTGATCGTTACCCGCCCGCTTTTGAGTCCGGTGACCAATCCGTTCGCGTCAACCGTAGCCACCGTTACGTTTCCAGACGTCCACACGGCATTTGCTGGATCAATCAGGATCATTTGGTTCTGGGCATCTTCTGCGGTTGCCGTAAGTTGCAGGACGCTCTCGGCTAAGAGTGTCGGGTCAACCGGGGTGATCGCGATATGGTCAATGGTCGAAACCATCGTGATGCCGAACTCTGTGGTCTCTCCGCGAACGATTGTAATGGTTCGTTCTGCCGAAGCCTGCGCCGTACCCGTGCCGTCGGCATTTGGGTATGCCGTCGCTGTTAGGCTCAAATCCTTGTTGGGCAAGTCAAGGAACTCGACCCGTTCGGTCGTGGAGCCTGACGTTGGGCGAGCCACCGTTCTCTGCGCGAGAATCGCGTCGCCGTCGCGGACCTCAATCGTGATGGCGTTCGAAGCGTCGGGGATCAAGCGAGTGCGTTCCGGCCAGGTGATGTAAACGGCGGCGCGGCCCGTCAGGGCGTTTTCGGAATCGGTGTTGCCACCGCACCCTACGCTCAAGAGGCCCGTGAGGATCGCCGCTCCCAAGATGCTGAGTGTCTGTAGTCGTCGGTTCATTTCTGGTCCTCGATTAGTCAACAATGACGCCGGCGCCTCCGGTGTTCGGGCGCACGGTAAGGGTTGCGGCGGTGCTGTTCGCGGCTCCATCCGCATTCGTGACCCGGGCCACATAACTGCCCGCATCGCTCGACTGAGCGGCAGCGATGCTATAAGTGGCACTCGTCGCGCCGGTGATCGGCGTCCCGTTGCGGAGCCACTGATAGGTTAGGTTCGGTCCAGTCGCGGTGACGGTGAACGCGGCGGCATCGCCTTCAAAAACGGTGAGCGAACTCGGATTACCCGTGATGACGGGCGGGTCTGGGTCTGGGTCCGGGGTGACCGTGGTTCCGGCTCCACCACAGCCCAGAATGAGCGCCCCCAGAATGACCGGGGCAAGCAGGGGCCACTTGCTTTGCTGCATATCCTGTTTGACGCAATTCTCGTGCCGGATGGTTGGGGCGGCGACGGAGACCTAGCAAAACAAACACCGCCCGACTCCAGAAGGAATCGGGCGGTGTGCCTGAACCAGAACCAGACTTAGACAGCCTGAAGTTTGCGGGCCTTCTCGCGAACGTCGTCGAGACCACCGCAGTAGAGGAATGCCTGTTCCGGCAGGTCATCGAGGTTCCCGTCCACGAGTTCCTTGAACGCGGCGACCGTTTCGTCCACTGAGACAAAGCGACCCGGGTTACCCGTGAACTGCTCGGCAACGAAGTTCGGCTGGCTGAGGAAGCGCTCGATCTTGCGCGCGCGGGCAACCACCGTCTTGTCATCGTCGCTGAGTTCGTCAATACCCAGAATGGCGATGATGTCCTGGAGTTCGCGGTATCGCTGGAGCGTCTGTTGCACCTGTCGCGCAACATTGTAGTGATCGTCACCGACAACACGCGGGTCAAGGTTCTTCGACGTGGAAGCAAGCGGGTCAACCGCCGGGTATAGACCCTTTGAAGCGATAGACCGCTCCAGATAAACGTAGGCGTCCAAGTGGCTAAAGGTGGTCGCCGGTGCCGGGTCGGTCGGGTCGTCCGCCGGGACGTACACGGCTTGAACCGATGTAACCGAACCC
>JAHBTC010000066.1 GCA_019638835.1 Fimbriimonadaceae bacterium
ATCGTGAGGGCTTCGGTTTCGGCTTCCTCGTAGGTCGCGTGAGCAGTGTGCCCCTCCTGCCATAGAAATTCCGCCGTGCGCAGGAACAAGCGCGGACGCCTTTCCCACCGCATAACGTTCGCCCATTGGTTGATCAAAAGCGGAAGATCACGATAACTTTGGATCCAATTCTTATAGGAATGCCAAATGATCGTTTCGCTGGTCGGTCTAATGATGAGTTCTTCTTCAAGCCGAGCTTCCGGATCAACAACCACTCCTTCCTCGGAGTCCATGAGGCGGTAGTGAGTGACCACCGCGCACTCTTTGGCAAAGCCTTCGACGTGCTCGGCCTCGCGGCTGAGGAATGACTTCGGGATGAGCAAGGGGAAGTAGGCGTTGACGTGCCCGGTTGCCTTGAACATATCGTCCAAAGCACGTTGCATAAATTCCCAAATCGCATATCCGTGCGGTTTGATGACCATGCAACCGCGAACGACGGAGTTATCCGCCAATCCGGCTCGTTTGACCAAATCGTTGTACCACTCGGCGTAGTTTTCCGCCCGTGATGTGATGCCCAATTCCTTGCTCATGGGAGGCTAAATTGTGGCATCAAGCGGGAGTGCTGACCCGCCTTTCGCGCCGCTCAACCCCTCGCCAAGCCGACCAGAGCACCAGGCCTTCGGCGATTTGCCCGCAAATCAACCCGATTGAGGCGACGAGAATTCCTGGCAGCGCCATCTGATTTCCGACAAACAAGCCAACAACCATGAAGGAGAATCCCGCAAGGATCGCCCAGAGTCGAGCGATTGTCACTCCTGACATCGTTAGGAAGCCGCGATACAAAGACATTCCCGAACCAATCAGAGGCAACGCCGCACATAGGAGAAGTGCGGGCAACGCCCGAGCAGCTTCGGCCGAAGATGCTCCCAGCGCGCCTCTAAACACGAGTTCACCCAGTGGAGTCAGGCTCACGGCGAGCATGATGAGGCTGAGCACCCCACCTACAAGGAAACAGAAGCGAGCAAGAACGGGGCGGTCGGCGGCGTCATCGCCATTGGCAATGACCAATTCAGGCAAGGCATAAATTGCCGCTCGGAACAACCATTGGAGGGCAAAGGCCATCGACCAGGCTGACTGATTCTTGATGGGATCGGCTCCAGAAGCAATCGCAAGACTGATCGCGGGAGCAGTCAACATAACGACCAAGGTGGTAGCGGTCTGAGGAAAGTGGAAAGCGGCGATTTCGCGCTGTGATTTCTCCGGAGTGCCATTCGCACTCTCGCTGAGTTGATGTACGGCCGAACGGGAGATGATGTGGACGTAGGCCGCTTCGACAACCACCGAAAGCACCAACCCTATTGCAACCGAGATCACTGGAGGCACCATGGCTTTTGCGCAGAAGATTGTGGTCGCGATCAGCGTCGCCAAACGGGCAACTGTGCCAAGGCCGATCGCGCGCGTCATTCCGGCGCGGATCATGAAGCCTTGGTGGGCGCGACGCCACCCAACGAAGGCCGCCCAAACAGACATCACCATGAACGGTGCGTGGGCGACGGCGGCGACATCCGGCTTCTGCTGAAGCACCGTAATCGTTAGCCATCCGTATAGCGGGGTGAAAGCAAACAATCCGTGAGTCGCAAACGTGAGCCCCATCATGAGGAGGGCGAACTTTCGGACGGCGGCGATGTTCTTCGCATTGCGGCCGAGGGCAGTTGCGGTGCTGAGCAGATCAATCACCGGACTCTCAAAGAACAAACTCAGCCCCATCAACAGGTAAAGCGCAGCCTTCGTGAGTTCGAAGTCGGGCATCCCATTCAAGATGCGCGTGAGCGAAGGCTGCTCTAACGCCATGAACACCCACGACATGGCAAGCGGAAGGAACAGCCGCCACAGTGCGGCTGTGGTCACGGCTGACTTCACGAAGCGTGCTCCCCACGCCAGAGTTGAACGGCGAAGATCGCGAACCCCGCGATCAATAGACTCCCGCCGAATGGAGCGACTGCGCCCAAGAAGCGCGGCCCACCAAGCGCGAGGCCAAGGAGAGAACCTGAGAACGCAAGGCCTCCAATCCAAAGAACTAGTGCGGGTAACGCCGGGCGAGCAATCCGACTCGCCGCGAGACCAACCAGAAGCAGGCCGAATGCGGAGTAAAGGAGATATTGAGTTCCGGTTTGCCACCAGCCAAGTTGTTGCGCGTCTAGTTTCTCACGGAGAGAATGGGTTCCAAAAGCACTCAAAGCAATCGAAATTGAGGCCGTCACTGCGCCAAGTGCCGCCCACCTCCCTCCGGGATTCATAGGATTCAGTTTGGCGGGTACGAGACTTGGTAGGAGGGCCGTCGTCTCGTCAGGGAATATTCATACATCGCCGATGCGAAAGGGAACTTTTCGGCGGTTTCGTCACGTCCTCCTTGGTAGAGGGTGGGGTGCAAATGTGCCTCCTACCCGGTTATAATGCAGGCGGTGCCTTTTGGGTGTCGGTTGCGGCATTTATCAAGAGGTACTGAGCAGAGCCATGAAATACACTTGGACGCTAGCGGCCCTCGCGTTGGGAGCGATTTCCACCGCGCAGATGGCCCCGACATATGTTCCTGACGAGCTGTACGTCAAGTTTGAGCGATACTCAAACGGGCGAGAACTTAGTTCGTCCATGAAGCAATTCCTTCTCGGCAAGGTGAAAGGTTCGGTGAAATCCGAACTTCCGCAGATTGGATGGACTCGAGTCAAACTCCAGCAAGGTGAATCGGTGGAAGCCGCCGTCAATGCCTTGAAGCGTGAGCGACTTGTCCGCAACGCGGAACCGGTATTCACGCGACAATACGACTACGTTCCGTTTGATCCTCTGTTTAATCAGCAGAAGTGGCTCGTCCCGATCAACGTGACCGGCGGTTGGGATCTCTTCAAGGGATCTGACACCACGATCATCGCTATTTTGGACTCGGGCTGTGACCTTGACCACCCGGACCTCGTCAACAAGTTCGTCCCCGGCGAAGACCTGATTGATCTTGATGGTGACCCTGATGACCAACAGGGCCACGGCACCGGCTCGGCTGGTATGGCGGCAGCGGACACCGATAACGGAATCGGCGTTTCTGCGCCGGGCTTCAACGCCCTCATCATGCCGATCCGCGTAGGTGACACGTTCATCACCGCGTCAATTGAAGGCATCCTATACGCCACCGACAACGGCGCCGATATCATTTCGATGTCGTACGGCGGCGGCTTCATGAACCAAGCCGAACAGGATGCGGTGAACTACGCATACGGAAATGGCGTCATTCTTGGTGCATCCGCTGGCAACAGCAATCTTAAGGACGTTCTGTTCTATCCGGCGGGCCTGAACAACGTGGTCTCCGTCGGTGCTAGCGACGACTTTGACAATCGGGCAGGGTTCTCGAACTACGGTGACTGGGTGCAGATTGCTGCTCCCGGTGTGAACACCCTCACGACTGAGATCGGTGGCGGGTACGGACCATTTGGTGGAACGTCTGCGGCGTGTCCTGGAGCGATGGGCGTCACTGCGTTGATTCACGGATTTGCCCCAGCCGGAACAACCAACACCCAGATCATCAACTGGTTGAAGGAAGGCACCGAAGACATCGGAGACTGGATCAAGGAAGGCCGGGTAGACGCGGGCAACTCCTTGGCTCTTATTCCCAAATTCGAGGAGCGTAACTATCCAATCGTAGGGCTGAACGTTCTGCTTGGTTCGATGGAATCGGGTTCACCGACCGACATCTCGGATCTAGATTCGGCCGCCATTACGATGGCGACGGCGCAGCAGACCACGCTTCGCTCGCCAGGCACTTTCTTCTCGGCGACCTTTGACGTTTCCGCAGACCAGAACGAGATCCAGGAAGTTCAGATCACTCTGAACGCGTTTGCCACGGGTAGCCGTGTGACGCAAATGCTCTATGGCTTTGACCAGATTGAGCAACGATGGCGATTCCTGCGAGCCTTCCCGGCGAGCACGACATCGGCGAGCACGGATCAGATCGCGAAGATCAGCAACGCTCAACGGTACATCGCCGTTGATGGCACCATGACGCTCGGTATGCGAGCCATCCAGCCGTCGGCTTACAACAGTAGCGGCTTCCGATGGATCGTGGATCGAGTCGGAATCGGCGCAAAGTTGCAGGTTCCGTAGTCGTCATTCTTACTCTGCTCCGCCCCCGTTCAGCAATGGCTGGACGGGGGCGATTTCATTTTGGCGGGCTAATGCCGAGGCAGAAAGCGTAGCAATCTAAACCCCGTAAGGTCATAATGGCGAATGTTGGTTTTGGATGGCGAATCTTCCCGAACCAAGATGAGCAGAAAGATGAAGTTTGTGTGGACGCTTGCCGCATTGGCACTGGGAGCGATTTCGACCGCTCAGATGAATCCGACCTACGTTTCGGACGAGATCTACGTCAAGTTCGAGAGATATTCGAATGGACGTGAACTCAGCGCCTCAATGAAGCAGTTTTTACTAGGTAAGGCGGGCGGAGCCGTGCAGGAAGAACTTCGTCAAATCGGCTGGACGAGAGTGAAACTCAAGCCGGGCGCGACGGTCACCGCGGCCGTAAATGCGCTCAAGAATGAGCGCTTGGTGCGTACTGCCGAACCTGTCTACATCTATCAACTGGATTACGTTCCATTCGATCCGCTCTTCAACCAGCAAAAGTGGCTCGTTCCGATGAACGTGACGGAGGGATGGGATCTGTTCAAAGGTATTGATACCTCCGTCATCGCGATTCTTGATACCGGTTGTGATTCGGATCATGAAGACTTGATCAACAAGTATGTGCCCGGACATGACTTGATCGACGGTGACGATGACCCCGATGACATCGGCGGGCATGGCACAGGATCGGCGGGTATGGCGGCAGCCGATACCGACAACGGCGTGGGAGTATCTTCCCCAGGGTTCAACGCGATGATCATGCCCCTGCGCGTTGGAGAAGGGCAGGGCATTACCAAGTCCGTTGAAGGCATTCTTTATGCCGCTGATAACGGGGCCAACATTATCTCGATGTCCTACGGTGGTGGCTTCCCCTCTCAGGCGCAACAAGATGCTTGCAACTACGCCTACGGGTTGGGTGTGATCCTCGGTGCGTCGGCCGGCAACAGCAACCTGAAGGATACGAAGTTCTATCCCGCAGGTCACGATAACGTAGTCTCCGTTGGCGCAAGCGATGACTTTGACAACCGGGCCGGATTCTCCAACTACGGGGATTGGGTGCAGATTGCCGCCCCCGGCGTCAACACGCTGACCACGGCCAACGGCGGTGGATATGGAGGCTTTGGCGGAACTTCCGCAGCCTGTCCAGCGGCAATGGGATTGACGGCGCTCGTACACGGTTTTGCACCTTCTGGTACTTCGAACACGCAGATCATTCAATGGGTGAAAGATGGTTGTGAAGATATCGGCGACTGGGTGAAGGAGGGACGCGTGGATGCCGGCAACTCGCTCGCACTGGTGCCTAAGTACGTTGAGAAGGACTACCCCATCGTAGGTATGCAAGTACTTCTTGGTTCATTGGAATCGGGTGCACCGAACGACATCAAGCATCTTGATTCAACCGCCATCACCATGGCAACCCAGCAACAAACTTCATTGCGGTCTCCCGGAACGTTCTTCTCGGCCACGTTCGACGTATCGGCTGATCAAAACGAGATCGATTCGATTCAAATCACGCTGAACGCCTTCGCAACGGGCAGTCGAGTCACCCAAATGCTTTACGGATACGACCAGATTGAACAGCGGTGGCGATTCCTTCGAGCGTTCCCGGCGAGCACCACGTCGGCCAGTACCGATCAAGTGGCGAAGGTCAGCAATGCCCAGCGCTATATCGCACCAGACGGCACCCTAAGCCTTGGAATGCGAGCCATTCAACCGTCGGCCTATAACAGCAGCGGATTCCGCTGGATTGTTGACCGAGTAGGTATCAGCGCGAAACTCCTGCTCAACTAGGGCAAAGTCGTTCTGCTCCCTATCCCCGTCACGAAGCAATTCGTGGCGGGGTTTCTCTTTGTTTCAAGTAACCTCGGGTTGTGATTCAACCGCCGCTTGAGCGTCCTGGAGCAAGGCTCCGCGAAATGTGGTCCTCTCGCATCGTGCTTATGCCCGGGGCGTACAACCCGCTGACGGCTCGATTGGCGTTCAAAGCTGGGGCGAACGCGGCTTACCTCAGCGGGGGAGCGATGGCGAACGCGGTGCTAGGTGCGCCGGACATCTCCCTGACCACACTTGACGAAATCGCGGGGATTGCCGCCCGTTCCTGTCAGGCGGCACCGATCCCCATCATCGCGGATGCCGATACGGGTTTTGGCGAAGTTTGGAACGTTCGTCGCACCGTCATCGAGTACGAACGGGCCGGTCTCGCAGGACTTCACCTTGAGGATCAGGTCAATCCCAAGCGATGTGGTCATTTGGACGGAAAAGAACTGATCTCACCAGACGCAATGAGCGAAAAAATTCGTGCGGCAGTTTCTGCCAAGCGTGACGATTCCTTCGTCATCATCGCGCGCACCGATGCGAGGGGGGTAGAGGGCATGAGCGGGGCACTTGATCGGGCAAAAGCATATGTTCAAGCCGGCGCTGATGCTATCTTTCCCGAGGGCCTTGCCGACGAGAAGGAGTTTGGCGAGTTTCGGGCGGGACTGCCAGATGTTCCTTTGCTTGCGAACATGACAGAGTTTGGCAAGACACCTTTGATTTCGGCAAATACGTTCGAGAGCCTGGGATACCAAATGGTGATTTTCCCGGTTTCGGCGCTCCGAGTCACTCTCAAAGCAGTCGAGGATTTCTATGCCCATCTTTTGGTGGAAGGCACCCAAGACGGCTGGCTTGATCGAATGATGACGAGAAAGGAATTGTACGAACTCGTGGGATATTCGGAGTACGAGCAAGGGGACGCCGCTTGGCGTTCATTGGCCGATCTCTAGGGCAATGACGCCCGTTATGCTCCAAAACTGGAGGTCATTGCTATTCCTTCACGCGCCGGTCGCGGCGGAGATCATCGCTTCGCGCTTGCCCGAAGGTCTGGAGCCAGAAGTCTACGCGGGCTCGGCCTGGGTGAGTCTCGTTTTCTTCCGCATGGAGGGAATTCGGTACCTCGGTCTGCCAAGTGTTCCCGGAGCGACAGCGTTTCCAGAATTCAATGTCCGAACTTACGCTCGCCACGTGGCGACAGGGAAGACGGGAGTCTGGTTTGACACTCTTTGGGCGCAAAACCACGCGGCAGTAATCGTTGTGCAGAGATCGTTCGGATTGCCGTATCGCTACGCCCGGCCGATGCGGGTCCTTCAATCTGCTACGCAAGCACTTTACGAAGCCCGGTCGGGGGGTGCATCCGTTTCGGCCGAAGCACAGTTGGGCCGTCGCTGCGGCACCGCCATACCCGACACCTTAGAACACTGGCTGGTAGAGCGATACCGCCTCTTTGCCGCGCATCGGGGTCAGATCAAAGAAGGGCTTGTGGAACACCGTAAATACCCGCTACGCTCGGTGCGCTCGTGGTCGTTTTCGGGAGATATCGTTTCATCCGTGGGTTATCCAGAACTTGAATATCAGCTTGCGCACTTCAGTGACGGAGTAGATGTGCGGCTCGGGGCACTCACCGAAGTCTGAGCCGTTTGCGAAGAGGGATGGACCTCCTCCCGGTACGAACAAGGGGGCATGGGTAGACTCCCTCTCAGCCTCGGAACAGGCTCAGGACGTCTTCCCGATCTGGCGAATGACACCGACCTGGGCACGTAGATTCCTATGCAAAAAAACGGTTGGACCATGAGCGCCGAAACGACTTATCCGAACTATAGCCCCGGCCTGCAGGGCGTGGTGGCGGGCATTACGACGATCTCCCACATCGACGTGGATACCAGCAGCCTCACCTATCGCGGCATCAACGTGCATGAACTGGCAGAGTACGGTTCATTCGAAGAAACCGCTTACCTGCTCATCTACGGCGAACTTCCTAACTCGGCCCAACTAAGCGAATTCCGCGCAACGCTCGCCCGTGAGCGACAAGTGCCCGATGCAGTGATCCAAGCACTTCGCGCCTGCCCGAAGAACATGCATCCGATGGACCAACTCAAGGTCGCCTATTCGATGCTCGGTGCATTCGACGCGGACTACGACGCTCCGGCCACCGATCACGATGCGAACGTGCGCAAAGCCATCCGCATCATCGCGAAGGCGGCTACGTGTGTCACCGCTGGCTACCGAATCAGCCAAGGTAAGGAACCCGTTCCGCCCCACGCCGACCTGAATACGGCGGCCAACTTCCTTTACATGCTCCATGGCGAGATGCCTGACGACTACACCGTCAAGGTGATGGACGCCAGCCTTACGCTCTACGCCGAGCACACCTTCAACGCTTCGGCTTTTGCCGCGCGCGTGACCGTGGCCACGATGTCCGATCTGTACAGTGGCATCGTGACCGGTATTGGCACCCTCAAGGGTCCGCTTCACGGCGGCGCGAACGAAGAAGCGATGTACATGCTTATGGACATTGGTTCGGCGGACAAGGCTGAGGCCTGGACCCGCGACGCGTTGGCGAACAAGAAGAAGATCATGGGCTTCGGCCACCGCGAGTATCGCAAGAGCGACAGTCGCGCGGCTTATCTCACCAAGATTGCCAAGGAGATTGGCAAGATGAAGGGGAACACCACCTACGGCGACATCGCGGACGTGATGGAGCGAGTAATGTGGGACGAGAAGAACCTGTTCCCGAACGTAGACTTCCCGGCGGCCTATGCCTACTATCTGCTTGGTATCCCGATTCCGCTTTACACGCCGATCTTCGTGATCGCGCGGACGAGTGGCTGGGCGGCGCACATGATTGAGCAGTTGGACAACAACCGACTCATTCGCCCGTCGTGCATTTACGAAGGTCGGGGCGTGACGTCGTTCACGCCGATGGATCAACGCTAGTTTCTGCTTGGTTGCTCATTTGGACCCCGTCGGTTGGCGCATGCTGGTCGGCGGGGTTCTCCTATGCGAGAATCATGGTTTCAGGTGATCAACAACGAGACTTTCGTAGTTTCTGGATGGTCTCCGAAGATGGCAATAGATTCCTCGACGCGAGCATTGACCTGATTCTGGCGAAGTAGTCCCTCACCTATCGAGAAGAGTGATGAGTTAGAAAGCATCGCTTGCGCCCTCGCCGATGCCGCTCCAGAAGCAAAGAAGAGCCTAGTACGTCATCACGGCGAAGCGGATCGCGCCGTAAATCAGTAAAGACGTAACGAGCCCCGACATCAATTTCGTGACCAACGGATGCGTGTCGTTGAACCGCTGCCGGCGGAAAACGGCAACGAGAGACAGGATCGAATACGCCGAGAACGCCAAGAACAACAACGGCCCGAACCAGTTCGTCACGAACGAAAACCCAAATTGACCGTGAAGGAATGAAGTCCAAGAAGTTGTCAGTCCGCAAGCCGGGCAGGGGCGATGAAACATGACCACGGCACCACAAGCCGGCAGACCCATCTGCTGGTGGGTGCCATGACCGATTGGATCGGGCTTCAGGATAAATCCACCAATGAAGATGGTCGCGAGCCATAGGACGACAACGAGACCTTGCCAAATGGCGTGGGTGGCCCTGATTCGCTCGTCAAAGATCGGTTCCGAGCGCAGAAGCCGGGATAACGACGACGGGCTCCACCCAATCAGCCACTGCTTGACCCACGCCAATGACCACGCCCTCGGGGTCCACGAGTCCGACGGTTCGGTCGGCAAGGACCTCTCGGAACTTGACGGGCTGTCCGTGCTGAAATCGTTCGACTTGGCCATAGTTCAGGGAGATCAGAGGGAGCGGCGGTAATGCTTGGTCCAGCGACCAGAGGTCTTCTTCACCAAGCGTTTCTATCTTAGCCGCTTCTTCTACGTGGAACGGCCCGATTCGGGTGCGCCGGATGGCCGTGATGTGGGCACCACACCCAATCTTCTCCCCCAAATCATGGGCAAGAGTGCGGACGTAGGTTCCACCCGAACAGACGATTCGGAAGTCGGCTTCGTTCTGTCGGGCTTCCAGCAATTCATACTCATGGATCGTGACATCACGTAGATTACGCTCAATCTCTTCACCTTTCCGTGCGTATACGTACAGCGGCTTACCGTCTTTCTTTACCGCGCTGAACATCGGAGGTAACTGTTGAATCTCTCCCCGAAACTCTGGAAGGTATGACTCGATTTGGGCTACAAGGTCAGCGGGGACTTCGCCTTCGCTCGTCACTTCCCCTTCTGCATCAAACGTGTTGGTGGACTCTCCAAACTTGACTGTGCAGAGATACTCCTTCGGCTCCAAAGGAAGATAGGGCAGGAACCGTGTTGCATGTCCGACAGCAAGGACCAGCAAGCCAGTCGCCAATGGGTCAAGGGTTCCCGCATGACCGATTCGCTTGGTCTTCAAGATTCCGCGAGACTTCGCCACGATATCGTGCGACGTCCAACCTTGCGGTTTGTCAACTAGGAGGATGCCAAGCATTCTTCAAGTGCCTTCACGATCTCTTCTTCGGCGGCGGAAAGGGAACTGGTAAACGAGACGCCGGCGGCGTTGGCATGCCCGCCACCGCCGAACTGTTGCGCTACCGTAGCAACGTTGATGCTGCCTCGGGACCGGAGGCTTCCCCGGATCCTTCCTCCGGCGGATTCCCGTAAGATCATCGCAATCCGAGCCGAGCCGACCGAGAGGATTTCGTTGACGATTCCTTCCGTATCTTGATCACTGGCGCCAAGTTCCTCAAAGATCCGGAGGGGAAGAGTCACCCAAACCAAGGAGTCGTTCATGCTGGTTTTGAAGTTGCTGAGAGCCCAGCCGAGGAGACGGACGGCTTCAATCGGCTTTCGGTGATAGACCTCTTCCGCCATCTTCGGCAGGTCGGCTCCCAACTCAATGAGTTCGGCCGCAAGGTGGAGACTGTGCGGCGTCGTGTTCGGGAACCGGAAGTTGCCTGTGTCGGTGAGGATGCCAACGAGCAAGTAGTTCGCAATATCCGAGGTGAGGGGGATCCCCGACCCGAGCATAAGGTCGGCTAATAAAGCGCACGTTGCCGGGGCGCCGGTCATGACGATGCGAAGATCACCTGGCTGTTCATGCGGAACATGGTGGTCGATCACCATGAGCCGAGGGATATCGTTGAAGCAGTCACGGACTCGACCGAGTCGGTTCATCGAATCGAGATCCAGGATGATGCCGAGGTCGTATTCATCGTGAGCGGGGGCCGATTTGACACGGTTTACCCCCGGCAGAAACTTCAGATTCTCCGGCACAGGATCAGCATTGACCACATCGCAATCGACTCCCATAAGCGTGAGGAACGCTGCGACAGCCAAGGAAGATCCGATCGCGTCGCCGTCTGGGTTGAGGTGCGAAGCAATGAGCACGCGACGAGCGGACCCCAGTTCGGTGAGGAACTGGGCTTGGAGGCCTTTGAGTTCCTCGATCGATTGGATGGTGCCCGTCACAGGGCCTCAGGATACCGGCGAGTTCACCCTTGCGGGGCGGGCTCAAGTGGGGCAGCCGCCCCAACCGTCACGTATTCAAAACCGGCTCGCTCAATCTGGTGCGGCGCAAACACGCGCCGTCCATCAAAAATTAATCGTCGCTTCATGATGCGGCCCAACTCGGTCAAATCCATAGATTTGAACTCGGGCCACTCGGTGACCAAGATCACCGCGTCCGCCGCCCGACCGACATGAATCGGGTTGGTGCAATAGTCAATGTCTGGGTGGATGGCACGAACATGTTCGGTTGCCGCTGGGTCATAGGCTCGGATGAAGGCACCCTCAGCTTTCAGTTGCTCAATGATCTCTAGCGACTTTGCATCGCGGATGTCGTCGGTATTCGGTTTGAATGCCAGACCGAGGAGTCCAATCGTTTTGCCCCGCACGCCGTCAAGACGCTGCTTGAGACGATCGATGAAGTGGGTGGTTTGCGTTTCGTTGACTTCGACGGCCGTTTTCAGAATGCCGAAGTCGTAACCGAGATCCTCACTTATTTTGATCAGGGCGGCTACATCTTTCGGGAAGCAACTCCCACCCCATCCGAGACCGGCTTGCAAGAATTTGTCACCGATCCGGGGGTCGCTACCCATTCCTCTGGCCACCGCCGCAACGTCCGCTCCGCACTCTTCACATAGGCGGCTGATCGCGTTGATGAAACTGATCTTGGTGGCGAGGAAGCAGTTGCTTGCGTACTTGATCAATTCGCTACTGCGCCGGTCGGTGATGATGACTGGGGCCTCAAGCGGAGCATACAACTCCATCAACCGGTGAGCGGCTTCTCGGCGGTTTGCCCCAACAACAATTCGGTCTGGCCTTTGCGCGTCGTTGAGAGCCGATCCTTCGCGAAGGAACTCTGGGTTACTGACAATGTCAAAGAGGTCCGGGCTCACACCCGTGTCCAACAGAATCTTCTCAACTTTGTCTCCCGTGCCGACAGGTACGGTGCTCTTGTTGACGATGATCGTGTAGTGGGTGATGGTCCGGGCGATATCTTGGGCGACCTCCCAAACGGCTGTCATATCCGGGTCGCCGTCGTCGCCTTGTGGTGTGCCGACCGCAATGAAGACAACCTCACCGTGAGCCATACCTTCCTCGATTCGACTGACCACACGGAACAGACCGTCATCGAGTTGTCGGCGTAGAAGAGCCTCAACGCCGGGTTCGTAAATCGGCACTTCACCCCGATTGAGGCGCTCAACTTTTGACTGATCCTTATCTACGCAAAGGACTTCATTGCCATGATCTGCGAATACCAAAGCCGTCGGAAGCCCAACGTATCCCGTTCCAATCACCGTAACTTTCATGCGCTTGCCTCTCCTGCCGTTGGTCTCAACACTGCCTGTGGGGGTGCAAGTTCCGGACCAGTCACGGTAGCAGACCCATTGTCAACCTGCCCGGAGACCGCTACCACAGAGAAGATGATGAATCCGAGAACCGCTGCTTGTATCCATCGGTCGGTGAGTAAGACTTCTTCTGGCTCCTCGCCGATATCCTGGCCAAAAACCAAAACGAGGTAACGAGCGATACCGAAGAGAACGAAGGGCGTCGTTACGATCAAGAGGGGCGTGCGCAGCGCGTTTTCACTCTCGATTGCGTAAATGCAGTATGCCAAAGCGGCAAGGGTCGCAGAGAAGAGGACCAATGCATCAAGTGCCCGTTCTGAATACCCATCCAGTGATTTCCGGGTGATTTCTCCGCCGCTTGACCGAAACTCCTGCCTGCGCTTCGCTGTGACCAACATCAGCGCCAAGGCACCCGTGCAAAACAAGAGCCAGTTCGAGACGTAGGCGTTGATCGCAACACCTCCTGCCGCCGCACGGATCACAAAACCGGAAGCGACGAGGAAGACATCGAGGACGTTGACGTGCTTTAGCCCAAGCGTATAACCGACCTGAATGACGAGATAAACGGCTACCCAGGCCGCCAACTCGAACCGAACGATGTAGGCAACCACGATGCCGGCCAGCGCCCACGAAATGCCGAAGGTGAGCGCGAGGGGAGCAGAAATGGCACCGCTCGCTACCGGACGATTCTTCTTCTTTGGGTGGTTTCGGTCTTGAGGTGCGTCATAGGCATCGTTCCACGCATACACGCCAGCACTGGCAAGAACGAATGCAAGAAACGCGAGTCCCGCCTCTTTCCACGCTACAGGATCACTGAACCGACCGGCAAAAACCAATGCGGCCAGAAGAAGAAGATTTTTTGTCCACTGTCGGGGCCGCGCCAGACGCAATACCGCATTCATCACAGGTCCTGGTAAAAACTTGCCCAAGTTGCTGGCTGGCACGGTTCCTGCAACGGACCGGGTCAGTATAATCGGTGAACGCACCTTTCGTTCTCGTCGTCTGAGGACTGGGGAGTGGCGGGCCGAAACCCAATGGGGAAGTGGCACGGTTTGTTTGAGAGCGAGAGCATGATTTTGGACCCGGAAAAAACCGCTGATGCGACAGCGAGTACGAAACGACTCGCGGTCCCGGATATGAGTCTTGGACCGAAGCCTCGTTATGAGCAACGGTCTTACCAATTCATGAAGCGTGTCATGGACATCGTTCTGGGTGTCGGTGGTCTGGTGGTTCTCTCGCCGATTTTCTTCCTCGCTTCGCTCGCCGTAGTTACGGCAGATGGTTTCCCGATCTTCTATTGGAGCGAGCGTGTTGGTCAACACAATCGCCGGTTTCGAATGATGAAATTCCGAACCATGGTGCGGAATGCGGATGAGGTCTTGCGAAGAGATCCCGAACTCTACGCCGAGTATCTCAAGGAACTCAAACTCAAGAAC
>JAHBTC010000067.1 GCA_019638835.1 Fimbriimonadaceae bacterium
CTTCGATGCGAGGATCGAAAAGATTCACGACGCTCTCGCCTACAGCCTCGCCAATCAGTACCGAACCGCGATCATCACGCCACCGGCGCGTGCGAACTCAACCGCCTACCAGCGGGGAGATACCGTATCGCTCACCGGAAACATGTTGGTTTGCGCAGTGGCAGGAACAAGCGCCGGAACCGCGCCGTCTATGATCGGCGCGAACATCCGAACACCGATCACGGACGGATCCGTGACTTGGCTCTGGGTGGGAGCCGTGCAACCGACGGCAACAGCGTCGGATGTGCCGACGATCACAAAGTGGACGGCCACTCCGGGCGGACTGTCGGACGTGATTCTCTCGGACAATCTTTCGAAGGTTCGTCTCCAGCAGGGGAACTACTATCTGGAGGATTCATTCGACGGAACACGGGGGTATGCGGCAACGAAGGCGAGCGGAGGATCCTTGAATGGAGGGATTCTGCATGGCCAAGGGATCAAGATCAGCTTCATGTCCGATGCTCCGTACATCGGCTTCAAGGTCACGAACCAGCAGCATTGCAAGTTCTACATCGATGGGCAACCGTTGCACGTGGGGACAGACTTTGCGGGAACGGGCACGTCCGGGCGGCAAGGCATTGCTCTGGACTGGAGAACGACTTCGGGGCGGAGGATGCGTCGCTACGATCTGGAGATCGAAGGGAACGGTGATATCTACGTCGTGTGCCTCGCGTCGATCGACGTAATGTTCCCTCCGCCGCAAGGATTACGGATGCTTTGGCTCGCGGATAGTTGGGGCGATACGGTCACCGAAGCGCCGATCTTTCCGAACGACTTGCCGGCGCACATCGTGGGACGACTTCTCGGAATCGATGATTGTTGTTCCTCCGCGATCGGCGGGTGCGGATGGATCGCAACATCGGGTGGTCAACCGAACTTACAGACCCGGCTCGCGACCGATGCGTTGCTCCAACCTCCGGCGATTCCTTCACCCTACGCGCTTATGCAGACGGCTCCCGATCCTGACGTGATCGTGCTCCCCATGAGCGTGAATGACGATATCTCGACTTCGGGCGCAAGAGACGCGCTTGCAGCGGCCGGGGTCTCGATCTATTCCCAGCTCGTAGCGCGGTTCCCCGAATCGATCATCGTTGTCATGGGCTTGCCTAAGACGCCGAGCCCGACTTATTCGCTCGCTACAGTCCAGTTGGCGGAGACGGCCGTGTTCGACGCGATCAACGCGGTGAAGCGATCCAATACGATGATGATGCCGGTGAGCAACGACGCGGCAGGGCCGTGGTTTGACGGCGCGGGCAACACGCTTTGGGGAGGAAGCGGCGCAAGCGGCGGGCAGAACGAGAACTACTTCCGCGCAGACAAGGCTCACCTCACCGGATGGTTTGGACAACGGTACTACGCGCAGCGATTCGCCCGAGCATTCCGCGACCTGGTAGGTGGATTGTCGTGAGGATCCTCGCGTGTGTGATTGCGTTGCTGTGCTCCTTTGCCGGGGCACAGACAACGCCTTCGCATCCGGCCGAGTTGTCCCCATGTAAGTTCGGCAAGGATCCGATGCGCGATCGGATCGTGGTTCCGCCCGGCCGTTATCTGGTGACCCGGCCGATCGTGATTGATCCGGAGGTTGCGGTACTAGGCGGCGAGCAGTACTTCACGCGTGGGTGGGGTCCGGTGATCGACTTGCGGGGCGTGGTGCTCGTGGTTTCGCCGGAGTTCGTCGGCGACCGTGTACTCGATATTGTTGGTACGCATCCGATTATCGAAGGCGGCACGATCGACGCGCGTTGGAAAGCGGTCGCAAATGGGGCCGTGTTCCGCGCCAAGGTCAATCCGTTGACGGGGAGGCCCGAGGCGACCGGAGGCCGTGGATCGTGGCGAGGAGGCGGGATTGTGGGGGTGTTTACGAAGGCGGGGCTCGTGTGCTCTTCGGCCGAGGAGATGACCTTCGAAATCAACATGGTGCAGCAGGGGCCAGGCGTCGGGGTTTGGCTAGAGAACGGCGGAGAGTACTGCCCGGCATGGTCGCAGACGATGGTGCTTTTTGACGGGTGCTCGCTTCAAGCATACGGCGGCGACGTAATCCGGGTGATTGGGGACGTGATGGATACCGCCGTACGGGATTCTTTCCTTGCTTCTCCGTTCGCGGCCGTCAATACGATCGGGGCGACCGGGCGCAGGAACCGACTTGATGGGGTGCGGTTCGAGTGCGGGCCGCAGTCTACGATCGTGCGAGGTTCGGCCGGTTGGTCGCGTGGATCCACGGTGTTATCGGTGAGTCCGATCGTGAGCGGTTGGCGGGCGCGGGAGCCGTTGCCGGCGAACACGTTGCCGGTGGAATTACGTACAATTCAAACAAAGGGAATTTAAGTACGCCGCAACAATTCCATTTCCCGGACAAAGTGCCCGGCAAAATTACTGGGCTTTTAGGTCAGGTACCCTGTACACCCTTTACTTTCTCGCGGCTCGTACGTATAATCAAAACAGAAAACACCCTCGTGGCTCGTTCACGAGGACCCCGATGGTTCCGACCGTCGGGCTTTTTTTTTGTACAATACGTGTTCCAGAACATGGAGCGAGCAGCCTTTTACATTGACGGATTCAATCTGTACCACGCAGTGGCGGATCTGCAGAAGCCACACCTTAAGTGGCTCGATCTTATGAAGTTGGCTCGGCATATCGTGCCGCAAAAGACCGTCCAAGTGGTTAAGGTTGAGTTGTTTACGTCGCTACCGAACCACCGTCGAAATGCCGGGCAAACAGCCCGTCACCAAACCTACCTCAACGCGCTCGAAGCGCAAGGGGTGACTTACACTCTGGGATTTTTTGGACCTAACAAGCAATCACTTTGCTATAAGTGCAAAACAACTTTTGACGGATGCAGTTGCCCGAACTGTGGCAGAAGTTGGCCATGGCACGAAGAGAAACTTACAGACTGTAATTTGGCCACCCAAATTGTGGTGGACACTTTCGACAATGTTTTTGATCGGCTGTACCTGCTTTCGGCGGACGCAGACATGACAGCCCCAATCAAGTTTGTGCGAGATCGATTCGGCACGGGACCGGATGCGAAGAAGATCATTACAATGGTGCCACCGGGAGCAAGGCACGCTCAAAGCTTGCTAAATCTAGCCGACGAAAAGCTGGTCCTCACAGTTCAGACCTTTGAGCAATGTCTGCTACCCGAGAAACTAACGAGCCCGAATGGGAATGAGATTGTTCGGCCCCCAAGTTACGATCCTCCAAAGAAGGAATAACGTAACATCACGGTAGTGAGTTGCGATCTGTGCAGGTATCGCCACTGGACCTAATTTTCTGTGCAAACAGCGTTCCAAGCAAACCAGTAGAACTCCGTTACGTCAACATCAGAGGATCATGGCGAAGATCGACACGAAATCATTGGTACAAAGCTTGATCGATGCGAGCAAAGCGGAATCTTCGGGTGTGGCTGAAAAGTTCGAGAAAGACCTGGAACCGTATCGAGGCATAGGCGAGCCGGTCGCTGAGTCGTGCAAGAAGTATCTGGATTCGGTGTCGGGCACGGTGACCCAGCAACTGGCGGACAGCGTCTTCCATAAATTTGATGAGCTCAAGGGACCGCTTGACGCTAGCATGAGAGCGGCAATACCAACAGATTTGGCGACCCGGTTGAGCCAGCAGATAACGGGCCAATTGCCGGTAAGTGAAGTCTGCAAGGCAATGTCTGGTCTCGCTATAGAAGGTGGATTTGGAATGCTTTCTGGGACGCTTGAGGAGCATCGAAACTCGTTCCTGGGAATGAACTTCGGGAAGACTGCGATGGACGAAATTGTCGAAAACGTCTCCCGAATCTCCGCTGGCTCGGAGAACCTGATCAAACTACCTCAACCATTGATTGACTGCGATTTCATTTCTGCGGACGTTCAGCGTGAACGTAACGCATGGAAACGCCACGAGGAGAATCAAGAGGGTCTACAGGAGGTGGTTAATCAGTTACGAGATCAAGTGGCAGAACTGAAGGAGGATAGGCGCGTGCGTGAGGAACGGTACGAAAGTGAACTGAAGAAGGCCGAAGCGAGGGATAAAGCGTCGAAACGGCAGTACTGGGCGATGGCGGTACTTGCGGTGCTTGGAATCGTAGTTCCACCCGCATTTGAGTTTGCGATGGCTATGCTGTCAAAGTGAGAAAGAGGTTTCCTTAACCTGTTTCCCTATCGGCTTGTATATGCCACTTTAGCGAATCCGGGAGCAATCCAGCGCAACTCCGCAAGTGAGTGTCCAGTATGGGGTTGTGGTCCATGGCATGGAAGAGGTCAGGGGTTCGAATCCCCTATCCTCCACCAAACTTCTATTCATTCTTTTGCGAACTGTCGTGTCACTAGGTCGCGAATTGTCTGCATATCAATTGGTTTGACCAAATGCTCGTGGAATCCCGCTTCCATTGAACGGCGACGATCTTCCTCTTGCCCCCACCCCGTCAACGCAACAAGGATCATTCCCTCGCTCCAACTCTCCTCAAGGATGCGCGAGCATGCCTCATAACCGTTCAATTTGGGAAGTCCGATATCCATCAGAATCAGATCGGGGCGGAATTCTTGTGCTTGAGAGATCGCCTGGATTCCATCGGAGGCCGTTCGCGTCTCGTAGCCAAGCGCCTGCATCATCATCTCAAGAACCTGGGCGGCATCATCGTTATCATCGACGACCAATACCTTCAGTTGCGGAGTGCTAGCGGCCTCCTTTGGTCGTTCATCGGTCACGACTGCGCTGGTCGGAGCCTCCGCGAGTGGCACCTTCACAACAAATAGTGAACCGTTTCCAAGTCCTTCACTATGGGCAGTCACGGACCCGCCGTGTAACTCCACAAGGTGTCGCACAATAGAGAGACCGAGTCCTAACCCACTGGCCGAGCGCTCCAGCGAGTTATCCAGTTGCCGAAAGGTCTCGAACACATTCGGTAGGTGCGAGGGGTCAATCCCAATGCCAGAGTCCTTGACGCGAACGACAGCCATCCCGTCCGCGATCTCGCACTGTACGTGAATCGTCCCTTGGGGGTCTGTGAACTTACAAGCGTTGTTCAGAAGGTTCGTAAGCACCTGAGTGAGCCGAACTGGGTCGGCGTTCACATAAATTGGATTGGGCGGCTCGACTACCTCGATACAATGGCCAAAACTGTCGCAAAGGGGCTTGTTCGCTTCAACGGCGGAGGAAACAATGCCGAACAAGTCACACCGTTCGGTTTTCAGGACGATCTTGCCAAGGTTGAGACGGCTGACATCGAGCAAGTCATTGACCAAATGAACGAGGTGATCTGCCTGGCGGTTGATGACGTCAGTTAGGTGACCGAAGTTTCCTGCCTCTGCCTTCCCGGTCTTCATCAACTCGGCGGCGGACCGGATAGGTGCCAAGGGGTTCCTAAGTTCATGGGCAAGCATCGCCATAAACTCATCCTTGCGCTTACCCGACTCGGCCAACTCTGAGGCGAGTTTCCGCAAGTGCTCTTCCAGCTCACGAATCTGGGTGATATCAGTATTGGTGCCAAAAATTCGCACCACGTTGCCCTCATCGTCGCGAATGCACTTCATGCGGGAAAGAAACCAGCGGTACTCGCCATCATTTCTTCGTAGCGGAAACGTGTCTTCCCAGTCCAACCCGTTGCGAACGTGGTGAGCAAAGTTCTTCACCACTTGATCGACGTATTCAGGGTGGTGTACCGACTGCCATCCATTTCCCTTCATTTGCTCCCAAGTCGTGCCGGTGTATTCAAACCAGTTTTGGTTAAACCAATACACCTCGCCGTCGGTACCAGACTCTGCAATCCATGCCAATTGCGGAATGTTATCGGCAAGGTCTCGGAATCGCTCCTCGCTCTCCTTCAACCTCTGTTCGGCCTCAACTCGATCCGAAATGTCTCGCAGATACGCAGTGAACACCGGTGGTCCCGTGATCGGTAGTCGGACAATTGAAATTTCAATTGGGAAAATCCTTCCGGACGCGTGCATCGCCGGAAGCTCTATTCTTCGGTTCAATACACGAGCCTCTCCGGAATCCAGATATCGCCGCAATCCTTCACGGTGATTGTCACGAAGTTCCTGAGGCACAATCACCATCGCCAACTCCTTGCCAAGAACGGATTCTCTCGTGTACCCAAAGGTTCTCTCGGCGGCAGCATTGAACTCGCGAACAATTCCTTCGTGGTTGATGGTGATGACGCAGTCCAGCGCTGCTTCCAACATCGCGGCCTTTGTTGCTGCCGCTGTTTTGATTTCCGACTCCTGACACTTTTGCTCAGAAACGTCACGAAATGTCCAAACCCAACCGACGGCACTTTCGCCAAAGTAGATGCAGGATCCGTTTCGTTCAAGTACACGACCATCGCGCATCGCAATCTCCTCGCGGAAGGAAGGCGACTTGGTCTCGTACATGGACGACACTCGTTGAAGAAATCCTTCCGGGTCAATGGTTTGTTGGGCAGCCCATTTCAGTGCTTCCGCATCGGAGGCACTTGCTAGAATCTCTTCCGGAAATCTCCAAAAATCAAGGAAGGCCTGGTTGCAGTGGAGCATCTCACCGTGCGATGAGATGACAAGCGTCGCATCGGGGAGGCTGTTGACTAATGCGGTCACCCACGTTGCGCCATTCTCTCGCTCATCCCCCGAAGACACCCTTTGATTCTATCTTTTTGACGGCGGGATTGCTGGCTATCCTTCTTTTCGCTAGAACTTCATGTGACAATCAGAGTTGGAATGAGGGCCCCGTACGTTCGGCGAGCACCGCAAAAGAAAATCACGACCGCGAGAGTTTGGTACGTTTCGTATGGTTCGAATCTCAACGAGGAAAGGTTGCGAATCTATTTGGAAGGCGGTCGGCTTGCGGGTACAAAAATCCGCGCCAAAGGAGCAAGGGATCCCTCCCCCCCGGCCCGGTCGTCCGGCATCAAAATGGGTCACCGGTTGTTCTTCTCGGGACATAGCACTCGGTGGGGGGGCGCACCTGCCTTTCTTCATCCGGAGCCGAGCGAACTTCATTCCCTTGGCCGTGCGTACGACATCACCTGGGAACAGTTCGAGGATATTGCGGCGCAAGAAAACGGAAGAAGGGCCGGGAGTGTTGTCCTTGCCTCGGCTGACTTCCTCAACTCGGATGGCATTCTGAACCTCGATCCGTCGTGGAGATACAACGCGATTTTGTACCTCGGTGAAATGGAAGGGTTGCCTCTCCTGACAATCTCGACGACACGAACGGACGTACTCCACCATCGGGCCGTCCCCAGCCAAGCTTATCTGGACGTAATCTCCGCCGGATTGAGGCAAACCTACCCGGCGATGTCAGATTTCGAGATTGAAACCTATTTCGCCCACGCAGTTGAACCAACTGGTTGAACGCACTACATCATTTGGAATGAGGGCATCGCAAAGAGGCTACGTAGCACAGGACGAAGCGCTGCGCTCGTCGCGTCCAAGTTGCCAATCTTAGAAGCAAGACCCAGCCTCTCACACTCATCGATCAACGACTTTCGAGATGAGTCGTCGGCCGTCACGTCAAAAAGCTCAAAAAGGATGTCAACCATTCCTTCATTGGTCTTGATTCCTCGGCGAACGGATTGCGCTGTGAGGTTGTCCGTCGCGGAACGACCTGCACCCTGGTTCGTGAACGCTTCGGCAATCTTGATTCGATCAAGCATCGCCGCACTGGAGATCCACCCCGATCCCCAATTCCACCCCGCGACGTCGGGGGGATAAAGCGGGAGCATCCCCATTCGATTCGTGAGTGTCGGAAGTGCCAAAGCGAGATTCAACAGCGCTTGCGGCAATGGAGTATCCAGTTTTGCGTCAGGCGAACGCAAAGAGAAAACGGCGGTCTTTGTAACCAATTGGCGGATCATTGGGATCAGGAAATCCAGTGGACACTTGATGATCGCGCGATGCGCCCGGTCGCTCCAAAACTCCTCGCTCTTGGCAATCGCTCGGACAACTTCCACCAGATTGCCCTTCTCCGCAAGAAAAACCTTCGCAAACTTTTCCACCAAGCTTGGCTCAGGGTTCGGCCACAGGTAGTACTCAAGAAGTTTCTGACTCAGATGCCGGGCAGTCGTGGGGTCTGCGGCTAGTCTCGCGCAGATGCCGGCGGTGTCGTACGACTTCGTCTCTCCAAGAATCCTGTACGGACCTGGATCATGAAGCCCTTCGGCAAATGAGCCGGCTGCGATTGGCCATCCATTGCGCACATATTCAAGAAGTTGATTCTTTCGGCTTTCCGGGTCAACGGCATCGATCGCAACCCTGATACTCCATCCGGTAAACGCTCGAGAGAGTTCTCGGATGTCCTCTTCGGTGTATCCCCCGTCCACTCCAAGAGTAAAGAGTTCCAGGACTTCCCGAGCGTAATTCTCGTTTGGACGACCTCGAACATTGGTTGTGAGATCGAGCCAAAACATCATCGCGGGATCGGCGGTCATCGCCTCCAGAATCTCGGCAAACGGCTTGGTTGCGTTTGCCTCAAGAGCCTGCAAGTACCCGAGCATGAGCGCGCCATTTTCGACTTTCACCCCGCTGACCGCAAAATGGTCATGCAGGAACACCATCAATTTGTCTTTTGCAGGACGATTGCCGAACGCCATGCGCAGACACCAAAACGCGGAGACTCGCGAAGGTTGGTTTTGAAATGCGCCGTTCTGATCCCAGAAAAACTCAAACGGATGAATCGGAAACTCGTCAGCCTTATCGATGTCTAACAATTCGTCGGTTATGTCGGCGATTGACATCCGATCGAACCGCTCCCTTTCCTCAATCGTTGTGCCAAACGCAAGCCGGCGACAGAGGTGAGCGACCTGCTCCTTATGATTCATATGCTTCCCCTAATTGATTGTATCCGCAAGGGGATACGAATAGGAATCACCGAAGATCGCAACCCTAAGCGATTAGGTCGTTAAAGTGCTTCTGCGCGGTGCTGGTTGCCGCACGCATGATGTCTTCTGCCTTCGCTGTGTCGCGGGCTGCCATCGCTAATTCTAGGGTGCGCAAATCCAGTGTCTCAGCGGCTCTTTCGCATGCTTCCCAACTTAAAACGCTTCGAACCACACGCTCAACTGCCTGTCTCTCATCGTCGTACGGGCGAGGTTGCATGTCATGACCAAACCATCGTTCGTACTTGGCGTCTAGGAAAATCCTCGCTAGCGTGACGTTGAACCCATTCACGCGAGTTCCAAAGTCAATGTCGTATTTTCCTGGGCCGCCTGCGAGTAGCCCGTCGTTGTAACCCTGACTGTTCAAATGGGTGTGAAGGAGAGTCCCGGCATCAACCTCTTCAATCGTGTCGAATACGGCGTCCAGTCCGATCATCTCGCTGTGACCAATCTCCTTGTTTACACCCAATCGAGAACGATCCAATCCGTATTGTTCGGCAATCCGCGTCCAGAGCAGGATCGCGCTAGCCGTTGTCGGGGGCATCATCGCTGGGTGACCCTCATTTGGCTTGGGCTCAATACAGAGATTCAGCAACCCGCCCGCTTGCGCCTCATATCTTGCAAGCTCGGCGAGACCGTCTTTCAGGTTCGCGTACATCTCTCGGATCGCGGGCGTGACAAGGTCATAACCCCAACTTCCATTCCAAAGCACGAACGCAGGAGATACGTCGCCCCAAGCACGGCGCAATTCGCCGTACGCCAAGTCAACCGTCCTTTTTCCAAAATCACCGGCACGCTTTCTCTCTTCTGGATCGAGTGACGCGATCCCACCGTATCCGAAATGGCCATGTGCTCCGGGCGTTATCATGGCCAACGGGATGTCGTGCTCGCCCATTGCGTCCGCTACTGCTTGAGCGTTTCCTTCATTGACTTCGTTGTCGTAATGCAACTCAAAGCCAAGCGCGACATTTTCCGGCAGACGAGGACGAATTTCCTTAGCGATGAGCGACGGGATGTGTTCAGACTTCAATTGGTCGCTCGACCAAGAAGGACGGATATTGCCGGGGACAAACCCTCCCTTCCCCGAATTGAAAGTCCACCGGCAAATGCTGTGGTATCGCTTGGTTCGCATCCGCTCATTTTGCCCCGAAACCATTCATGGGGCAGTGTTGTGGCAATCTGGAAGCGAATCCGAATATGTTTCTTGGAATCGATCTTGGAACTTCCAGTGTGAAGGTGGCGCTCTATGACCCTCATACGGGGCGAAGCGCGGCATCGGCGACTTGGCCAGAAGTCGGCGAGTTGCCGAGATATTCTCCCCAGCCAGGTTGGGCGGAGCAGGACCCCACCGATTGGTGGAACGCGATTGTCGCTGCCATTCGGTCCCTTCCCCAAGAGTTCGTGAGTCAGGTCCAAGCCGTGGGAATCGCCTACCAGATGCACGGCCTCGTCCTTCTTGATAAGAACGGCGCACCCGTCCGCCCCGCAATCATCTGGTGCGACGATCGGGCAGTTGATTCGGGCTCGATCCTTGCAAAGGAACTCACCGACGAATCCCGCGCCGCCCTGCTGAACGAACCCGGCAACTTTACACTCGCGAAAATGCATTGGGTGCGAGAACATGAACCGGATGCCTTTATGAGAGTTCGGAGTGCCATGTTGCCCGGCGATTACATCGCGTTTCGGATGACCGGACTCACCTCAACAACCCCCACCGGTTTAAGTGAAATGATCGGATGGGATTTCCACTCTAGAAGGGCCAGCAACGAGGCTTGGTCGGCGGTTTGCGATCTGCAAACTCGACCGGAGCTTGCGCCAATGATCGGTGCATTTGGCGCGGTCACAGCAGAAGCAAGCGAGGCAACCGGATTGCCTGCCAACATTCCAATTACATACCGGTGCGGGGATCAACCCAACAACGCCTATTCTCTCGGTGTCGTTTCTCCCGGCACCCTCGCCGCCGTTGCCGGAACATCCGGAGTTCTTTACGGGGTGAGCGAAAGACCAATACGAGATTCAAGAGATCGTGTAAACACGTTTCTTCACGTGACCGATAAGCCAACCGCACCGCGCCATGGAGTGCTCATGTGTATCAACGGTGCAGGAGCAAGTTATAGTTGGCTTAGCCGGCAATCGGGCAAAGCCTATCAAGAGCTCAACCATTTGGCGGAGTCGGCTCCACCAGGAAGTGAAGGGCTGAGTGTCTTCCCGTTCGGTAACGGTGCTGAACGCTTGTTCGGCAATCGATCGGTTGGCGGCCGACTCGAAAATCTTGATACTGGTGTTCACGGACTCACTCACTTTTCCCGCGCCACTCTCGAAGGCGTTGCATTTACGATGCGATACGGATTGGATGTGTTGCGGCAAATCGGTGTACAAGTTTCGACCATCCGCTCGGGCAACGCCTCACTGTTTCGCTCGAAACTATTCGCTCAGATTTTTTGCGATGTAATGGGTTGCCCCGTTGAGATTCTTGATACAGATGGTGCATTGGGAGCAGCCCGAGGCGCATTAGAAGGCTTTGGGCGAACTCAACCCGGATTTCCGGTTGTCCTTGATTCCCTTGAACCAGTTCATGCCACACAGTATAGCGACTTCTATCACCGTTGGTCTAAGCGATTGCAAATCATCTTGGCCTCTTAAACGAAGAGAGAGTTGTCGGTCTGCTCCGGCTCCTGCAAATCCTGCGAGACCTCTTCGTTCCCCTGAAAGTCATCCAACACCGAATTGCCTTCTTGGGATGGTGCGATTCGCTCATGCTCGCCTTCGGCATCGCATCTTGGATCTTCACTATTCTCCGGTAATGCGTCCTCCGGAGGGATCATCGACTTGCGAGGTTCCATGCGTTACTTTGACCTCCGTCTCGTTTCCCAGCCCTTCTTGGCGGCGGCAGAGCGACGGCGGTGCTCTTCACTTTCGGACATCCCTCGACCCGAACCTCCCGGTTTTCGCCCACCTCCCGTTTCCTTGTTCACGGTTGCCCAAGCACGCCTCTCTGCTTCCTTTTCCGAGACCCCGCCCGCCTCATAACTTTCCTCGATGTGCCTTGCCATCCGTTTCTGTTTGTCGGTGTACTTCCGCTTATCTCCTTGTGGCATCGTCTTCGTGACCTCTATTTCTTTGAACGCCGATTGACAGCCGAGGTGCAGGTCGCGCAGAGTGTCATACGTGATTACTTCCGTACACCTCATGATCTATTCCGACGATGCGCCCGCGACGCGAGCGTTCTTGCGTGACGTTCTGGGATTGACTTTTGTGGCCATGAAAGAAGCCGAAATGGGAGAAGAAGAGTGGTTGATTTTCCGCACTGGCCCTAGCGAATTGGGTGTTCATCCGACCTTTAGTGTCTGGGAAGGCAAAGAGTATCGGCACCCGCGACACCACTCTCTATCTTTCATGTGCGACGACCTGAATGCAACCATGGCAGACCTCGCGAGTCGAGGGGCAAAGTTCGTCGGAGAGATTGAGGATCACGGCTATGGCTTGGTTGTGATGCTTGAAGTGCCCGGTGCCGATCCAGTTCAACTATATCAGCCAATGCACCCCGTGGCATACAACCTGGTTCACTGAAAACGTTTTGAAACGAAGAGGTCAGATAGGTAACCTTCCACCAAATGCTCGCTCTTGCGCTAGGAAGCCTTCTCCTCCAAACGAACCCTGGTGATCCTCCCGCGTTCAGGGCGGTATTCGAGGACCGCCCTCGTCAACTGATCGTCCGGTGTGGTGGCACAAGCGAGCAAGACGGTCTTTTATACGTCTTCTCGCCGGACACCTGTTCGATCCGCAAAGTCTGGTGGGGAAACGTTGTCTACCGGGGCAAGGTTTATGACTTCAGTCAAGAGAACTCTTATGGCGAGGGGAAGGTTATCTTTGAGGTTCCCAGCGAAATCATCGACAACAGTGCCTTTCCAGGGCGCGGTGCAGGCGAACTGGTGTGGACATTTGACGCCGCCGGAGACCGATTGGAGTCGCAAGGCTTTTCTATCGGCGCTTGGGGCCCGATCTACCTCGCGTTCGAAGAAAAGGGCGACACAGACTCACTTCATATCAACGTGACCCGCCCCGATCGATCAACGGAAATCGGCTACCTAAGTTCAAATACCGTCCTCGGCCCAAACGTTTGGCAGTGGAACTACAAACAGATCCCTCACGACGTCAACGAAGTTCGGACCGGATACCGCATTACGTTCGAGGCAAAGACACTCCGCGCTCCGAAACAGTTGCGCCGTATTCGCTTGTTCGGCGACCGAATGGCATGGTTCAACAAAGAAGGAAAGCCAATGCCCGTTCGGTTTCTCGGTTACACAATTCGCGCGGGAGAAACCAACGTCTCTTGTCTCGTCGGCGGAGTCCAAGTTGACCTTCTGGTAAATGACCTGAGTTCTGCAATTGGGCCAGGCCACTTCCGAATCCGCTATCGTATCCTTGGTGCCGAAAAGTTTGAGCCACTTACGTTAAGGACCTACCAGTCGGATTCTCCACCTGCAGAACTCTCACCTGGCTCGCAAAACGTACCATTCGAGAATGACATCACGTTCACATCCCCCGGCGACTACGTTTTTACGAGGATGACTCAATGATCCACTCCCTTCTGCTTTACGCTGTACTGGCCAGCCAGGCAACTACGCAGGGCGCCACCGTGATGCTCTGGCAGTTGGAGCAACCGTTTGAAGGCATTCCCAAACTCGTGGAAGGTCAAGCACCCAATGCGTACTTTGTTCACCCCGAACTAATTCTTGCCGGCCCGTTTGATGCGGCGAACGAGCCAATCTCCCAGAACTTGTATGGCGAGGTCAAGACCAATCTCCGGATTGCAACTGCTGCGACTTACGACTTTGAGGTTCGCACGAACACCAAACTCCGAATGACGCTGAGTGGCGAGACGATGCTCAACACCACTGATCCAGTGTTTGAGGTCGTTCCCGGGGTCTACCGAGGGCAGTACCGACTCCCCGTCGGACGATCCGGCCTCGCCTTGTTTCTGATGCACAACGACGGCGACCTGCAACTCGAAGTTCGCTGGAAAGCCTCGAACGAGTCGGAGTTTCGAACGATTGATCCGTCACTACTCACCACGGATGCCGGCCAAACTTTCGTCGTCTCTCCCGGCCTCAAACGAGCAAATCTCGGTGCCCCAACGACCCGCCCTGGAGACCGTCGACCCCTTGACCAAGTCCATCCATCTTTCTTGCTGGAAGAGTTTCGGGGTGAAGACTTCCGACCGGCGGTCGGCGGAA
>JAHBTC010000068.1 GCA_019638835.1 Fimbriimonadaceae bacterium
AGTACTTCGTGGTCGGTATCCACGATTCGAACGCGGAACTGCGCGTTTGCGAGGCTTTCAAGGATGATTGCGTCAAAGATGACGGTATCTTCCTTTCCGGTATGCCCTCCGGTCTTTGATTTCTTTTGTAACTCTCGACGTCGTCGGCCCATGGGTGATTCTTGAGGTTCCTAGAGCAGACCCTCGTCATCGGTTGTCAGAATTTCTGGTCCCTCTGGCAGGATGGCGACGGTGTGCTCGAAGTGTGCGCTCAGTTTACCGTCCTCAGTTCGCATGGTCCAGCCATCGCTGTCTGTGGTCACCCGCCACGTCCCCTCGTTGACCATCGGCTCGATGCACATCGTCATTCCGGCACGTAGCCTTTCTCCGCGCTTCGGCTTTCCAAAGTTCGGAACGCTCGGCTCTTCATGAAGTCGCTTACCGATGCCGTGACCGACGAGATCACGGACCACTCCGTAGCCCATAGATTCGACGTACTTCTGAACGGTGTGCGAGATGTCGCCAACCATGTTGCCGACCTTTGCTTGCGCAATCCCTTGATAGAGCGACTCGCGCGTGACGTTGAGCAACCGTTGGGCGTTTGCCGAAATCTTGCCGACAGGGAACGTCCATGCACTATCGGTGTGGAAACCTTTGTAGTACACACCAAAGTCTAGGCCGACTATATCTCCTTCCTGAAGAGGTGTGTCATCGGGAATCCCATGAACAACGACGTCGTTGACGCTGATGCATGCGCTCGCCGGAAATCCCTTGTAACCCAAGAAACTGGGTTCCGCCCCACTCCCCTGGATCTTCTTTCGAGCGATCTCGTCAAGCATTTTCGGGCTAGTCTTGCCGGGAACGATTGCCCCACTCACTTCTCTCATCGTCGCGGCGAGGATTTTTCCTCCCTCACGCATGAGATCAAGTTCGTTGCTTCGCTTGAGGACGATCAACTGACTAACCCTTCGGTGCAGAGCGCGTAAACGTCTACGGCATCTCCGGCCGCATCCACGTCTTTGAGCAATCCCTGCGCTCGGTAGTATTCGGCGACAGGAGCCGTTTCTTCCCGGAAGATACGAAGTCGCTCTCGGATTGTTTCGGGGTTGTCATCCTTTCGCACAAGCAACTGGCTGTTGCACTTGTCGCAGAGCCCCTCGCGCGCAGGAGGCTTGTTGGTTGAATGATAGATCTCGCCGCACTTTGTGCAGCCCATTCTTCCGGCGAGACGTCGCACGACGACTTCATCGCTTACGGAAAGCAGAATGACGCGGTCTAAGACCACTTGCTCGTTTTGGAGTTCGACATCAAGTGCCTCTGCTTGTCGGACCGTTCGGGGGAACCCATCAAGAACAAAACCGTTCCGGCGCACGTCATCGCTGCGGAGTCGCTTGATCATCATCTGGATGGTCACGCCATTCGGTACAAGTTCACCCCGGTCAATGTAACTCTTGGCGAGTTGCCCCAGATCGGTATCAGCCTCAATCTCTTGGCGAAAAATCACGCCCGATGAAAGCGGCTTCACCTTGAGATGCTCTTCGAGGAGCGCGGCCTGCGTACCCTTTCCAACGCCAGGTGGGCCGATCAAAATCAGCCGAAATGGCATTCGATCAGCCTCCGTATTGCTTGACGAGGAGGTTGGCTTCAATCTGGCGCATCGTTTCCAACGCAACCGAAACCATGATGAGAAGCGACGTACCAGCGAGCAACCCGAGGTTCGGAATGCCCGGAACTAGTACGGGGAAGATGTACTGGGTCAAGGCTGCCGCCGCAAGGAAGAGCGCGCCAACGAAGGTGACCCGAGTAATGACACCGTTCAAGAAGTCGCGAGTTTGTTTGCCGGGTCGGATACCTGGGATGTAACTTCCTGCCCGCTTGAGGTTGTTCGCGATGTCCTCAACGTTGTACGTCATCGCATTCCACACAAACGTGAATCCAAAGATCATCAGCGTGTAGACGAGCGCGCCAACCAAGCCTTCCCACCGCGTAAAGTTCGGGGAGAGGAATAGGGCAACCGACTGGAAAGTGTCGTGCAAAGGTGTGCCGGCCGGAATTGCGCCTGCAACCTGCGAGGGCATGTAGATCAATGCGACCGCAAAGATGATGGGGATGACTCCCGCCATATTCACGGAGATTGGAAGATAACTCGTCTGCCCACCCAATTGCTTCGTACCGTAATTCCGTCTCATGTGCTGGATAGGTATTCGGCGCTGAGCTTGGGTGAAGAGCACTACAAAGTAAGTCGTGGCTCCAAATACCGCGAGGATGAACAGGATTTGCCACCAGTTGATCGCCACCCCAAAGTTCGTGTAAATGATGTTGACGAGGTTAGGAATGGAGATCACAATTCCCATGAAGATCAGGAGCGAGACGCCGTTACCGATGCCCTTTTCCGTGATCTGTTCGCCCATCCAAAGCAACAGCATAGAACCTGCCGTCCAGAAGACAGAAACCAACGCATAGTTGAGCGGCGATTGCGGACCAAGCGCACTGGTCATGGCATGGAAGAATCCAAGGCTCTGACCTACGCAAAGTACAAGTGTGAGTGCTCGTGTGCGTCGATTCTGCTGCTTACGGGCGTACTCGCCACCTTCCTGCAACTCCTGCTTCCATACCGGATTGGCATAGGTCAAAACTTGCAGGATGATGGAGGCCGTAATGTACGGGCCAAGCCCAAGAGAAATAATCGAGAGTCGTCGAAAGGCACCGCCACCAAATTGGTTCAACATCTGCAAGAACTGATTGTTTTGCAGTAGATTCGCCATATCGCTCGGCGAGACGCCCGGAATCGGTGTCGTGATGTGTACCAACAAGGCATACGCCGCGAAACACGCGAGAACAAAGGTCAGGCGTTGTCGAAGATCCGGATCAGCCCACGCTAACCGGAATGTGTCCGCGATGGACAACTGCTTCTTGCCGACCATGTTCGGTCCGGGAGCAACGGCACCTCCGAGGCTCACAGAACGATTGCCTCTCCGCCAGCCTTCTCAATGGCGGCCTTGGCCGTCGCACTAAAGCGATGGGCCTTCACCGTCATCTTCTTGTCCAACGTACCGAACGCCAAAACCTTGACGCCATCCTTGAACTTGCCGACAATGCCCTTTTCCCGAAGCTTCTCCGGCGTGACCTCGTCACCCTTCTCAAAGTGATTTTGAAGGTCATCCAGATTCACCACTGCAAACTCAAGATGGTTGACGTTGCGGAAGCCCTTCTTCACTGGAAGTCGGCGGTGAATGGGAGTCTGACCACCTTCGAACCAGTTCGGGATCTGGCGTCGCGCCTTCTGGCCCTTTGTGCCACGGGTGGCCGTCTTGCCCATGCCGCTACCAATTCCGCGGGCTACGCGTCGGCGGCGCTTGGTCGATCCTTTCGACGGGCGCAATTCATGCAAACTCATTCTGCGGTCTCCTTTTTGGTTGTTCGCTTCTTCGGAGCGGCCTTTTCACCCGACTCCTCAGTTTTGGCCCGCGTTTTTGCGGCGGGCTTTTCGGCGGCGGCCGCTGTCTTAGGGGCGGCCTTTGCCTTGGCGGGCGCAGCCGACGCCGTCTTCGGATCTCGACGCTTCTGCGCCTTTGGTTGATCCTCGACTTCTTCGACCCGCACCATGTGCTTGACTTGGTGAACCATGCCGCGAATCACTTGGTTGTCCGCCTGAATCACGGACCGACCCGTTTTTCCAAGACCGAGAGCCTTGACGGTCTTTCGGTTCTTCGGAACTTCACTAATCACGCTCTTTGTGAGAGTGATCTTAAGCATGGGCATTCTCGGCTTCCTCCTTTCGCGCCTTGGCGAGCCACGGCACGAGTTCGTTCACGTCCTTTCCACGTCGTTGCGCAAGTTTCTCCGGAGGCATCAGTTCCTTGAAAGCGGCAACCGTAGCGTAGGCAACGTTAACTCCGTTGCGGCTACCAAGGCACTTCGCCAAAACGTCGTGGACTCCGGCGGCTTCCAGGCATTGCCGGACGGCCGACCCGGCTTTGACGCCGGTTCCGGGGGCAGCGGGGCGGAGAACTACCGTCGAACTCGAGTAGTGCGCCGACACCTCGTGCGGAATCGTGTTACCGATCATCGGCAACTGGAACATATTCTTGCGAGCGGCATCTTCTGCCTTGCGGATGGCATCGGGGATTCCCCGAGCCTTACCGAGGCCAAGACCGATGCTGCCCTTGTTGTCACCTACCACGACGAGGATTGACCAGCTAGCAGTCTTTCCACCTCGAGTGGTCTTAAACACCTTGTTCGAGCGAATGACGCGAACGTCTAACTGCGGCCCCTCGCCCGGTCGGGCGGACGGCGCTCGTCGGCCTGTAAGTCGCGGTCCCTTTCGTCCCATTTAGAACTCCAGGCCCGCCTCACGGGCACCTTCGGCGAGCTTAGCAACTCGACCAGTGTATCGGAAACCACCGCGATCGAAAACAACTCGGTTGATTCCGGCGGCTTTGGCTCGCTCCCCAAGCGTCTTGCCAACGGCCTCGGCACCCTGCTGGTTGCCACCGCTCTTCAAGTCGCCCTCGGTCGTGCCGGCGGCCGCAAGGGTTCGCCCAGTCGTGTCGTCGATGATTTGTGCGTAGATGTGCTTCAGGCTCCGGTAAACGGCCAAGCGAGGTCGCTCGGGCGTTCCGGTCACCTTCTTGCGGACCCGCGCATGGCGGGTTTTTCGTAGCGTTGCGCTGGTTTTGACCGCCATTACTTCGTTGCCCTCTTACCTTGTCGCAGGCGAACCACTTCGCCTTGATAGCGCACACCCTTGCCCTTGTAGGGGTCTGGCTTCCGCGCCTTTCGGATGTCGGCTGCGACCTGCCCAACTTCCGCCTTGTTGATCCCGCGGACAAGAATGGTCGTGACCTTCTTCTTGTCGTCGGGTTGAATCTCGAACTCAACGCCTGCCGGCGGCTCCACCATGATCGGGTGAGAGTAGCCCAGGTTGAGTTGCAGGTTCTTGCCCATCGCCTGAGCGCGATAACCCACACCATGAATTTCCAGTGCTTTCTGGTGGCCCTGACTCACGCCGTGCACCATGTTGGCGATCAGCGTCCGCGCAAGTCCGTGCTGAGATCGACTGTGTCGGTTGTTATCCGATCGCGCGACCTTGATCTCGCTTTCTTCAACCTCGACCGTGAGTAGGTTCGAGATGGCCTGCTCCAATTCGCCCTTCGGCCCCTTGACCTTCACATGGTTGTTTTCCACCGTGACGGTGACATTCTTCGGCAATTCAATCGGCCGGAGTCCAATTCGTGACATGCTTACCAGACCTCCCCAAGGACTTCGCCACCGATCTTGCGTCGGCGGGCGTCTCGGTCAGTCATCACGCCACTGCTGGTCGTGATGATGCGAGTTGCCAAGCCACTTCGTCGCGGGCGAATCTCTTTCGAGTCCTTATAAACCCGCAAACCAGGAGTGCTCACGCGTCGCAGTTTGTTGATGATCGGTCGCTGCCGGTGATCGTATTTCAGAGTCACGCGGATGACCGGAAACTTAGTTTCAGTGACGACTTCGAAGTTGCCGATGAAGCCTTCGGCTTCCAATACGCGGCAAATTTCGAGTTTGATTTTGCTCATCGGAACGTCAACGTGGGTGTGGCGAGCATGAAGCCCGTTCCGCACTCGCGCAAACATGTCCGCAATGGGATCGCTATGCATGGAGTGCTCCTTACCAACTCGACTTGACTACGCCGGGCAAGTTCCCCCGGTGCGCTTGTTCGCGCAAGCAGATGCGGCAGATGCCGAAGTAGCGATTGTAACCGTGCGGTCGCCCACACAGGCTACAGCGCGTGTATCCCCGAACCTTGAACTTCGGAGTGCGCTTTGCTTTCGCAATGAGTGATTTCTTTGCCATGTTTCCCGCCGTTCCCGGGTCGGTATGCCTGAATCCTTTTACACGCTTGCCTCGTCTGGCTTTGCGAAGGGGCACCTCACCCGTGGCTAGATTGTTTGCGCCCGAGGCGTAGTGCCACTGACGCGGACGTGCAAGATACCTTGCGTCCACGCTAAGGTTCGGGCCTATCCGACTTCAATCCCTAGTCTCGCGGGACCATCGTCGGCTACTCCTGACCGTCGCTTACCGACCTACTGTCCCGCGAACTGCTTTACCAAAGGCAAAACCGCCTTGAATTCGGGGCAGTCTGCGGTGTGAAGCCACTCGTACACAACTGACTCCGTGTGTGTCTCCACGACCCCCTCGTCAGCAAGACGTCGCATCGCGATGTCGTGAGCCAATTGAGTGCGTGCCGAGACGGCGTCCGACGCGACCATCACTTCATAGTCATCCTCAAGGAGGTCCATTGCCGTCTGCGAAACGCAGATATGACTTTCAATACCAACGATCACGACCTGATTGCGCCCCGTAGCCTGCATGGCCTTGCGGATGACGTCTGAACCGTTCGCGCTGAACACCATCTTGTCTTCGGCGGGGATCGTTACGCACTCGGCTACCCAGGCATCGCTAGGGCCCATACGCTCGCGGTACTGCTCCGTGGCAAAAACTGGAATCTCCAGAGTCTTGGCAGCGCGGGCGAGAAACTCGGCCCTTGCCCGGACTCGGTCGGCGTCCACGATTCCACCCATAAACGCGGGCTGGATATCAACCACGAGGACAAGTGCGTCTTCCCGATTCGCCTTCATTTCGTCACCGACTTCACTTTGCCGCTCGCCTGCCCGAACCCAACACGGAATCCGTCACCTTGACCCCAACCTTCAAGGATCACGGTGTCGCCATCTTCTAAGAAGGTACGTGATTCGCCAGTTTCATCGAGTTTGATGGGCCGATCACCCTTCCAGGACAACTCTAGCATGGAGCCCGCTTCGTCCTGCCCCTCACCACTGATCGTCCCTGTGGCGTAGAGATCGCCCATGTCAAGCGGGGTTCCGTTGCTGGTCTGGTGGGCTACCTGCTGTGCGATAGACCAATAGAGGTGCTTCATATTGCTCTTCGCGATCGTTTGCGGCTTCTTCATCTTTGCGGACTGCAGTGACACCCGCAACTCAATGTCAAAGTGGCTGTTCGGCGTTCGCGTGAGATGAGGCAATGGAGTCGGGTCTTGATCCATTCCCTCAATCCGGAACGGAGCAAGAGCGTCAAGGGTTACGATCCAGGGTGAGATCGTCGTGGCAAACGACTTCGCGAGGAACGGACCGAGTGGCTGATATTCCCATCGCTGACCATCGCGGGCGGACCAATCGTTCACGAGTACGAGACCGAGCATGTGCTCCTCGGCTTTCGTCACCGTGACTCGCCGGCCCATCTCACTTCCGGTGCCGATGTAGTAGCCCATCTCCAGTTCAAAGTCAAGTTCGCGACTTGGCCCCCAAGCGGGCTCTTCTACATCGGGGGCCTTGGTTTGGACGCGCGGCCTGATAATCTCGGTTCCGCTTACCACGACGGTATTGGCCCGCCCGTTGTAGCCGATTGGAATCCACTTATAGTTAGGCAAAAGCGGGTCGCCTTGGGGTCGGAACATCTGTCCAACGTTCCGCGCGTGATGCACTCCGCTGTAGAAATCGACAAACGCGACGGGCGGGATCGGCACTTGCAGGTTCGCATCCGCAATCGGAATGAGCGCTTTCTTCCAGACCGTCTTATTGTCGCGAAGGCGTGGGTCGTCGACCGTCAGAAGCCCGAACACCCATTGCCGTAACGCCGACAACTTCTCGCGATCCATGTCAATGAAACTCTCAAGTAACGGGAACTCACTTTCGGGAATCAACCCGTTGTCGAGCAGGATCAGCAAGTCAAGCGCATAGTCGCCGATTGCGACTACCATCGTTTCGTCGCGCCCCTTCGGCGCTGCAAGCCCGAACGGAAGATTTTGAATCGGGAAATCACTATTCGCCGCGACGTCCACCCAACTCTTTGCCGTTGCGGGCACGACAAATGGCTTCACGCTTTCACCCCACCAAGCCAACCCAGCCGATGCAACGAGTCAAGTGGTTCCGCGATGCTACAAGAGCCTAATCCTCCGAAAATGGTATGGAACTCGGTCGCATCATCTTCTGTCAACCGGTGTCCGGCAATCATAAAGTCCTCTCCCATCGGCCCGAATTTCGCGGTGTCCTCACACTCAAGAATCTCAATAATCTCCCGGCGGTTCAAGTCATGCGCCCGGGCGACGGCCGTGCCTCCAAGCACATTCAGGAATCCGTGCCGCTTGACTCCAAGTGTGGAGTCGCCGTATCGGATTGCCTCGTGTAGCCCCGCCGTAAATTTGATTGTGGACTCTAGGCTGAGGGCAACGTAGATGAACTCAGCCAATTCGAGCGGACTGGGAAAGGCTTCAGCCGTGGTGCCCCCTGTGCGGGCTTTGAAACCTGCGTCTTCCCAAGCGCTCACGGCTTCGTCTAACCAATCGGTCAGTTCCTCATCCCACGGGAACTCAAAGAACACTTGCAGTTGTCCTTCATCGAGCGCACTCGCTCTCTTACGCGCGGTCGTTGCGGCTTCCTTTGCCGCGTTCAACGATCCCGGGATGCGAATTTCCAGGCTCGTTGCACCCAGATTGAGGGCAATGTCAATCGCCTTCGAAACTCCGTCGCGAACGGCCCCTTCTTCGGTGGCGGCAACTAAGGCAAGAGGCAGTTGCGAAGTTTCTCCGAGCGACTCCGCTTGATCCAACTTCGCTATGAAACGGTCCACAATCCACGCGTCTGGACCACGTCGAATCTCACTAAACTCCCGCAGGGCGGCATCAAGATCAAGGGATGCCGGAGGAAACTGACCTGCGTAGTCAATCGAATGTCCGAGAAGCGTTCGCAAGGCGGGATTCATAAGGTCAGTTTAGCCCTGAGCGACCTGTCAACGTCCGGTATCATTAGGAACTATTCAGCGGGCAACGGGGCCCGGGAGCACCCCATGAGCAGCCTGCGTGTACTGATTGCCGACGACGACCCGATTATCCGCCTCGATGTGAGGCAAATGCTTGAGAAACTGGGTTACGACGTCGTTGGTGAGGCCGAAAATGGTCAAGCGGCCGTTGACCTCGCCCGAGAACTCGTCCCTGATGTCTGCGTACTAGACGTGAAAATGCCCGTGAAAGACGGGATTGATGCCGCCCGCGAACTCGCCGACGAAGCGATCGTGCCGACGGTGCTCCTCACAGCCTATAGTGATCAAGAACTCATTGGTCGCGCTCAAGAGGCAGGGGTTTACGGCTATTTGGTGAAGCCCTTCAAGCCCAGCGACCTTGCGCCCGCAATCGCCGTAGCGCGGAGCCGATTTGAAGCCAACCGCCGCCTGACCGGTGAAATCGAGAATCTGCAAGAGCGAATGGAGACCCGCAAACTGGTGGAAAAAGCCAAGGGAATCCTGATGACCGACGCCGGAGTGGACGAAAACGAGGCTTACCGACGCATCCAACAGCAGAGCATGAACACCCGCAAGACGATGAAGGAAGTCGCCGAGGCGATTATTCTCGCCAAAGGCGTGTCAAACTAGCGGACATGCCCGAGAGGCTGTTCGCTCCCTGGCGCTTTGACTACGTCCAAACGGCGGACGAGTCTCCAACGTCCGGCAGCGGTGACATCTTTCTCGACCTCCCCGCGCAGGACAAGGACGTAGAGAACCTCATTCTCCACCGGGGGCACACAGCCTTCGTAATCCTCAACCGCTACCCCTATACAAGCGGACACTTGATGGTCGCACCGTATCGACAAACCGCGGAACTTGAAAGCCTTTCCGATGATGAGTTGCTCGAGATCAACCATTTGGTTTCTTTATGTGTGCGGTTACTAAAGAACACACACAAGCCCGACGGTTTCAACATCGGCATCAACCTTGGTCGGGCGGCGGGCGCAGGCATACCTGTCCACATCCATTGGCACGTCGTGCCCCGCTGGAGCGGAGACACCAACTTCATGACCACGGTCGGCGACGTACGCGTGATCCCGCAGGATATGCCGCAGGCATATGCCCAACTTCGACACGGTTTGCAGGGGCTCCTTTGAGCCTCGATCTTCTGAGTGTACGTGCGGCAGAATGTGTTGGCTGCCGCCTGAGCGAACGTCGAACCAACGTCGTCTTTGGCGAAGGCAACCCCCAATCGCCACTCGTTCTCGTAGGCGAAGGGCCGGGGGAAGAAGAAGACAAGACCGGACGTCCCTTTGTTGGCAGGGCCGGACAACTTCTAGACCGTGCTCTGGCCGAATGCTCGCTAGACCGCACTCAGGTCTATATCTGCAACACCGTGAAGTGCCGCGCGGCGGATTGGAGTACCGGTAAGCCGCGTAACCGACCGCCCTCAGAGGACGAAGTCGCGGCATGTCGGCAGTGGCTATTGCCCCAACTCGCAACGATTGCGCCAACGGTGATCCTCTGCATCGGCGCACCCAGCGCAAAGAACCTCATCAAGCCGGATTTTCGGATTACCAAGGAGAGGGGAGGTTTCTTTCGTTCGCGTTACTCTCGGGCCATTATGGCGACCCTGCATCCCGCCTATATCCTGCGCCAGAACTCCGCGACTTATGACGGTGGTTTTTCGCTGTTGGTGGAGGATATCGCGAAGGCATGGAGGACGGCGAATGAACTCCGAGCGGCGGGGAAAGTTGAGCCTACGTTCGTGGAGGTTGATGTTTGAATCGCGAGGAGTTTTCGGATGTCTTGAAAGACGCTCCGCTCGTGGCTAGCGTACAGGCAACACCCAGATCGCCCCTTGATGATCCTCAGACTTTGTTGAAGCTTGCCCGAGCATCGCTCGGCCAGGGCGTGAGAGTGTTGCGGCTCGAAGGGGTGGAGAACATTCGGACCATCCGAGCAGCGACCGGTGCGCCGGTGATTGGATTGGTGAAACGATCCTATCCAGACTCACCGGTCTACATTACGCCAACCCGGATTGAGGTCGAGGAGTTGTTGGCATCTGGCTGCGAGATAATCGCTCTCGACGCCACCCGTCGTTCCCGACCAAATGACGAGAATCTTGCACATCTCATCCATATGGTGAAGACTGCAGGGAGAATCGTGATGGCGGATGTTGATACGCCGCATGCTGCTGAAGTAGCCCGCGCGCTCGGAGCAGACCTTGTCGGAACAACGCTCGGCGGTTACACCGAAGTCTCGCCGCCGGTGAATGGGCCGGACTGGGAGTTACTCCGCGCCCTGACCACTCAGGGCCCAACTTTGGCCGAAGGGCGTTACGCCCTACCTGCGCAAGTGCAAACCGCGATGCGCCTTGGCGCCGTTGGAGTTGTCATTGGGGGCGCGATCAATGATCCCGTGAAGCAAACTCAACGATTCGCACAAGCCGCAGTCCCGGCAGACGAACCGGTGGGAGCCGTGGATGTGGGTGGCACTTGGCTCCGGTGGTCGGTTGCGACTACCGCTGGTTTGGGAGAAGTTCAGCGAATTGCATTACCCGCGACGCACCGAGAGCGATTGGAATGGATTGAAGAGCGGATCCGTGAATCGGGCGTCACTCGGGTTGGCATCAGCGCGGGCGGCACGATTGACCCTGCAACCGGAGAGATTTGGGAATCACTCGAATTGGTGCCGGGGCAAGAAGGAGAGTTTTGGGAAATCTCCGTTCCGTCCATCGCTCTCAATGATGGCCTTGCGACGGCATGGGGGCACGCGGGAACTTCGATAGCGGCGGCGAAGAGGGTATTCACTCTTGCCATCGGTACCGGCGTCGGCGGTGGCTTGATTGCACACGGTCGCATCCAGATGGGGCAACGTGGAGAGTATCCCCGGATCAACGATATTCGGATCCGTGGGGAGCGAGCGGAAGACTTGCTCGGAGGGCATTCGCTCGCCGGAAATCCTCCCCACGATGTTCGTCTGTGGTACGACGATTTTTGCGAACTTCTCGGCCAGATCAAAGGGCTTTATGCGCCGCAGTTTGTAATCTTGTGTGGCGGTGTGACCCGCGCCGATTGGTTCGCCGACGCTTGTCTTTGGCAACGTCATCCCATTCCCATAGCAGACTCCCCCTTCGGGGCCGATGCCGGTTTGCATGGGGCCGCCGCCCTCGCGCTTTGGCCGCCGGAGTTGCCGTGAGAATCGCGGTCGCTGGGGCTGGGATCACGGGGCGTTGCATCGCGTGGAGGCTTGCCGAGCAAGGTCACCACGTTGATCTCTTTGACCCTCGGCCACTAGACCATACGGAAGGGTCCAGCCACGGCCGAAGCCGCATCGTTCGTCAGGCGTATCCGAATCCGTTTTGGACGCGAATCCTTCGCGACGGTTATCGGATGTGGCGTGACTTGGAACTGGCTACCGACCAACAATTGGTGCACGAATGCGGGCTCCTCTATCTTGGCCCCGAAGATCATCCCGATCTCTCTCACGGCGCGGAAGGGTTGGCCGAGTGCGAAGTGCCATTCGAATTGCTCCATCTTCCCGCACTCTGTGAGCGATTCCCAACCATGCGGTGGCACGAGGGTGAAGCCGCCATCTTTACGCCACAGGCAGGTTGGGTGAACGCAGATCGATGCCGTGCGGCTGCGATGGTCGCCGCGCTAAGGGCTGGAGCGAAGCACCAATCGCAACGACTCGAGGTCGCCGACAATCACGACGTTACTGTCTGGGCGGTTGGCCCATGGGCGCCACAGCTTTTTCCTGAACTCCCCCTTCGGATTACTCGCCAATTTGCGGTTTACCTCCAGGGTACGCACACCGGGCCCGCTTGGATCGAAGCTGCCAGCGACTATCCGTACGGATTCCCGAATGAGCCCCGGCTCGATACCGTCAAGGTTGCCCTACATTCGCCCGGTCCAGTCACCCTCCCAGAGGCAGAAGCCGTTGTTGAGGAATCTATCATCGCTCGCACGATTGAGGCGGCCTCACATCGTCTGAAACACGTCGAACCGAATGCAGTCGAGGTCGTGCCGTGCCTCTACACCAACGCTCTGGATGACCGATTCTTTGTGTTTTGGCGCAATCCGCGAGAGCTCGTCGTGGCGGCTTGTAGTGGTCATGCTTTCAAGTTCGGCCCTTGGCTCGGTGCGTTTGTTGCGGACATCATTTCGGGAACCCAAGACCTCGCTGACTGGCCGCAATTCTCGGCGTAGTACCGGGAGCAATGGCGTCAGGCGCACTGGTTTGGATTCGGCGTGATCTGCGTCTTGAGGATCATCGAGCTTTGAGCGAAGCGACAGCAAAGCACGACCGCGTCGCGGTCGCGTTCGTCTACGACTCAGTGATTCTTGACCAGTTGGTTGACAGAGATGACCGACGCCTCACCTTCATCCATCAGTCCCTGGACGAGGTCGCTACAAACCTGCGTGATCGGGGAAGCGATCTCATAACGCGCGTCGGCGATCCGGTTGAAATCATTCCTCAACTCGCCAAGGAGCTGGGAGTCGAACATGTTTACGCCAATCATGACGACGATCCGTACGCGTTGCGGCGGGACGAATCCGTTTCGAAGATGCTTGTCGCATCCCAATGTGGATTCACGACTTTCAAGGACTGCGTGGTCTTCGAAAGGGACGAAATCGTCAAGGACGACGGTAGCCCGTACCGCGTGTATACGCCCTATTCGAAGGCGTGGAAAAACGCACTCAGACCAGCGGATTACGCGGAGTTCCACTTAGATCAAAGTCGCTTCTGGCCCGCCGACCAACTGCCGAAGCCCAGAGGTAATCAAGACATTAAGTCGATCGGTTTTGAATCGTCTGACCTGATTGTTGAGCCGGGGACCTCCGGTGCGAAGAAGGCACTGGCGGGATTTGAGAAGGTCATGCCTGAATATGGAAAAGCCCGAGACTTCCCTGACCGCCACGGAACGAGCATGATTAGCGTTCACTTGCGCCACGGAACGATCAGTGTTCGCGAATGTGTCCGTCTCGCGCTCTCCCAGAATAACCCGGGGGCGACCAAATGGTTGAATGAGCTGATTTGGCGAGACTTCTACCACATGATTCTCGCTCAGTTTCCATTTGTGGTCGACGATTCTTTCCGACCGGAATACCGCAA
>JAHBTC010000069.1 GCA_019638835.1 Fimbriimonadaceae bacterium
GGCTTCAGGATGTAGCGCGGGCCCTCCTGTTGACGCCAGAACCGCGTGACGCCCTCGATCTCCTTCTCGCTAACGTAACACCCTTGGATCCGCGCGGGTTTGCCCGCCCCAATCGGCCGGTAAAGCATGTCTCCACGCCCGATTAGCTCCTCGGCACCGGCGGAGTCGAGAATCGTCCGTGAGTCAATGTAGGAGGAAACCGCGAATGCAATTCGACTCGGGATATTCGCCTTGATCGTGCCGGTGATGACGTCCACGCTTGGTCGCTGGGTCGCAATGACAAGGTGAATCCCGGTGGCGCGCGCCAATTGCCCAAGCCGGCAGATGGAGTTTTCGACCTCGTTCGCCACCTGAATCATCAGGTCGGCGAGTTCGTCCACGACCACCACAATGTAGGGGAGCCGGTCGTTGTAGGAAGCCTTGGCATTCCACCCGTCAATGTTTCGGACCTGCCCTTCCTTGAACATGTTGTACCGGCGTTCCATCTCTCGGACCACGGCGCGTAGCACCCCCGCCGCCTCCTTCACATCGGTCACGACCGGACACATGAGGTGCGGCAAGCCATCAAAGAACGACAATTCGACTTGCTTTGGATCGATCAGCACCATGCGAACTTCCTTCGGTGTCCGCCGGAGGATGAGCGACATGATGAGCGTGGCGAGGCCGATGGATTTTCCGCTATTCGTTGCGCCGCCAATCAGAACGTGCGGCATCCGCGTGAGGTCCACGTAAACTGGCGCCCCAGAAACGTCCTTGCCGAGCGCGACCGTAAGTTTGTCTTCGACGTTATGGAACTCAAGGCTATCGCACATCTCGCGCAGGGCAACGGTTTGCCGTTGCTTCATCGGCACCTCAATACCGATTGCGTTCTTGCCGGGGATCGGGGCCTCAATGCGGACACTCGGAGCGGCAAGAGCCATCGCAATGTTGTCGCTCAGGTTCGTAACCCGGTTCACGCGTACACCCGGGCCAACCTGCAACTCGTATCGTGTGACCGTCGGGCCGCTTGCGACCTCGGCGACGTGGGCGTCAACCCCAAACTGCTCAAGAGTCGCCTCTAGGATCTCGATGTTCCGCTGGACTTCTTTCGGGTCGCGTTTTCCTTTCGCATTGACCGCTTCCAAAAGCGAAATGGGCGGCAATTCGTATCCCTCGCGCGGGGCCTGTGACTCGGTCTGCAATGTAGGAGCAGGTTCCGGTTCGCGGAAAATCGGCTTTTTCTTGACCGGAGCCGCCGCGACGGCTTCTGGGCTCGTCGTGATTGGCTCGCGTTCCGGCATAACAACGGCTGCGAACGGCTTGCGTCGCTCGGGCTTATCGTTGAGAATCGGTTTGGGCTCGGGATTTGATCGCTTCGGCAGGAACTCCCGCAAAGGCTGGTCGATCACCAACAGGACGCCAAGCAGTCCCATCAGGATCAAACCAACGGGAGCCGCGACCCCAAGGAGCGTTCCGAAAATCCATCCGAACACGGCCCCAACGTATCCTCCGGAGCCGGACATCACGGTTGGATCGAAGAAATCGCCGTTGAGAGACTGCGCAAAGAACGCCGTTACCGTCCCGAGAATCAAAGCCGCGCCGATCGTAATGTGTGATGCGGCGAAATTTGGCTTCCCTGCCAGAGCGCGGATCCCAATCGCTGCGAGAGCCACCGGTAATGCCCACGCCGCCTTACCGAGCAGTGCCCGGAACAGGTCAGCCATTCCGTCCCCGAGCAATCCCGCTTGTCCCACGCCCAAAGCGACGCCGAGCGTTAATGCGAGCGCGAGGCACACGAGGCCAAATGCATCGGTCTTGCGCGCCGAAGCCACGGGTTTTTTCGTCGCAGAAGCGATCCTTGCGGCGGCGGGTTTCCGTCGCGTTGCGGTGGTTTGCCCTTCCTTGGGCATAGTGATTCCTATTGTACCGAGTCTGGCTTCGGTTCCGCAGTTTGTGCACCAAGCCGCTCGGCCAGGCTGGGAACTTCGCGCAGGACAGAATCACGCGCCACGTCGGTTACCGCTCGCGTTCGGGCGGCATGGAGGCGGGGCATCCCGTTGGCCGCTTCCGCTAGCCAATTGTCGGCAAACTCCCCCGACTGAATCCGATCGAGGATTCCCCGCATCTTGATCCGTGCGTCTTGATCCACCAAAAGGTCAGCGGCGAGGTCACCACCAAACTCGGCCGTGTTCGAGATCGCTTCTCGCATGCCTCTTTCGCCCCTCGCCATCAAGAGGTCTACAATCAGCTTCGCCTCGTAGACAGTCTCGAACCAAGCGGCCTCCGGCGAGTACCCCGCTTCCACGAGCGTGGAGAACCCGGCCCGGATGAGTGCGGGGATGCCGCCACACAGAACGGCTTGTTCTCCGAAGAGATCACACTCGGTCTCTTCTTGGAAAGTGGTCTTCAATAGTCCCGCCCTCGCAGACCCGATCCCTTCCGCGTACTCGATCACTCGTTCCCAGGCATGGCCCGTAGCGTCTTGATGGACCGCAACCATCGCCGGCAAACCGGAACCCTTGAGATAAGAGTCGCGCACCCAGACGCCCGCGCCTTTCGGCGAAACCAAGCCGACGTCTACCAGACTCGGAGGCACGATGCGCCCGAAGTGGATGTTGAACCCGTGCGCGAGAAGAAGCATTTGCCCCGGCCGGAGATGGGCCGCAATTGACTCTTCATACAGCGAACCCATACTTTCGTCCGGGGTTGCGACCATCACAAGATCGGATTGCTTGACCGCCTCGGGAATAGCGGTGACGCGCAACCCTGCGGAGACTGCTCCCTCCGCTGAAGGGCTGCCAGGGCGTAGGCCAACAACCACCGAAGCACCGGAATCATGGAGATTCAGCGCGTGCGGACGGCCCTGATTGCCAAAACCGATAACGGCAACTTTTAGTTGCGAACGCAACTCTAAGCCCTTAGTCTGACCGACAATCCACTCCGCCATTTACATATGTTAGACCTTGAGACCAGATTCTTCACCGGGAACCTGTTATCGTTGCCGTGATTCCCAAAAACTCGTAATTGGCCGAACGTCACCTTTGCTTCGTCATGTCCATACTTTCCTGTACCTTCTTGTTGGAAGGGAGAGAGACAAACCCTATGTATAAGGTCATCCTTTTGACCGCAGCCCTTTCGGTGACTGCGGCTTCGCAAGCGCAATTCTTCGCCTTTACGGAAACGATCGGCTACGACGGCACCATCACGAAGTACGCGACACTCGCCGATGCTCAGAACCAGCAGAATGCGGTGAGCGGCCCCCACGCCGTGGCCCAACGCGATCACTACGCTTACGTCGTGGACGGCGTTGGCTCGTTCGGCTCGGACGCCAACTTCTTTGGCACCGCCTGGTACTTCACGACTGAAGAGAACACCAACAACCTGCCGAAGGATGACCCGGGAGGAAACCGGTGGTACAGCGGCTGGGGTAACCCCAACAACACCAACACGGGCTTCGTTCAACTATACGATGACAACGCCAACACCCACATCTCCCGATCGGGCGCGTGGACAGATACGAACTACGACACGTTCGTTTTGACCGTCACGGGTCTGAACGCGGGCGCGACGGACTACGCTCGACTTTGGAACGCCCCGAATACGGGTGGCCCCGCCGGTGACACCGCAGGCACGTTCATTTCGTACTCTTACTCGGCCACGTTCGGCGGACTTGTCGGCACGCCGCAGAGTGGATTGATCGTCAGTGACACCGTTGATCCGACCTCGGTGACGGGTTCCTTCACGGGAATCTTCCAGAACACGAGCACGACGAATCCTGGTTCGAACGGCTTCTACGTGTTCAACCTTTCCCTGAACAACATCAGTTGGGCGGTTGCGCAGGGCAACGCTGCGCTCAACGGCGACATCACCACCAGCCAGTTTGGTGCGGCGGCCGTGCCGGAGCCAGCAACGATGATCGCTCTGGGTGCGGGCCTCCTCGCCTTTGCGCGACGCCGACGCAACTAAGCATTCCGTTCGGAATCGGACCCGGGGCGGCGTGAATCACTCACGTCGCCCCGACTTCAATTTGGGGCAGCCTTGGGACGTTCAGGCGGCGACGCAACCCCGCAAGATTGCGTGTCCTTCATAATTGGTACAGATCGCTTGGGAGAGCAATGGGGCCCGACCGCGCCCGATCCGGACAACGCAAAGGACATAAGACCAACATTTTTGCCCCATTTGGCACAGGCATTAGTTGCATATGCAACAAGTTGGGGTCTTCATGTGTTGAATCAAGCATGACACCACAAGGAATTCACCACATCACGGCCATGTGCGGCACCCCGCAACGGAACGTGGACTTTTACACGGGCCTCCTCGGAATGCGACTCGTGAAGGTCTCGGTGAATCAAGACGACCCCGGAATCTACCACCTGTACTATGGAGACGCCCACGGCACCCCGGGGAGCATCATCACCTTCTTCCCTTGGCCCAGCGAGTATCGGGGCCGTACCGGATTAGGCGAAGCCGCCGCCACTGCCTACACCGTACCGACGGGGCATCTCGACTACTGGCGCAACTGTTTGACCGAAGCCGGAGTTGCGTTTGAGGAGGGTACTCGGTTTGGCGAGAATTACCTTTCGCTTCTTGACCCGGACGAGATGATCGTCGAGTTGATCGAGTCCAACCCGGATGATCGATTCGTGCCTTACGAGGGGGGCGGAGTTCCGGCGGATTCTGCGCTCAGAGGCTTCCACTCCACCACATTGTGGGTGGCTGACCCTTCGGTTTCCGAACGGTTCCTTGTGGAAAGTTGGGGGTTTAGACGCGTCGGCGAGGAAGACGGACGAATCCGGCTGGCCGTCGCCGAGGGCCGTCCTCACCAACTGGTTGATCTTGAGCGGCCCGAAGGCTTGGGCTACACCCTCACAGGAGTCGGAACGGTGCACCATGTGGCGTTCCGGGCCGAAGACGATGCCTCCGAGGTGGCTCTCCGAACGCAGGCAATCGCAGCGGGCCTCCAGCCCACCGAGCAGATCGAAAGATTCTATTTCCGAAGTGTTTACTTCCGCGAGCCCGGACACATATTGTTCGAGATCGCCACCGACCAACCTGGTTTTGCCGTGGATGAGGCGCCCGAATCGTTGGGTGAGCGTCTCGTCTTGCCGCCGTGGTTGGAACCCCGACGAGAAGAGATCAGCATGAAACTTCCTCACTTTACGACCCCGCAGGGAGTGTCCTTGCCATGAGTTGGCCGTTCGTCCACATCGAAGGCGAGGGCCGGGTCTGGCTCTTATTGCACGGCACTGGTGCCGATGAAAACGACCTCGTACCTCTCGGCAAACAGTTGTTTCCCGGCGCACACCTCGTGAGCCCGCGTGGACCAGTTCTCGAAAATGGACGACCTCGCTGGTTCCGGCGATTCGCGGAAGGCGAGTTTGACATTCCAGACTACTACCAGCGAATTGATGAACTCGGGCAGTTCATTCGTGACCGAAAAGCCGAAGGAATCGGCACGGACAAGCCTTGGGGCGTGATGGGTTATTCCAATGGAGCGAATATCGCCCACGGCCTGCTCCGGTTGCATCCCTCCTTGGTGGACGAAGTTGTACTGCTCCGCGCGATGATGATTGACCCAGATTCGCGGGCAGAACGCCTTAACGGAAAGCGCGTGCTCTTAGCGTCGGGGCGGTTTGACCCGATTCTGCCCTTGGCGAGTGCGGAGTCGCTGGCCGCCGACCTGCAGCGGGGCGGCGCAGAAGTCGAGATGAGCATCGTCTCCGCCGGACATGAGTTGACGGAAGTGGATCTGATGCGGGTCACCAGTTGGTTGAGCCAGAACTAAGAACGAAATCAAGTTCATCGCCACCACTCTCCGGGTGTGTAATGAGCGACAATATCCTCCGCTCTGTTCGGTACTCCGCCGTCGTCCTTCTTATTCTTGCCGAAGCTATAAACAATCAGCGTCTGCCCTTCTTGCCGCAACTTGAGTCGCCCGCCCGAAAACGGATCGGCGGGTACGGTGGTCGGCCGCTGCCCTGACTGCACCCACTGCGCAAGCGTCTTCAGGCACGCTTCCCTCGTTTCTAACGCCGTCAACTCTTCGCCTATGCGTCCAAACATTGGAAGCAACACTTCCGCAGGCACGGCTACCGTCCTCTGCAATCCGTGCCTTGGGGACACCATGCGGGCCGAGAAGTCTCCCAGTGCTTCTCCCACCCGGTCCCGATCGAACTGATCCCCGTTCTCTTCCAGCACTTCGAGAATCGGCATATATGCTTCTAGTCCGTAAGCCATCGCTGCCCGGTTGTACATCTGGTTGGGCAGCCCATCCTTTTGGATGGAATCGAGGGGCGTCGCATTTCCTTCGATGATCAGATGCAGCGCTCGAGGGTCATAGTTCCTCATGGTCGCCACAAAGTAGTACATCTCATTGCGAAGGACTCGCGGAATCTGTCGCTCCCGTTCTTCGTTCTCAAAGAGTGCGCTTGCGTATTCGGCCGCGCCTTGAGGGTCGGCGGCAAGGCATCGCTGCGCGGCCTTGATCGCGATGTTGTGGCAGGCCGTTGCAACGAGGTACTCAATCAGGAGCGGTCCCTGCCGAATCTGATCCGACATCCGTACGACGCTACGGACTCTTTCTGTTGCTCGCGTCCGGCGCCCGTCCAGCGCATCCAGCACGGCAAGATTCATCTGTTCCTTAGCCATCGATTTGATCGAAGCAAGTTCCGGCAGAAGCAACACCACCGGATCGTCGTAGTCGCGCGGGATCTGGCATATTGGGACTCGACTCAATTCCTCCATTTGGTCGAGCAAGGGCGCAAAGAGTCTCCCCTTCTCCTCCATCAGCGCCCGGATTTTCTGTCGGTCAGCGCCGTTTTGAACCACGGCGCCCAAATCGCGATCCACGTCTTGTCCCACGGATCCCTGGGCATCCAACACCTGCTGGCAAAGCACAACGTATTCCTGCCCCGCGTTCTCACCTTCGCGAAGTGGATCAAACTCTTCCGCCGTCATCGGGACGCCAAGAGCCTTCGCTTGGGCATAGATTTCCGGGGCGGCGAAGTAGTAATGCGGGATGCCCGTCTGCGCGAACAATGCGTAACCGAGGCCAAGTACGGCGGCTACCCCGCCCGCCGTCCACCAAATCCAAGCGCGCTTCTTGCGGGCCATCAATCGCATTGTAGCGACGCAAGAGATCAAAAAGTGTGCAGAGGTCGAAAGGAAAGGTGCACTCCCAGACCGAGAACGGTCTGGGAGTTGGCTGCCGGACTAGGATTCGAACCTAGACATGCGGCACCAAAAACCGGTGTCCTACCCTTAGACGATCCGGCAGTCCATCTACGATGGTACCAGCAGATTCCGAACTGAGACGGGTCTCGTATACTGAAATCAGGATGCTCACTCAAACTCGAACCGACCGCTTGGCCTCTGCGCTTACCGCCGCAAAAGTGGACGTAGCCCTGCTGAACGCCCCGATCACGATGGACTATATGACCGGGTTTGGCGAAGGAGCCCATGAACGATTTCTGGCACTCGCGATTCATTGCTCGGGATCGGTGGCCCTCATTTGCCCCGCTTTGAGCGCAACCCAAGCCACCCGTGCGGGGATCACCGATGTGCGGGGGTGGCGCGATGGCGAAGACCCCTATACGATTCTCACCGGCCTGATGAAGGATTGGGGTGCCGAGAATGGCCACATCGCGGTCGACGATGAATACTGGGCGAAGCACCTTCTTTTGATGCAGCGCACCCTACCGCATGCCAAGTTCGAGACGGCAGGCGAGTATGTGAGCCAGCTAATGCGGCAGAAAGACGCCGCCGAGATTGATTTACTCCGTAAGGCGGCTTCGGTGGTTGATGAAGTGTGGGAGGAGGTTCGAGGCTGGCTCGCCCCAGGACAGACGGAACTCCAAATCGAGGCGCATGTGAGAGGTCTGGTTTCCGGCAAGGGAGCAAAGCCCACCTTCTGCTCCGTGGGATCCGGCCCCGCGGGGGCTGAACCCCACCATTTGAATGACGAGCGAATGCTTATCCCCGGCGACATCGTGGTCATTGACTTTGGTTGCGACTGGCACGGATATCAGGCCGATATCACGCGGGTTGCGGCAATCTCTCATGCCGAAGACGACGAGAAGAAGGTCTACCAAACGGTGTATGCCGCGCACATGGCCGGAGTGAAGGCAGCGAAGATTGGGGCGATTCCGGCGGAAGTGGATACGGCCTGCCGTAAAGTCATTGAGGATGCGGGGTACGGAGAGTTCTTCGTCCACCGAACGGGGCATGGCATCGGTCGCCGCGTTCACGAAGCACCGGACATCGCCAGCTACAACACCTCCCCGCTTCAAGAAGGCGACTGTTTCAGCATTGAGCCCGGTATCTATCTACCGGGTCGATTTGGCGTCCGGCTGGAGAATATCGTCACGGCTGGATCTTTATCAGGTGTCAGCCTCAACACGGCCATTGACGCCGAACTGCCGGTCGTGTAGCCTAAGGCTTGTTAATTGAAGAACCCCTCCAGGCTTAGTACTGGAGGGGTTTGGTGAAGGTTGTTTCTTGGTTTACGATTTCCTTCGGCGACGAGCGACGAGAGCCGTCGCACCGAGCCCGAGGGCGACCATGCTGGTCGGTTCCGGCACCGGCGGTGGCGGGTTATTCCGGCCGCGAGAAACGAGTAATCCGCCTACGAGAGGAAGAACGGCAAACGCTCCGATTCCTCCACCCCGATTGCTGGACAAGGTAGGAGCCAAAGGTGCCGCACCCGCGTTGAACGTGAGGGGAGAGGCTTCCGGAAGTCCAGGCATTGCGCCCTCCACTTCGGCGGACATCACGATCGTCTCGCCTCCCGGAGCAGCCATAGGACGAGTCTGAGCAGTTGCGGTCGGCGCAACTGTCGCAGTCCCTGGTTGCACGCCACTGGCGTCGCTTCCTCGAACCATCGGATTGCCACAGGAAGCCTTGAGAACGGGCGTTCCCATGCGATCAACCCAGACGAGCGTGCCTTTCTTGTAATACATCACACGCGCTCTAATCTCTTCGTTCTCGCTGCAGTTGTAGACGAGATAAACACCGTCTTGAGGCAAACGCGCAAGGGAGAGATCGCTCACCATCGCAAGGACTTGTTCGCGCGTCATTCCAAAATGCCGCATGAAGCGATCCATCACTTGGCGATCTGCCATCAGTTGCGTTTTGAGAGCCTGCGCTGTGGAAGCTGGCCGATTCAAAAACGAATTCGGCTCCGTTCGTGCAGTTGCCACAGCGCAAAGCGCAATGACTACCAGGGCAACCACACCCGATTTCATTCCTTTCATTTTTTCCTTCACCATTTCAGTTCTCAACGTATTGAGAAAGGGCACATAGTTGTGTCCCATGCTAGTTTAGACAATTCCTGTGCCATTACAGAATCAATCGGGATACAGGTTTGCGGTTTTCTGGCACCAATGACAGGGTTACATTCACTATTCCAAGTGAGATTGCTGGGCCATCTCCCTTGCGCGCTGGGCCCGATGAATTGCTTCAAGGGCATCCCTCGCGGCGTCCTGCTCCGCTTCTTTCTTGCTTCGACCATGACCTGTTCCGATGACCTCATTGTCAAACACCACCGTAACAGTAAAACGCCGATCGTGAGCCGCACCTTTCTCCGCTGCGACTTTATACGTCGGTGATATTCGCCAAATCGCCTGCGCCGTCTCTTGCAACTTCGACTTGAAGTCATGCGGATTGACGTCGCCGGTGCTTACTCGACGCAAATAGGGCTGCAACTGTTCCAAGGCGAACCATCGTGCCTTCTCAAAGCCGGACTCAAGATAGATCGCTCCGATCACCGCTTCAAAGATATCGCAAAGTACAGCCGGCCGGGTTCGACCCCCCATTTGCTCCTCGTTCGCACTTAGCTCGATGTATTGCTCCAAACCCATACGGAGGGCCGCCTCGCTCAGAGTGATCTCCTGAACAACGCTACTTCGCGCCTTGCTCATAATCCCCTGATCCCAATCCGGATGATTCTCGTACAAATACTGGGCAATAATCAGGCCCAATACCGCATCCCCGAGATATTCCAAACGCTCGTAACTTTCGTGAATTGGATCATTCGTGGCCGACACATGACGCATTGCCATGCGGAACATTCGTTCGTCTTTGATGGGTACGGATTTCGGAATCATGAGCGGCGGGCCAAACAGTCGCCAAGGCGTTGGACGGCTTTTTCAAGTTCAGCCGGGCTCGTAGCGTAACTCAGGCGGAGATGTCCAAACCCTTGAAACACACTGCCGGGAACAACGGCTACATACGCCTCTTCCAGCAATCTCGATGCCAGAGTGACGTCATCTTCTCCATCACGCAGAAACGCTGACACATCCGGAAAGGCATAGAACGCACCATGAGGCGTACGAACCTGAATCCCTTCAATGCTCCGCAGTCCATCCAGAATCTGGTTGCGTCGCGCCAAGAAGGATGCGCGCATCGCATCAAGTTCTTGTACTGGCAGATCCATTGCCGCGAGAGCACCGTACTGGGCAAACGAGGTGGCGTTGCTGGTTACCTGATCCTGAAGGTTGCTGAGTGCCTTCGCGACCGGAAACGGAGACACGGAATAGCCCAACCGCCATCCGGTCATCGCGTACGACTTACTGAAACCGCTAATCGTAATCGTGTTTGCCGCAAATGCAGGGTCAAGGGCCGCCACGCGTGTCGCTTTACCTTCGTAAATAAGATCTTCGTAGATCTCATCACTGATGATCCACACGCCTCGTTCGGTGGCCAAGGTGGCAATTGCTTGCAGGGTTTCTCGAGGGAAAACCGCACCGGTTGGATTGCAAGGCGAGTTGAGAATGATGGCTTTTGTTCGATCGGTGATGAGGTCTCGGACTGCATCCACTTCCGGAGCAAAGTCATCCTCCGCCCGGGTTGAGCAAACAACGGGTCGACCACCCGCAAGCTCAATCTGGTCCGCATAGGTCATCCAATAGGGGGCAATCAAGATCACCTCGTCTCCCGGATTGACCAGCACTTGGAGAGTTTCGTAGAGCGCGTGCTTAGCTCCGCAAGAAATTACCACTTGGTTGGATTCGGTCGGCAGTCCACCTTCCGACATCTTCTTTGCGACGGCTTGTCGGAGGGCAGGAATCCCACTTGAGGGCGCATACTTGGTGTGCCCGTCTTGCAATGCTCGAACCGCAGCCTCGCAAATGGAATCCGGCGTGTTGAAATCAGGTTCGCCGACGCTCAACGAAAGGACGTCCTTCCCTTCCGCCTTCAACTCTTTGGCGCGGCTCGCAATCGCAAGCGTGGGGCTCGGTTTCAGGAGCCTAGTACGTTCCGCCAGCGCCAACGTCTTCACAAAAAAAGGATACCGCTATAATCCTCCCGTGCCCGATTTCCGCCCACCTTCTCGCTGGGGGTTAGGGCTGTTTGCCGCCGTCCTCTTCGTGGTGATTCTGGTCCACCTCGCCATCGGCGGCTCGGCATCGATTTCGGTTGGCGAGATTTTTTCCGCGTTGCTTGCTGGCCCGGGCACAGGATCAACTGCGCAAACGATCTTGTGGGAGATTCGACTCCCTCGTGTGATCGCGGCGACTGTCGCGGGAATCGGACTCGCGATTGTCGGATCTGCGTTTCAGCCGGTACTTCGGAATCCATTGGCTGATCCCTTTGTGCTCGGAGCCTCAAGCGGGGCGGCCGTTGGGGGAACTCTGAGTCTGGCGTTGGGCTTGCCAGGAATTGTCGGATTTGTGTTATCCACGGGCGGTGCACTCCTCGCTCTACTCTTCGTTCTCGCGATTGCAGGAAAGGCCGGAAGCATGTCGGTAGATCGGCTCATCGTCGCGGGTGTGGTCACAGGCACATTGCTCAGCGCGGTGCTTATGCTCATTCTCACGTTCTCTGGACATGACCCTGCTCGTCTCATGCGATGGCTATTCGGGAGCACCACACCTGCTTTCTGGGATCGAACTGCGATCATGACTCTTGCGGTTGGACTTGGACTGTTTTGGTTCTTAGCGCAAAGGCGCTCCATTGACGCTCTCGCATTCGGCGACGACGAGGCCCAATCGACAGGTGTATCGGTCGCAAAGACCAGAACTCCAGCATTGTTCTGCGGGGCCGTCGTCACGGGGGCGATTGTCGGAAGTGTCGGTATCGTTGGATTCATCGGCCTCGTCGCACCTCACATTGCTCGTCGGTTAGTCGGTGCGCCGATCGGACGCTCGTTACCTACGTCCGCGCTCGTGGGCGGAGCACTGATGGTGGGATCAGACTTGCTTGCCCAGCAACTTCTGCCGGGGCGCGAAATCCCCCTCGGGGTTGTCACCGCGTTACTTGGTGCCCCCGTTCTGCTCGCTTTGCTCCGTCGACGCTGACTTTGCATAGGGAGCACAGAGAGGGTCACCGATCACGACGTCCTTCCACTTCAATACCGGAGATGCGCAATAGTAACTTTCGGCCAGATTCCATCCCGCAAGATAGCGATCAAAGAGGAGCGGTGGAACTGCCATGGCGAAGAGGTAGGGCTCGGATACGTATCCCTTCACCCCGGTTACGCCTTGTCGTACCAGATCTGCAATCAGCGATTGACCACCGCTTGTGGTGCGGAACGTTCGGCCGCTCGTGGAAACAAAAGTCTCCGCAATCGCCCCGGGCCGAAATCTCAGCCGCTGATAGAGCTCAGAAGAGAATGCACCGTCATTGCTCCCCCAACTGACGTACCCCATCATTGCCTCTGTTGGCGCGATGAAGGGCCGCTGAGTGTCCAACTGTGATTCAAATCCTCTTTGACGCACAAGTTCATCGGCCGCCTTCAGCAAATTGTTATGTTGCTCATATCCACCCGATGCTCGATTCTCGGCCATGTCGAAAAAGAACAACCCTTTCTCTGGTTTGGCGGCTACGGCTCGATCAATGAGTCCCTTCACGTCGGCGACCGTGTAGCCGTCTAGGCGGGTCACCAATCGGAACTTCATGTTCGTGCTACTAAATCGCTGTTCACTGTTGAAGTACGGGTTTGCCGCCCGCCGAATCTGATCCGGTACAGGTTCCGTGATTGCCGTCATCCCGAGCCCATCTGCCGTCAGCAGTGCATCGACCGAGAGCCCAAACGGGTTGCCAATCCGAATGGGAATGCCTTTGGTGGTTACGACAAAGTCAATCGGCGGAACTTTATTGGCGACTGCCTTTCGAATCGCGGGGATCAGATTGTTGTCGACTACGTCAGGATGAACTTGCTCGTCAGTCGGGCAGTCCACACGCAAAATGTTAGCTTCGGGAATCCCCCGTGCTTTCTGATAGTAGGTTCCGATCTCCACGCTCTCAGGGCTTCGTTGATTGATCAAAACAAGAACCCGTGCGGCATCTGGATGAGGTCTCGCGGTTGTTCTCGTTTGGGGCCCGGGTTCGGCGATCGGCGCAGTCGTTCGGCAGGCTCCATTGCTGAGAAGCCCAATTGCGACTAAGAGAACGGAAGTTGATTTCATTTTTCTTTGGCGACGGGCTTTGGCTCGTCTCGGCGACTACTCGGGCGGGCACGTTTCTCCGCCCAGTGTCTAAGTAACGCGATGTCCTCTGCCATCATTCGGCTAAGCGGTACTTGGGCCTTCGCCTCGTCCAGAATGTCTTTGGTATTGAGATCACGCCCTTTATCAAACGCTTGATAGAGAGAACCGATGATCACGGCCTCAAGTTCCGCGCCGCTAAAGCCCTCAGTGGCTTCCGCGATTTCTTTGATCTTGAACTTCTTAGGATCGCGCTTACGTTTCGCAATATGGATGCGGATGATGTCTTCGCGATCTGCAAGGTCTGGCAGATCAATAAAGAAGGTTTCGTCGAACCGACCTTTGCGCAACAGTTCCGGTGGCAACGCAGTGACATCGTTTGCGGTCGCCACCAAGAACACCGGTTTGGTTTTCTCCTGCATCCAAGACAAAAATGTTGAGAACAC
>JAHBTC010000007.1 GCA_019638835.1 Fimbriimonadaceae bacterium
ACTCGATGAGGGGTCACTCGTCATCCAGCCGATCCGCGTGAGAACGGTTGACGCAGAGCTGACCGCGAAGCTTGTTACGGCAATGGAGCGAAAGGTTCTCGAAGTTCCCGAAGTCGTTACCATATTCTCGAGAAGCGGGACTCCAGAGATAGCGACTGACCCCATGCCACTCAGCATTACTGATTCGTACGTGATGCTCAAACCCCGGAACCAGTGGAGGAGCGGACTCACGAAAGAAAAGCTTGTCGAAGAACTGACGGAGAAGGTGAACCAGGTTCCAGGGCAAGGTTACAACTTCTCTCAGCCGATTCAAATGCGCTTTGCGGAACTCGTTTCTGGTGTCAAAGCCGATATCGGAATCAAGGTTTTTGGCGAAGACCTGGCTGAGTTGAAGCGAAAGGCAGACGAAATCGCGGCGGCCGTGAAGGCGATTCCCGGCGCGCAAGACGTGGAAGTCGAGCAAGTCGATGAAGTTCCCGTGCTGCAGATTGACATTGATCGAGACGCCATCTCGCGAGTTGGAGTGAGCGTGGACGACATTCAAGAGATGATAAAGGTTGCTCTCGGCGGCGAGCCAGTTGGGCAAATCATTGAGGGTGATAAGCGGTTTGCTCTTACCGTCAAGCTACCCGACAGCGTTCGAAACGACGTAAACGAAATCAAGTCGATTCTGATCGAGACTCCAGAAGGGGGCGGGGTTCCGCTCTCATCCCTGGCACACATCGACAACGCACCAGCTCCCGCTCAGATTTCTCGCGAAATGGGCAAACGTAGGGTCGTTGTTCAGCTCAACGTGAGGGGGACAGACCTTGGGAGTTTTGTGCTTGCCGCGCAGAGCGCGATTAAGACCAAGGTGAAACTAAAGGAGGGGTACTACCTCACCTGGGGCGGACAGTTCGAGAATCTTCAAAAGGCGTCAGCCAGGCTAGCGGTCGTTGTACCGATGGCCCTATCGCTGATCTTCCTCTTGCTCTTCTCGACCTTCGGATCGCTAAGGCAGGCGATTCTGATATTCACTGGAGTTCCACTAGCAATTACAGGAGGCATTATCAGTCTCTTCATGAGGGGGATGCCGTTTAGCATCGCGGCCGGAGTCGGCTTTATTGCCCTTTCTGGCGTGGCGGTTCTTAATGGAGTCGTGATGGTTTCCGCGATCAACCGTCTGCGTGAGGAAGGTCGTAGTGTCGCGGACGCCGTTCGCGAAGGCGCGTCGCAACGCCTACGTCCGGTTCTTATGACCGCGCTCGTAGCCGCTCTCGGCTTCATCCCGATGGCGCTGAACACAGGGATCGGGGCAGAGGTTCAACGACCCCTGGCAACGGTAGTCATCGGAGGGATACTCTCGGCGACTCTATTGACGCTAGTCGTGCTCCCTGCGCTTTACACGATCTTCGAGCGGGAGGCTTCGGGCTAGTTTGCCTCAATTGGGACACCAAGTTTACGGCGACGGAGTGACGCTCTCCGTTGTCGTGGAGAGACTCTTGAGAGACCGAAAACCTCAGTCTCTCCCTGATGAGGACATGTTTGCCACTCTACAGGTTCAAATCTTGGCGGCCCCGGAGGGACTCGAACCCCCGACGCCCTCCTTAGGACGGAGGCGCTCTATCCCCTGAGCTACGAGGCCGGAGGCGGAAGGGTACCCGCAACGAACCCGGCGGCTGACCCGTAGTCCAAGTACGACCCGGTACGCTACCGATGTTGACCATGCCGCACGAACTGAACGACGAAGCCCTTTCCGGGGTCATCGAGCGCGCCCACGAACTGCAGATGCAAGATCAAGAGTTGGCGTCCTACGAAGCGTTCGTACAAGCGGCCGAAGAAGCAGGTGTCCCGCGAGAATCGGTCTTGCAAGCTCTTCGCGAACGGCTTGCAACTGCGCCCCAATTCAAGGTGGACGATCTCGTCTTCGCCCCCGGCGCGGACGGCTGGCTTTACATTGCCAAGATCACGGGACTTGAGGAAGGAGTTGCGCAGCTAAAGTTCGCGAACGGCGCCGATGCGTCGTTTACGACCAACAAACTGATGTCCATGTCGCTTCTTCCCAACCAAAAGGTGCAAGTCAATCTTCCCGGGTGGGGAGGCTGGTACGGCTCAACTGTCGTATCCATCAACCACTTCGCGCACAGCCTGACGGTGAACGCTTCCGGAATTCAGCAAACGGTGACGATGGATGCGGTCCGCATTCGACCAGAAGTCGCCGATGGAAAGGAGCGGAAGTTCACCAAGACCGAGTTCATTGAGTGGGTGGTCACGGCCGCAGTCTCAAGTGCCGTGGTCGGGGCACTGGTCACTTGGCTCATCATGCGTTAGTTCGCGCCGAGAGCAAACTCGTCGGCGGTTTCCGGAGCGGTGAGTGGCACGATCCCAACACGGACGATCCGGCGCCCATCCGTCTCGTTCACCGTGAATCGGAAGCCATCATCCTCAATCGCCTCACCTTCACCGGGTTGGCGCCCGAACAACCCGAATACATACCCGCCAAGGGTGTCCACCTCGTCGTTCTCAAACCGGGTACCCAATTCTTCATTGAGGTCAGATAAAGGATAGAGGCCATCCACCTCCCATCCCTCTTCGGTGGAAGTTAGGAGCAAGTCCACCTCATCTTCGTCGTATTCATCCTTGATTTCGCCTACTAGTTCTTCGACGATATCCTCAATGCTGACCACGCCGGCCGTGCCACCGAACTCGTCTTGTACGATCGCGAGTTGAGTCTGTTTGACGCGCATCTCCATCAGGAGTTCTTCGAGGAGGATTGTCTCAGGGACAAACATGGCTTCGCGTAGCAAGGATCGAAGTGGCACCCTATCTTCGCCTAGTTGCGCCTTCAACACGTCCTTTGCGTGGATGATTCCGATGATTGAATCATCGTTCTCTTCAAACACGGGGAGACGGGAGTGACCGCTCTCCACCACGACTTTGACAACTTCTTCTAACTCCGCATTGACGGAGATGCTATCAACCTCAACGCGTGGGGTCATGATTTCGCGCGCGACCGTGCGCCGAAACTCAAGGACAGATTCCAATAGCTCTCCCCGAGCCTCCGACCAATTCTCATCTTCGCCCGCACCCTCCAGGATCGTTCGAATCTCGTCTTCCACTCGGTCATCATTTGAGTCTTCCTTCTCGTCGTTGTCCTGGCGTACGAGGCGGCGTAATCCTTCACTCAGTCGTAAGGCAGTTGCCATGAGTGGGCCGGACTTGACCCAGAACCGAAGCCACCCACGAGCACTCGCTAGGGTGCGAGACGAGTTTTCTTCGGCCCGATACCGTACGAGGGTGGTGAGAGACCCGAGGATCACCCACATCAAAACGAATACTCCCGAATAGATTAGAAGTCGGTTTTGGTTTGACATCCCATTCTCGGGTAAGGCCCCCATGGTGAGGGCGATCGCGCCGAGGGTCGCTGTCAGTGCGCAACCGAGAAAGGCAACGCTCTGGATCAGCCGAAGCGCAAACCTCGTTTTGGGCAGTTCGTAAGGGAGATCGGTTACCCCAAGTGCCCCGACAAGGGCTGAGGACTTCATGCGATCAAGAGCGCGCTCTAGGCCAGCGAATCGCACGGCAAGGAAAGTGAAGAGCACGGTGCCGATCAGGAGCAACGGAAACTGCCACGCGGGGGGGACTACGACGGAAGCTACTCCGGAGGCCAAGGCGAGGGGTATCGGGAGGGCCCTCCCACTCTGAGAATTCAAAGTAGGCCGGGCCGGGGTACGTTTTGGAGGGTCTGCTTTCATGCTAGATGAGCCATAGAATTTCGCTGGCCCTTTATCTATTTCGGCGTTAGACCGAATAACACTACCCCGACGACGATTCCAACGAAGGCCCCCAGGGTCAATTCGAATAACGAATGGAACTTCGCTTCGTACCGGGACTGGGCGATGATTCCGGCGAGAAGAACGGAAATTGCGGCAACGATTGCGTTATCCGCGAGGAAAAACACGCACGTTGCGAAGAAGAACCCGAGGGCAGAGTGACCGCTCACTTGGCCACCCTGTAACACGCGTCCATGACGCCCCAATCCTTTGCCAATTGTGACTGCGACAATCACGGCGAGCGTGCCGGCGATGATCCTCACCATTACTGGGGCGCCGATCGTATCTGCGGTAAGCGAGAGTCGGATACGTTCCCATTGTTCATCGCCCACCATGATCACGGCACCGACAAGGATCGCCATCACAGTCGTGACGAGGACGGCCCCGGCGGCGATGTCTTTCGCGAACTTAGCGAGGGGGTGATAGTTTGGGCTGATCAAGTCAACGGTTGCCTCAATGGCCGAGTTGAACATCTCGGCGACCAAGACAAAGGTGATCATGAACAGCAGAATGAGAAGTTCTCTGGTGGAGAGCCCTAACGCGAGCGCGCCAAGCATCGTCACCAGTGTCACCGTGAGGTGAATCCGCATATGACGTTGAGTGCGGAAGGTGTGGATGACGCCATTGAACGCGGCCCGGAATGGGGTAAGGAAGTCCTTCAAGATCGGACCTCATTGTGCGGCGCGGAGTGCCAATTTTCATCGGCTCTGAGTCCGACCTTGATCGCAATCTCGTTCATCCGGCGCACCATATCGTCCCGGTCTTCGTCGCTCTCGTCATCGAATCCGAGGAGGTGGAGACCTCCATGAATCGCAAGCATCGCGGCTTCGTCGCTCACGGATACTCCCCGTGCCTTCGATTGCCTTCGCGCAAAGTCAACGGATATTGCGATCTCACCGAGCCAGCCATGGGTTTGGGTAGGGGCGGGAAAGGAAAGCACGTCCGTCGGCTCGGGCAGGTCTCTGAAAGCCGAGTTCAAGCCGGCGATCTCTTCGTCCGCCATCAAGACAACCTCAATGTCCATATCAGACCTTTGGTAATGGGAGAGAAGGGCCTCAAGTGCCTCCCGAATACGATCACCTTTCAGCCGACTCGGTGAGCGGTTCGATAGGTGAATCATTCGAGAGTTCCTCAACCACGGCCGTGTCCGGGTATTCGATTCGGTCGTGACGGAGGGCGTTCACGGTATGCGTGAACGACTCCGCTATCAAGGAGACGTCGCGGAAGGTCAAATCGCATTCGTTCAGTTGGCCATCTGCGCGACTTCGCTCTACGATGTCCTGAATCATGCGTTCGCATTCTTCTTGGTTCCGGCAGGTCCGCGTTGCCGCCTCAACCTGATCAGCGAGGTGAAGAATCGCAATCTCACGGGTCTGGGGTACTGGGCCGTCGTAGCGGAAGAACTTCTCGAGACAAGGTTGCTCGTCGAGTTGCGGCTCAGGCACATCGGAACCTGTTGTCGCCCGGTGATAGAAGTAAGTGATCAAACTTGTTCCATGATGCTGGCGGATCGCGTCAAGGATGATTCCCGGTAGTTTCTTCTGCTTTCCGAGTTCGACGCCATCACGGACATGGGCGGTGAGCACTTGAGCGCTCAAAGCGGGCGACATGTGGTCGTGCGGATTCTCACCGGTTTGATTCTCGATGAAATAAGCGGGTCGCACGGTTTTCCCAACGTCGTGGAAGTAAGCCATTGTCCGAACCAGCACTGGGTTGGCACCCACCTTCCGTGCGGCGGCTTCTGCGAGGTTCGCCACGCCGATACTGTGAGCGTACGTACCTGGTGCACGCAGGGCGAGGTCGTGAAGAAGTGGATGTTCAGGACTGCAGAGTTCGAGAAGCGTCCAGTCGGAAACGAGGTCAAACACTCTCTCAAAGAGGGCGAGGCCAAGCCAGAAAACGCTTGTAGCGATGAACGCCGCAACAACCGCCCAAAGGGTGCCGACCGTCATTTGGGCGAGCGTTACTCCCGCGACGATCCCGAGGCTCAAGGCGATGATTACATTTGCGCCGCTTTGGATAGAGACAGCGCGCAAAAGATGGGAGCGCTGCTTCATGGGGTTGACTGCGTGGGCACCGACCACACCGGCAATCCAAGATGCAGTTACCAACTCGATACTGATCATCCCGCTCAATCCCATGAGGAGGGCAGTGAAACTTAAGCCGAGCAAGGCGGCGGATGGGCCGATCAAGGCACTGACAAGCATCGCCTGGGCCACGATCGGTCCAAGTTGGAGGTACTCGGTGCCGACGTGAGATTCGCTTCCAAGCACGGCTCGGATCGCCTGGCCCCCAAGGATTGCCAAAATGGCCGTTGCATAGACGATTCTTTCGTGCTTGTCCACCGACGAGGTTGACTTCGAAATCTGCCTCAGATGGATGTGGACGAGGAAACTCGCCGCAAGGGATACGAGAACTAGCCCCCCGGCTTCAAGGAAACTCCATGGCCAAGGCATATGGAGGGCTAGGGCTCCTCCCATGAGAATCGCGCCCAGAACGCGGGCCGATAAATCAGACACCCACGGTCGCCAGAAGGCTTGCGAGCCTAAGCGATTCGTGGGTGCCGGGGTGCGCCCGGAAGATTTCATAGTGATCTTCTCCGGGGAGAGACAGAAAGATTAGCCGCGTGAACTAACGCGTCGTCGGCTCTGCCGTCGGCGTCGTTCGCTCGGTTTTTCGTAGTGCGCGTGATCCTTGAGATCACGGAGCAGGCCGCTGTGCTGAACCTTCTGATTGAAGCGCTTCATGGCGCTGTCCAGCGATTCGCCTGCGTGAACTGACACGTAAACCATTGTCGTTTGACCTTAGTGGACGCTAATGATACCTCTTCAACCTAGTATCGGAAGAATTCGCCCAGTGGACGATAGGCCCGTTACGGTCGGTAGACGAACTGGCCCAACCCCTTCGATACGGTCGCATCCGCATCACCTTCGATGCAAACGACAGTAATTACAGATTCTCCGGTGGACATCTCGATGCGGCGGTTGATCCCAGTGCCATGCATGATATGACCATTACCCGCGAGAATCACCATGACGTCCTTTGAACTAGGGCGACGACGCATTACGGCGAGCGCATTTGCGGCCATACCTTCGTCCCACATCACCATGCCTCGGTACATGCCATCAAGCGCAGCCCCCGGAGGGTGTCCTTCCATCATCGCGTTGAAGAGCGTGCGGTGGGCGGTGAGATTCATGTCCATACGAGGCACTCGCTGCTTCATTTCGTCGGTCATGGCGTCCATCCCCGTACGTGAGACCGAACTCACCCAGGGTCGAGGCACATTCAGTGCGAACAGCCCAAGACGATGAGTACGAACCGAGTCAAAGATCGGCTTATACAAGGTGTAATCGAAGCCCCACTGATTCTTCCAATCGGATCGCTGGATAAACTCTTCTTCGGACCACATCCCTTGCGCCCATGGATTGAGATTGGCTTGGTTATCAAAAGTGAACATTTCCAGGCCGACCGAAACGCGACGGCCGTCCGCAACAAGCGCTTCAATCACTTCGGCTTGGGCTCGGTGGTGTTCGGCGTTATCGTGTGACTCACCTACGAATACAAAACGCATGCCCCGCGCTGCCTCGGCGATCGCGCTTGCCTCAACGGATCGGCCCTGCGGCAACTGCGTGTAGCCTTTGCTGGCTTCAACGAGCCCAGGGGCAGAGATCGGCAGTTGGTAAACGTTCGCGGCAACGAGAACTGCGGCCCAAACACTCATGTCCCTCAGTTTAGTCCAGGTGTAACATTCGCAACGTGGCAAATCCTAAGCCAGCGAAGCGGATGAAAGCTTGGCCAATCCTATTGGTCGCAATCATCACTGTGCTCGGTGGGTCAGGATTTGTGGTTTGGCGCACCTACTTCAGGCCCAAGCCATCCGTTCATAGGCCGCCTTTGATTGTGCCGTCGATTGAGGATCCATCGGCCCCAGAGACGGACGAGGAAGCGAATCTGAGGGTTGCGGACTGGTGGCGGCAGGGAAATGTGCGCGCCACCGGAGCAATTGACACCATTCAAGAAGCATTTGCGGAAGCAAAACGCGTCACGAAACAGGCAAAGCCGGACACCAAAGAAGCCCTCGAAGCGGCCTTCGATTTGATCGACGACGCGGGATCGAACATGGCCGAGTGCACCACGAATCCTCCTTCCACTGAGCAGGTAGCAAGCGATTTCCGAAAGTGGGACGAGGCCCGGATTCGAAATATTGGCCGAGCCGAGACGGCCGCAATGAATCTGCGGGAAGCATTTGGCATCGTGAGTAGTCTTGCGCCCGCGCACCCTGAGTTGATCCCACTCAAGAGACTAACGGGTCTCGCTCGAGAAGATGCGATCTTGGTGGTGACGGGCTTTGGGGGCCAGTGGCCTCCTCCAAATTTGGAGTAGAAACGTCTAATCACCATAATGAAAAACATGAGCAGACTTGTGGCACTGACCCTCGTGGCGGTCGCGGTTGCTGGTTGCTCAAAACCGGCACCAACCGCATCACGCGTCCCAGTTAAGCCAGACCCTTCGGTTGTGGCGCCTACAGCAGAAGAAATTTACGTGGGAACATGGAAAGCCGACCCGGACCGAATCCTGAAGGACTCGAAAGGCAACGACGTGAGAATGTCCAGTGGACTTTCAGAGTTCCTTGGAAAGCCAGAATTAATCCTTCGCGATGATATGACGTTCCGCCTTTCTGAGTTCAAGGGAGATAACAAACCGGGAAAATGGAAAGTTGAGGGCGACGGAATCGTCTTGAAGTTTGATGGGGATATGCCGCCAGCCCGCTACGACCGCGCCGATGGCGGAGATTCCCTCCGGAACGCCGAACTCAACATGCTTTTCCGTCGCGAGAAGATTTAGCGACTCTTCGCGCTAGAATTGAGGGCATGGCGGACCAATCTCTTTGGCCCTGCGTAAGCCTGACTTACGACGGGGCGTTGTTGGGCCACCTGGAAACGGTCGTTCCCGATCTGGACTCACGAGGACTACGCGGAACGTTCTTTGGCACGCCTACGAATCTCCTTGATCGGATTCATGCGTGGCGAGACGCACGCACAAACGGGCATGAAATTGGGTATGGCACACTCTTGGATGCCGGTCCCCTTGATCAATGGGACGGAGACATGATTCGGGAGCAGGTGGACGATGGGCAACATCTCTTGGTTGACGTGCTCAGCCTCAAGTATCAGCCGTCGGTTGCATTACCTTGGGACGCCGGAATGGTTCGAGATCTGGCAGGGGAAGGCGTTGCCGTACGCGCCGGCGCAACCGGATTGAATCGTGAAGGCCATACGCGACTAGATGCGGTGCGTATCATTCCGGCTACGAATGCATCCGGACTCGAGTTGGTGGATTATCTCGCGAGCGCGAAAAACGAGAACGCGTGGATCGTGTTTGCGTTCAAAGGGATCGGTGAAGGTGAAGATGCAATTGATCTCGCGAGTCATCGGCGACTCTTAGACGAACTTGCAAGATTGTCAGATCAGGTGCCCGTTCGCACGTTCGGCGAACAGAGTTCGAGGCTGCAACTAGTTTCTAACACGAGAAATCCACGCCTTGTCTGACCGGTTTCGCGTCACAATAAGGCCGTGAGGTCCTTTCTCTGGTTGGCGAGCGTAGAGCCTGGGGTTCCGACGAGAGAGGAATACCTTCATATTTCGGGCCCTGAGAAGGTCGCTTTTTATGTCCTGATGGCCGTCAGCGTAGCGATCTTGCTCGCACAAGTGATCCGTCGGATCGCGTTGTGGCGAAGCGGTAAGCCTCCCACATGGAAGCCTGATCCCATCGGCAGCATTGCCAAGTACGTGTTGGGACAGCGCAAAGTGCAGTCCAGTCGCCCAAAGTCCGGAGCACCCATGCACCTAATGATTTTTTACGGGTTCATGGCGTTGTTTTTGGCGACAACATTACTGGCGATATCTTCGTACGGCTATCTCGTTGGGTTGCCACGCTTCCACCAAGGCAACTATTATTTGCTTTACGAGGCAACATTCGATGCGCTCGGATTATTGTTTCTGGTTGGCATCGTGTGGGCCGGGATTCGGCGGGCGGCACTGATTGAAGCCGAAAGGCAGAATCCTGAGGCCAAAGTCAATCCAAACCCTCTTTCACACCGGCCCTCGGATTGGGCCGTACTTGGCCTGCTTTTCGTATTAGGTTTGACGGGCTACATTCTCGAAGCCGCTCGGATCGCGGTCAATCCGAAGCCTTGGGATCACTACTCATTCGTGGGATGGACTTTGGCGGCGGTTGTTCCCGCCTCCTTCGGGCCAGAGGGATACAAGGCAATCTGGTGGTTCCATGCTTTTCTCGTCGCCGTGCTCTTCGCTACTTTGCCCTTGATGCGGATCAAGCACATCGTTACGGCGACACTCGCGGTTGCAGGTGCGAAGACAGACCCTAATATGGGGCGCCTCGTGCCGATTCGAATGGAGGAAGTTGAGGAGACGGGTCAGATTGGCGTCAATGACACCAAGCAGTTCACTTCCTGGCACCTCATGTCGCTTGACGCGTGTATGGAATGCGGCCGATGTACGGAAGTCTGCCCCGCGCACAACGTTGGCAAAGTCTTGAACCCTAAGCGCGTGGTACAGGACACGCTTGGCGCGCATCTGGCCGGGGGGTCTGAAGTCATTGAACGTGTTACTGAGGAAGCTCTTTGGGAGTGCACGACGTGCAATGCGTGTGTCGAAGCCTGCCCAGTCCTAATCAAGCATGTAGACATGATCGTGGACATGCGCCGCAACCTTGTTGCAGAAGGAAAGCTCAGTGGTAGCGGAGCGACCCTCCTCCGGCAACTGGGAAGCACGGGAAATGCCTGGGGAGCGCAAAGCAGCCAGCGAGAAGACTGGATGAAAGGTCTCGACATTCCGCTGTGCCGGGATGGGAAGCCGTTCGAGTATCTGTTCTGGGTGGGTTGTGCTGGAGCGACAGATCCCCTCGGCATGAAGACGACGAAGGCGTTTGCTGCATTGTTGAGGAAGGCCAACGTCTCCTTCGCATGTCTTGGTTCGGAAGAGAGTTGTACGGGCGACCCCGCAAGGCGACTGGGTGATGAATTCACGTTCCAAGCAAGTGCAGAAATGAACCTGGCCGCATTCAAGAAATACGGGGTGAAGAAGGTGGTGACGGCTTGTCCTCACTGCCTGAACACCCTGCGGAACGAGTACGGCGATTTCGGCGACGAACTTGAGGTCTTCCACCACACTGAACTTCTCTCAGAACTTGTAGGGCAGGGTCTCCTCCGTGGTGCGCAACCTGCCGCCGGGCACGTGACCTACCACGATCCTTGTTACTTGGCGCGAGTCAACAACACGAGCGACCCGCCACGATCCCTTGTGGGGGATGACACCGACTTTGACAAGAACGGCCCGGCCCTACTTGATGAGGCGGCAAGGCCACCGTATCCGCTGCGCGTTCTCGCGGAACCGAAGCAGCACGCCCGGAAGACACTTTGCTGTGGCGCAGGAGGGGGACGCATGTGGATGGATGAAGAACCTGACCAGCGTCCAAGTAGCCGTCGTCTCGACCAATTGGTGGAGACTGGTGCCGAGACGATTGCGGTTGCCTGCCCGTTCTGTCGAATCATGTTGGATGCAGGGATGAAGCAACGATCCGATGCGGACCACATTCGGCTCGTCGATCTCGCGGAGATGATGCAGGAGGCGAATGCCGAATGAGTGTGAAGAACATCGGGCTTGATGTTGTCGAAGTAAAACGAATTGCGAACGCGATGTTGAAGCCCCGATTTGTGGAGAAGATTCTGCACCAGGATGAGCGCGTGGCACCGCTTGATCCCGCTCATGTTGCGGGGAGGTGGGCGGCGAAAGAAGCAATTGCGAAAGCCCTTGGCACCAAACCTCGGTGGCACGACGTGATTATCACCAATGACCACTCTGGTGCGCCGGTCGCGCACGTTGCGCCCGATCGAATGCCGCCTGGCACAAAAGTCATGCTCTCTATCTCACACGAACGGAACATTGCCGCCGCCGTGGCCCTATTGGTCGAGTCACGTTAGGCCCTTAATCTTTTCTTAACATTCCGACGACGAAACTTGGCTTGGAGCGCGACAATGCGAACGATTTGGATCACTCTGGCGATGTCTTTGACGACAGGATTAGTTCTTACTTCCTGTACTCCTTCCACTGACGGCGATACGACGCCGACCACGACTTCAGACTCGACGGAATCCGGGGCAAACGCTTCTGCGGGCACCATGCCTTCGGGATTGACGGGCGAGATCAAGATTGACGGTAGCTCGACGGTTTATCCCGTCATGGAAGCGCTAGTGGACCCGAACGGTGAGTTCGGGAAAGCGAATACAGGTCTTCAGATCGTCGTCGGCTCCTCCGGTACGGGCGCCGGCATGGAAAAGTTTGCGCGAGGAGAATCGGATATCGCGACGGCAAGTCGTCCGATCAAGGACAGTGAGATTGAAGCGCTCAAGGCCGCCAATATTGAGTTTGTCGAGATTCCGGTCGCATTCGATGGCCTGACTGTCGTGGTGAACAAAGAGAACACCTGGGTCAAACAGATGACCGTTGATCAACTGAAGGCCGTTTGGAATAAGGACAGCAAGATCGCAAACTGGAAGGAGATTGACCCGTCGTTCCCGGACATGAAACTCGGCCTATATGGACCGACGGATGCCCACGGTACGTATGAGTTCTTCAACGAAACGATCAACGGCGACGCCGACAACACCCGACCCGACTATCAAGCTACGGCCGACTATTCAACGATGGTTCCTGGAATTGAGGGAGACAAGGGCGCAATGGGCTATCTCGGTCTTGCTTACTTTGAGCAGAACAAGGACAAGATGATGGCCGTCCCGATCGTGGCTCCCGATGGCACTCCAGTAACGCCGAGCCTCGATACGGTGCGCAATGGCACCTACCTTCCGCTGAGCCGACCGCTCATTCTCTACGTGAACAAGAAGAGTCTAGACAAACCCGAAGTCAAGGCGTTCTTAATGTACGTACTCAAGATGGGTGGCCCTATGGTTCAAGAAACAGGCTATGTGCCTCTTCCTGATGCGGTCGCGGCCACTGCGTGGGATCGTGTGGAAAAGGGGTTGATTGGTAGCGTTCTGAAGAACTTCAAGCCGGGCGATTCGATGGAAGACGCCATGGCAATGGAGTCAAACTAAACGTATGGCGGCGGGTCGAACTTCGGAGAACGTTAGTTCGACCCACAACCTACGTCGAAAGGCCAGTGGGCCAGGAGTGGCGGACCGCGCGATGCTGTCCGTCACTTTCGTTTCTGCTGCCCTCTCCATAATCACCACGATCGCGATTGTGGTCATCTTGTTTTCCCAGTCAGCACCGTTTTTCCAGCAGGTGCCCGTCACCGACTTCTTCTTTGGGATGGAATGGAATCCGGCGTCCAAGAAGTACGGCGTAGTTCCGCTTGCCGTAGCCACGTTGATCATCACGATCGGATCGGCATGTGTCTCGGTGCCTCTCGGAACGCTGGTTGGCATTTACCTGGCCGAGTACGCGTCGCCCCGGATTCGCGGCATTCTCAAGCCGGCTTTAGAGCTACTCGCGGGCGTACCAACCGTCGTCTACGGCTACTTTGCATTGACAACGGTTACTCCTCTGATCAAGATGATTTTCCCAGAAGCGCAGACTTTCAACATGCTTTCCGGCGCGATTGTCGTGGGCATCATGACATTGCCACTCGTCAGTTCTCTTTGTGAGGATGCAATTTCCGCCGTTCCACGGTCTATGCGTGAGGGCGCATTTGCCATGGGCTCTACGAAGTTCGAGACGATTCGCTTGGTCGTCATTCCTTCGGCGCTCAGCGGGATCGTAGCCAGCTTCATTCTTGCAATTTCCCGTGCTGTGGGTGAGGTGATGGCGGTCGCAATGGCGGCAGGCTTGAACCCGAAGTTCACTTTGAACCCGCTTGAGGGTTCGATGACGATGACCGCCATGATCGTGAATACGAGCAAGGGGGATGTCGCTCGGGGGACGATTACATACCAGAGCATTTTTGCCGTCGCACTTGCTCTGTTCCTCATCACACTGACGCTCAACATGATTGCGAACTTTCTGGTTCGCAAGTATCGGCGAGGCTACTCATGAGTCAGTTTTCGACGCCGCAGGCCCTCGCCCATATCCGCAGACGCAAACGCAAAGACTCGTTCTTCATGGTGCTTATGGGCGGTGCCAGTCTGCTCGCGATCTTGATCCTTTGTACGCTTCTCTTCAAGATCGGAGCGGAAGGGATGGAGTTCCTCAAGCCAAATCTGTTTCAAAACTTTCCCGGGAGCCGACCGTCAACTTCCGGAATAAAGCACGCGATCTTCGGCACGATCTACTTGATGATCCTGACCCTCTTGTTGACCGTGCCTCTCGGGGTGTTTGCGGCTCTATATCTTGAGGAGTTCCAGACTCGCAAGAACTGGTTCACGAACCTTATCAACCTCAATTTGGCGAACCTGAGCGGAGTGCCTTCCATTGTCTATGGCATGCTTGGACTCGCGATTTTTGTGCCGTTCGTCGCGCAACTTGCGGGCGACCCGATGAAAGGCAAAACGCTCCTCGCGGGGTCAATGACCATGGCAATCTTAGTCTTGCCGGTAGTCATTCTTGTCTCTCAGGAGGCCCTCAAAGCGGTTCCGAAGGCGTATCGAGACGGTTCACTGGCGATGGGCGCAACTCGGTGGCAAACGATTCGGCGCGTCGTCCTCCCGAGCGCGATGCCGGGAATCCTTACCGGCGTGATTTTGTCGGCCAGCCGAGCGATCGGTGAGACTGCCCCACTCATTGTTGTGGGGGCGGCCACTCTCGTAAACTTCGTTCCTCAGGGCGTATTTGATAGTTACGGAGTTATCCCACTTCAGATTTTTGATTGGAGCCAGAGGCCGCAAGAGGACTTCAAAAGCCTTGCGGCGAGTACGATTATCGTGCTGATGACGCTCCTGATCCTTCTCAATAGCGCGGCACTCATTCTCCGTGCCCGCAACGCCAAGCGAGTGTGATGCCCAGTTTCGGCAAGTTAGCTCGGCACTACGACCGCTTGATGCACAACGTGCCGTACGCGATGTGGGCGAGCTATTACCAGTTGATTCTTGCCAGCATCGAACACGACCCGGACTCGGTGCTTGACGTTTGTTGCGGGACTGGCACGGTGGCAGAAATCATGTCCCAGAACGGATTCCATGCCGCAGGCGTTGATCTGAGCCCGGAGATGATTCGGGAGGCGCGCCGCAAAGCCATTGAGAAGGACTTAGAGATTGACTACTTTGTCGCGGACGTGACAACGATGGAGTTGGGGAAGCAGTTCGATAGCGCCTACTCGTTTTTCGATAGCCTCAACTACATCACTACGCCCGAGGGTCTTCACGCGGCGGTTCAGCGAACGGCCGCTCACCTCAATCGAGGGGGCAGTTTCGTGTTTGATCTCAATACCGAGTTCGCTTTCCAGGAGCAAATGTTTGATCAGCGAGAGGTTCATCCCAATCGTCGCCTGCGTTACGAATGGACCGGAACGTACGACCCTGAAAGTCGTCTGATTTGCGTTCGGATGGAATTCTGGACGAAGGAGGGGGAACAGTTCGTGGAAGAGCATCACCAACGGGCGCATCCGCATGACGAGGTGCTGACGGCCCTCCGCGATGCCGGGTTCCGGCACATCTCCGCGTTCGACGCCTATACGATGAACCCGCCTCGCGCGCGAAGCGATCGGCTGCACTATGTGGCTTGGGGATTGGGGGAGTAGTCGCTGTACCTTCCTTTGTTCCTGTACCTATGCCAAGAAATCAGACTTGACTGAACGCGTTTTATTGAGAGGACTAAACTGAAATGATGAGCGTACTTTCGTTGCTTGCCGTTGTTGCGGTGTCGCAAGAGACTCCGAAGTGGCAGAGTTACTTCTGCACAGACACGGTGTTAGTGGACGAGCCCACCGCCGGTGATTACGGAAGAGCCCCTTTGCTCAAAGTAGGGACGAAACGTAATCTGCTCGTAGACTTCCCGGAGGTACGTACCGCTTATGGCCCGGCAGGTGGCGCGCCGGCTCGTATCGTCTATCCGCTCTTTGAGAACGACGGCCTTACGCTCAAGGCCGCGTACATCGTCACCAAGCCGTTCAAGCAAGACCAAGCAACGTGGAAGGAAGCATCCCCAACCATAAGGTGGGAAAGAGGAGGCGCGCTAGGAGAAAACGATACTCGGCTTTTGCCGGGGGTCACGATTGCGGCCACGACAGACTCGCTTGTCATCGAGGGCCTGGAAGCGGCGGTGGGAGCGTTGACTGATCCCACTCGCCCCTCGTACGGACTGCTTTTTGAGTTCACGGGTACCGCAACGCTTGCTTCGGCCGACCATCCGCTAGAGCCTATGCCGACCTTGTTCGTAGACACGACGACCGGAAATGACAGAGCCAAGCCGCCGTTTGTCGCCCGACTCGTGACTGGAAGCGGAGTGACTCGTCAATGGGAAGTAAGTTGGCCGCAAGCGACAAGCACTACTCGCCTTCGCGTCTTGAACGGGAACGATCTCGTTCAAGAAGTTGCATTTAGCGCGAGTAATAAGACCGCGGGGTTTGATCAGGGGTTTGCCGATTTGGATGATGCCGAATGGCGACTCCAGATTGTCGGTGACGGGGGTGCAGGTGAGCCTCCCTCGGCTCCCTTCTATCCTAATGCGATCTCAATGGACAATCTGCCGGCCGTGTCCTCACTCGTTCAGTACCTGAACCGAGTTGTTATGCCGCTTCAGCGAACGGCGCTGCATCCATTCGGCATGACCGCGCGGGTTGCTCCCTCCTCTAGTTCCCCATCGAATGTTGATTCAGAAGGCGGTCGCACTGCCATCGCCATGCTGGCGGCCGAACTGAAGTCCAACTATTCGCGGATCCCCATTGATCTGCGGAGCGACGCACTTTTCCCGACCGCTTTTGCCCAACCCGCCCCCGGTTGGTGGTGGCCAGACGACGGGCTGATGAGGGTTCCTCGAGTAAACGTGGTGCCTCAAGCATGGCTTGTTGACTTGGAAACCGCCCTGCTAGACGCGACCGGCAACTTTGATCCGCGCCAGGGGCCCACAACACTCTTGATCGACTTGCGAGACGCAAACAACGTGACCCTGAAGAACACGGAAGTGGTGCTCATGGCGAGCGATGGTTCGGTTCTCGGCCAAGGAAAGACATCAGCGAGGAGCGGCTTGGTCGGGATCACGTCATCCAAAGGCCCCGTCTTTGCACAATCCGACTCGGTGAGTCTCCAAGTGAAACGAGGGACCGATTTCGACTTGGTGACCCTATCCAAGCCATGGTTGCAGTACCAGACCGCGATTGCGGGGCGGCCCGCCGTACCAATTGAAGTTCGAGCGATGGTTTCCGACGCTCCTGTGAACTGGACGATCAATGTCCTACCGACCGCAGCGGCTGACTTGACCGAGAAGACCACGGAGATGTTCATCGGCGTCCCCTTCAACCCTCCGGCGTGGGCGGCAGGCTACGAATCTCTGTTGCCATCGAATCAGCAGCCGATGAAAGTGGTGGAGTGGACATTCGACTTGGGTCGCGACCGCCGGATTGGCGGACTCACGGCAGCCAACCCTGCCCCTTTGATGAGGCTCGAGGTTTTGACGAAACGGACCGGCGAACAGGGAGAACCACGACGTTGGTTCCGGGACGCAAACCCGAGTCAGCATAAGAAGTGGGCAACGGAGAGTTCTTCAACCAGATTCTTGACGATTCGGGCTCTTATGACGGAAGGCACAAGTCTTGGAGATATAGGATTCCAACTCCATCCCACGCAGTAAACCGTCATGTCAACGCTTTTTACAAAGATCATCAACCGTGAGATTGCCGGCGACATCATATACGAGGACGAACATTGTGTCGCGTTCCGCGATATCATGCCGGTCGCTCCCGTGCACATCCTGATTGTGCCAAGGGAGGAGATTGTTCGGGTTTCCGAGGCGCCAGAAACGGGCGATCACATTCATCTACTGAACGCGGCGCGTAAGGTGGGGCAGAAACTGGGAGTTTCCGAATACCGCCTCGTGATCAACAATGGCGAAGGAGTTGGGCAAACCGTGCCCCACCTCCATGTTCACCTTCTTGCTGGACGTGAATTTGGTTGGCCCCCAGGCTAGACATGAGCACGATTCAAAGTGCGGGCCAGTAGAATCGGAATTCATGTACGTCCGCACAGGGCTTGATCGTTTGATCGGCGAAGAATTCGAGCCTTTCCGCGGGCAGAGAGTGATACTTCTTACGAATCAAGCCGCTGTCTCTCGGAACTACACCCATTCGTTGGATGCTCTTCTCGATTTCGGGATTCAAGTTGTGGCCGTTTTCGGCCCCCAACATGGTGTGTGGGGTTACACCCAGGACAACATGATTGAGTGGGAAAGCTACACCGACGCCCGCACGGGCATTCCCTTCTATTCGCTGTACGGCGAGACCCGTGTACCGCGAGATGAGTGGTTTACGGGAGCTGACCGATTGGTTGTGGACCTTGTTGATGTGGGCACAAGGGTGTACACCTTCATTTGGACGATGGCTCACTGCCTTGCCGTCGCGGAGCGACTCGGTGTGCCCGTAACAGTTCTTGACCGTCCCAACCCAATTACTTCGCGAGAAGAGGGCCCGAATCTCGAACCCGGTTTCCAAAGTTTTGTGGGGCTTTTTGATGTACCCCTTCGACACGGGCGAACGGTCGGGGAGATCGCATTGTGGCTGCAGAAGAAGGAGTACCCCAAACTTGATCTTGAAGTTGTTTGGTGCGAAGGATGGCGAGGGGACATGCCATTCTCCGAGACTGGCCTTCCATGGGTTCCTCCCTCACCAAACATGCCGCTGGAATCAACTGCCTTCGTCTATCCGGGCTCTGTCTTGTTTGAAGGCACCAACTTGAGCGAGGGAAGAGGAACGACCCGGCCGTTCGAGACAATCGGAGCCCCTTGGCTCAACCCTTGGGCCTTCGCCGACGAACTGAATGAACGATCTCTGCCGGGCGTCTTTTTTCGCCCCGTAACATTTCAGCCAACAAATCAGAAACATGCAGGTCAGTTATGCGGAGGGGTGTTCATCCATATGGTTGATCCATCAATCGCCGCTCCGATCGTAACGGCGGTTCATATCTTGGATGTTGCCGTCCGGCAAGGTGGTGAAGAGTTTCACTTTTTGCCGCCGCCCTACGAGTACGAGATGTCGCGAATGCCGATCGATCTCTTGTGGGGAAGCAGTGGCTTGCGAATTGGCCTACTTGAGAGGAGCGATGTGAAGTCGCTTTTGGACTCATTTGTGGGCCCTCATCGCCTAATTCCTAAACATCAGACCTACATCTAACCAAGTGTTAACAAACGGGATTTAGTATTCTTCCTGCAGACGAACCCCGTTCGTCGGTCTTCTGCAGAGGAATCCTGAAATGAAAAAAGCGTTTACGCTGATCGAGCTTCTGGTGGTCATCGCAATCATCGCGATTCTCGCCGCCATTCTGTTCCCCGTCTTTGCGCAAGCGAAAGCCGCCGCAAAGAAGACGGCTGGCATCAGCAATCAAAAGCAAATCGGAGCCGCTCTCCAAATCTACATGGGCGACTACGATGACACTTTCCCCCGAAACGACGATTGCGAACTCAACTCGTCGTTGAACCCCCAGAATAACGGTCAAGCCGCTGGAACCGACCCGTCCCCGTGGTGCAACGGCAGCAACGGCTATCCGTACCGCATGAACCACTACTCGTGGCAAAAGTGGGTTCTTCCTTACTCGAAGAACGTGCAATTGTTCGAGCATCCTGGTCGAAGCAAAGTGGCGGCCAACACGTTCTCCTGCCCCGGCGGTACATGGGCGCAATGCGGTCAGATCATGGGTGGCTTTGCGATCAACCTCGCTCTTACGGGCGCATTGAACACCTGGGGTCGAACGCCAACCTCGGCTGGCTACACGCGAAACTCCTGGCTCGGTGGAAATCAGACAGCTCTGCCCGACGTAAGCCGCGCCATGATGCTTTTCGAGTTCACGAACGTAGACATCAACTTCTCGCCGGTAGTGGTGGACGCGATCAACAACCCGATTCCGAATCAGATCGTTTATCCGATGGCAATCCGCGAGTTCTGGGCCGCTAACTTCAAGCGAACGGATGCGGCCTGCAACCCGTTGCCGGAAGACAATGCGGCGCGAACCTTTGGCGGCGTCATCATCACGGGCTATGCCGACTCGTCGGCTAAGGCTGTACCGATCAACCAGTGGCTTGCTTTCACTCCGACGGCAGCGCAGTACGGTGTGACGGTGGATGCGAACGCGAAGTGCGGTATCTCGAGCGGAACTTACCGACCGGGCGTTACCCCGAATCTTGCGATCAACTTCCCGTTCTGGGCACTTCAAGGCTAAGACATGCGAAAGTACTCGTTACTTATCGTTGCTCTCGCGCTCTCGCTCCTATTCCTTCAGGGATGCGGAATCGGTGAGCAGAGCGGCAACGCAGCGGCCGACGATTACAAGGCACAGGAAGACAAGGCAAAGAAGCTTGGCGATTCCGGAGAGGTTCCGGTTTTCGACAACAGCCCGTAGCCTCAGTTCATCCGCAATCTGCGCCCCTGCTTTCTTTGAAAGTGGGGGCGCATTGTTTATAATAAGGGTAACAGCCCACATGAAACTCGCCGTCTGTGTTGTCCATAACCGTGATCGAAATCGCTTGACTGATGAATTAGTCAAGGCGGGCTTCAAGTTCACGATCATGGGCTCAACTGGCGGATTCCTTCGGGAAGGGAATACCACCCTGTTCATTGGTCTGGAAGATGCGGAGATCCCTTTGCTCAAAGAATTGGTGCAAGCGAACTGTCAGGCCCGGGAGCAAATGGTGAACTTGACTCCTTTCGAGTCGACACCAGCCGGGGCGGGTTTCATGTCGGCGCCCGTCAAGGTGCCAGTGGGCGGCGCTGTCCTCTTCTTCCTCCCAGTGGATGAGTTCACCCGGTTCTAAGTCAGTGTTTGATGCGGCACCTTACGTCAGAAGCGGAGCCCATGCGTTCCTGCTGTTTGGCACCGAAGGTGCGCCTCTAAAAGAAACCGCGGCCGCGATGTCTGCCCTTTGGACATGCGAAGATCAGGCGGCGACCATGCCTTGCGATGAGTGCCCACCATGTCGGGCCCGGCGTGCCGGTGGACTTGTTGACGCCCAAGTGATTGAGCCGATGGGTAACCCGCCGATTCTCGGTATGGAGATCGTCAATGAGGTCAAAGGCACAAGAGCCGACAACTTCGAAGGCGTTCCGCTTCGTAAGTTTTTGCGGACTCGACCGATGGTGGCGCCAAAAAAGATCGTCTCGATTCACGACATCCACCGGGCGAATAAGTCAGCGGCCAATGCATTGCTCAAGACCATAGAGGAGCCCCCCGACTATTCTCGTCTCGTATTGACTACAACCTCCTTGAGTTCGGTGCTGGCCACAATCCGATCACGTTGCGTTTGCTTGGCCGTAGAGAAGGTGTCGAGTCCTGCCGTAGCGGGGGTGCCCGAGTGGGGACACATCGCCCGCGACGAGGAGGAAACCGAGCATCTGGAACTTCTAGATCAGTTGCTTGAAAAGAGTGTTTCGTCGGAACATGGGGAGTGCATTCGGAATGGACATCTTTTCCGTAAATGGGCCGATGAATGGAGGGAAAGGCGCGGGCTCTCGGCGCGTCAAGGGATTGCGGATGCGCTGACATTCATGGCCGAGTGGTGCCTCGCAAAAACACCAGAGTCGCACGACAACTTGAACGCAACCCTCAGCGCGCACCGCCTCATCTTAGGTAATGTACAGGAAGGCCTTGTCCTTGACGTCCTATTCATGCAATGGGCGGGAACAAGACAGGCTTTGCCTCGGTAACTTGAGGAGAAGTTCACGTCGTGATTGGATCATTCACCCGCGCCCTACAACGATCACAAACGGATCGCAAGCAACTGTTCGAGCAACTCATGGAGGAATCCTATCGCTCGGCGTATAACCTTGCGTATCGGTTGGCGGGCAACGGACATGACGCCGAAGATCTGTTGCAAGAGTCGTACGTTCGTGCGTTCCGATTCTTCAATCGCTACGATCAGAGCCTTCCGTTCACGAGTTGGTTCTTCCGCATCATCACCAACGTTCACATCGACACTGTCCGACGAAAGAAGAAGCTCTCCTTCATCAGCCTTGATGCGGGGAAAGAGGACTCGGATCGGTCATGGGAATTACCTGACGAATCGGTCAATGCCGACCGGCAGCTTATGGAGGAAACGCTCTCTGAGCCTCTCCAGATCGCGCTGGACGCAATGAACCCCGATTTTCGGCTGGCAGTTCTCTTTGCGGACGTTGAGGGGATGTCATACGAGGAAATCGCCGATATGATGGGTACGAGTGTGGGAACAGTTCGCTCTCGAGTTCACCGAGGCCGCAAACAGTTGCGGAAGAACATTGAGAAACTGCCTCGCAGTCTAAGGAGTGAGTGGCGAGCATGAGTTGCAACCGATTTGAACCACTGCTCTCGGCCATGATTGATGGTGAGTTAGATGCTCAGGAGTGCTGGCATGTCCGCGAGCACGTATCCGAGTGTGAGGTTTGCGCGGCTCATTTAGAAGCTCTTCGAGCGCTGAAATGGGAGTTGGGGAGCATTTCGACTCCCGAGCCGGATGAAGATAGTTTTGCGCGAGTGCGGACTAGAGTAGTGGCGGAGATTGGCCACTCGTCTCATCGCCCGCAAGAGCGTTGGGGGATGGCGGGCGGCATTGCGGCCGCTTCAATTTTGGCCGTGTTACTTGCGGTTCAGTTATCGGCGCCGCCGAGAATTCCGGTCGCAACGGACCAATTTGATCCATCACTGGATCTCGGATACGCAGGAAGCGCTTCAACCGTGTCGTCTTATGCACCTGTCTATCCGGTCAATCACACTCGCAGCCGCTAATCTAGCCCTGCTAGCTTGCGCGGTCGCGCAAGATCCCTACTTTTCGCTGGAAGCCATGCTTGAGCGACAAGGTCGAATCTCGGCGACTGCCCTTCAGCGCAGGGCCGATCCATTTGCCAACGGAACTGTATTAGTAAAGGTCGTGACTCGCTCGGATAAAGGCGAAATGAGCCGAATCATCCAGCCTCTTGAACTGCAGGGTATTCGGCAACTGGACGACCGAAGCACAATGCGGACCTACTATCCGGACTCGAACACGATCAGCAACCAAATGTCTTCGGCCCGGTGGCGGCTAGGGATTCCGGAGCGAATGCGATTGATTCGGGCGAACTATAAGGTCACATTTGGTGAGCGAGCGAACATTGCCGAGAAGCGGGCACAGGCGCTCATTCTTGATCCGAAGTCGGACTACCTTGATAAGCGGATCATTTGGTACGACGTGAACAACCGCTTCATCCTTCGTTATCAAGTGATGGGGCGTGATGGGTTAGAAAACCGAGTCGATACGCTTTCGGTCACCTATGACCAGCCGTCTTCCTCCGAGTTTAACTTGCCGGAGGCAGAAAGAGTCCGCAACCGATATGGCCCGTTTGCTATGGCTTCTGCCGGTGACGCCGAGAGCTATTTGAATGCCTACCCCCCTGTGCCTTCCTCTTGGCCTTACGGATTCAAGCAAGAGGCACTCCAAATTGTAGGGTCCGAAAACGAACCGATTTTGGCGGTGCGTTTGACCGATGGGATGGCTCCGATCACCGTTTACTTCTGGAACCCTGACCAACACCGTCGACCGCCGATTCGTTCCGGCCCGATTGTCGAACTTTCTGGCCTCAAGATTGGGGGAGCAGGAGATGGTCAATCTCGACTGATTGAGCGACTTGTGAACCATGCAGGTCGGCGATCTTCTTGGGACCAGGAACAGATTGGGCTGGACCGACTGTTTGAAAATGACATAGGAGTCCTCCGGTTCGATAACCAGAGTCATCCTCGAACGCAGTACAGAGAAGCAACCCCATGAGCAAGATTCAACGCGTGTTCCGTTCTCCGGCCACCCTACTGATTGCCGGAGCCCTCATTGTTGGCGCCGGATTTGCCGGTGCCCAACTCCGCCATAACGTGAGTTCGCCGAGCATGTTGAATTGGTCTGGTGCCGCAGTTCAGCCCGTAGGGAACGTTTTCCCCGAAACGGGACCAGCAACCACGCTTCAAGAGTTTGAGAACGAGTTGACCACCATGGCCGAGAAGGCCGGAACCGCTGTGGTTACGATTGTCGCGAGTGACAGCGGCCAAGGTTCGGGCTTCGTGTACCGATCCGATGGATGGATTGTTACAAACGGTCACGTCGCCGACGGGAATGAGACCGTCAAGGTGCTGTTTAACGACGGCAAAGAGCTAGAAGGCAAAGTCTACAGCGCGAATGACCCCACGCTTGACATTGCCTTAATCAAAGTGAGTGCGTCGGACCTGCCGACTTTGCGACTTGCCGATAGTGATCGCATTCGTGTCGGCCAGTATGCCGTGGCAATTGGCGCACCGTTTGGCTATGAGAGTACGGTGACGATCGGACACGTGAGTGGTCTCCACCGAAGCGCGACCATCCCGGTGCGAGGCATGAGCGCTCTGCCCGAAAGAGCTTACTACGGCATGATTCAGACCGACGCATCCATCAACCCTGGCAATAGCGGCGGCCCCCTCATCGATCTCTCTGGCAACGTGATCGGCGTGAACTCCTATATCGTTTCCCCAACTGGAACCAGTGTTGGCGCAGGGTTCGCGATCCCGGCGAAGACAGTTCGGATCGTCGCTGATGAGATTATTCAGTCAGGCAAACTCAAGCGAGCCTTCCTTGGCCTTGCTCCGGCCGACCTCAAGCCCTTCGAGTTGAAGGAAATAAATCTTCCGGGCGGCGCGCGAGTCGCGACGATTGACACAGACACGCCTGCTGGACGTGCTGGCCTGCGAGAAGGCGACATTATTACCAAGATCAACGGAACGCCGGTGCTTAACGAGGCCGATGTTCGCATCGCTATGGTAGCCGCCGATCCAGGTGACAACGTTTCGATTGAGTATCGACGGGGTAATGACACTCGATCCGCAAATGTTCAAGTAGCAGCCGTGCCAGAAGATCAACGTCCGCAAACGCGGCAACCACAGTCGGGTCGGGTCATCCCGGACGAGATCCCAGACGATCTTCGTGATCGACTTGAGCGACAGTTCGGCATCCCGTTTGGTGACGAAACTCAGCCACAGACGCCCGAGTCATCTGGTCCCGTCCGATTGGGCGCCAGAGTGCAGGAACTGACGGATGAGACGCGAACTCAGTACCAGCTGCCGAAGGAGGCGAAGGGCGTGGTAATCATCTCCATTGACCCGAATTCAAATGCGGCAATGCTTGGACTTGAGATTGGCGACGTACTACGCGAGATCAACGGAAAGGCGGTTGGTAGTCTTGACGAAGTATCGGCGGCACTCCAATCAGCGAGTTCCACACGCAAACTCACCGTACGTGCGGACCGATTCGTAGATGGACAGCGAACGAGTATTCAGGGTGCAATCAGCCGCTAATCTTTAGAAGGATAGGCGAGGACGACCTCGGTGCGGAGACGCACCGAGGTCGTTTCGGTTTATGCCGTAAGGCAGGATTGGCACTGGCCAAGGATTTCGATGCGCACGGATCGGGCCGAGAAGCCAACGCCCTCTAAAGGAACGGAAACGCTCTGCCGGATGAGCTCGGGAACCTCAAGCTCAATCACCCGTCCGCAAGTCTCGCAGACTGCGTGTTCGGAGTCCTCTTCATGGCATTCCCCGAGCGAACAGGCCGAATATCCGCCCGAAACTCCAATAAAATGCACTAAGCCGATTTCTTGGAAGGCAGCAAGGATGCGATAAACGGTGACGACGTCCAGATGACCGCCCGCATCCCGCACTCCCTGATGGATTTGTTGCGCGTTTAGTGGCTGTTTAGAGCAAAACAGTGTACGCAACACAAGCAGGCGAGGCGAAGTGACGCGCAATCCGTGGCTCCGCATTGTCTCAATCGCTGCGCTCTCACGGGCTAAATTCGCCTTTTTTTGCCTCACAGATTGATTTTACCGACGACGAAAGTTTCAATCAAGTTCGCTTTACCCTTGCGCTGAGGCCATTTGAACGTGCAAACTAACCCTCAATCCACAGGCAAAACGCCTGGGGGGTACAAGAGGAGAACACCTAAAACGGTTTTCTGCAGGATTCATGCGCTTTTACAACCTGAAAACTCGGTCACACGTTGAAGTTCCGGAATCGGATGTCCGCAAGGCTAAGTCCGTCCGCAAGACCAAGAATGGCGAACAGACTCGCTATGTCCTGACCGCCCAGATCAACGGCGACAAGCTGTTCAAGTTTGTCAACCAGGCAACGTTCGAGTCGTTGAACGTCCCCGAAGTCAAGCTCGACAAGTAAATCATTCGTTCGACCGGCCGATTGCGTTTGGATGCAATCGGCCATTTCTTTGTGACAGGTGAACCTCGGCATCCGGCCATCGTTTACGCAGAATATGGCAATCGTCACCGAACAAGACAAGGTGCGGCATCTCCTTCGCCGCTTTGGGCTCGGGGCGAGCGCATCTGAAGTCGAGTATTACGGCAAAGACGGAAGCAAGGGAGCGTTAGAACTCCTCCTCAACTGGGAAGAGAAGCCCGACGCATTTTCGATCCGTGCGCAGGATTTCGGAACTCAGGAGATGCCCGTGAATATGCGGCTTCTCCAGTCTTGGTGGTACCTGTATTTCGCCGCTACGACTCATCCTTTGCAGGCTAGGCTCTGTCTCTTTTGGCACGACCATTTTGCAACCGCCCGTTCAAAGGTTGACAAAGTGCCAGCAATGCTCGCGCACATGGAGATGCTAAGGCGTTCAAGCGGCGGCACTTTCCTCAACCTAATCACGGCCGTGAGCAAGGATCCGGCCATGCTGTATTGGCTGGACAACTGTCTGAATACAAAAGATCGCCCCAACGAGAATTTCGCTCGCGAGGTTATGGAACTGTTTACGCTCGGAGTAGATGGGGGATATACCGAGGATGATGTCCAGGCTGCCGCTAAGGCCTTCACAGGGTGGACATTCACGGCCAGGACCCCTCAGCGTGCCGGTGGAATGTTGCCGAGGAATGCTCAGGTGTTTCGCGGTAACCAACTCCCAGGCGGTCTTCTAACGTTCTATAACGATACGACACAGCACGCATCCGGCACGAAGAGGATTCTAGGAAAGTCAGGCGATTTCAATGGCGAAGATGTTCTCCGTATTCTGTGCGAGCATCCAGGCACAGCCAGATATATTGTCCGGAAATTCTGGGAGACTTTCGTGTACTACGATCCATCCGATTCACTCGTCAATCGCGTGGCCGATGAGTGGCGCACAAAAAACCTGGACATTCGCGCCCTTGTGCGTATCGTTGAATCGAGTCCAGAATTCTATTCAGACAAGGCCGAGCGCGCCTTAGTGAAGAGCCCGGTGGAATTCACGGTATCCACAGCAAGGGCACTGGGGCTGGGCGGTCAAGTTGTGCAACGCTTTACACAGGCGGTCGAGGCAGATCGGAGGGCCATTGCCGGATTAGGCTTGATTCTCACAAACTCAACGACGGCAATGGGGCAAGAGATGATGAATCCACCTGATGTTAGCGGTTGGACGCAAGGCGAGGGCTGGATCAGCAGCGCGACGATGGTCGAGAGAATCAAATGGGCGGAACGCTTGTTCGGTGGTCGCCCCACCGGGGGGCGACAACCAACGTATGCCTTCAATCTCCTGCCGTTCTTGACCGAACCTACGGTGCCGGCACTGATCAACAAGATGATTGAGGTGTTTGACGCGAGTCCGACAACGAATCAGAAGGCCAGGATGATTGAGGCGGCACAATCAGCGGTAGGAACCGCGAATCTCAACGTACGCAATATTGGAGTTGCGTCCGCTGCCGCCGCGAAGTTGCTTTTTGGGTCTCCTGAGTTCCAATTGAACTAGCAGAACCTCATCGGCTCAACCTGTTCGATCGCATTTTCGTCTAAGAAGTGTGAACAATGTTCCGCCCACCAAATCGTCACCGTGGCAGGCGTGGCTATCATTGATCGTGGCGGTTCTCTACGGAGTGTCGCCGATTGATCTAATACCGGACCTAATTCCGTTATTGGGCTTGGTTGATGATCTTGGCGTCGGCGCCGTACTGGGAAGTGTCGCGATCGCTTATTTTGTGCGGCACCGCCGTAAGCAAAAAGCAGTTAGGAATCAAACCCCCTCTGTGATCGACGTTCAACCGAACAACTGATCTAGTTCTCAAACATCTGTTCGGCGAACGCTTCGGGATCGAAGTCCTGTAACTGATCGATGCGCTCGCCTACCCCAATGAGCTTGATCGGAATCTTGAATCGATCCCAAATTCCGATCAGCGCTCCGCCGCGCGAAGTGCCGTCAAGCTTTGTCAAGACCATACCGGTCACTTTTGCAGCGGCGGTGAATTCTTCCGCCTGACGAATGGTGTTTTGCCCGTAGTTCGCATCTAAAACAAGGAGTACTTCGTCTGCGGGGCGCCCCAGCGACTTCTCGAGAACCTTCGTGATCTTGCCGAGTTCATTCATGAGCATTGATTTGCTATGCTGGCGGCCGGCCGTATCCGCAAGCACGAAGTCGATTCCCCGGGCCTTCGCTGACTGGATTGCATCGAAGATCACGGCACCAGGGTCAGATCCGGGCTGCGCACCTACGAACTCGGCTCCACTTCGTTCGGCCCAGATTTTCAACTGATCAATCGCTGCAGCACGAAAAGTATCCCCCGCGGCGAGCATAACGGATCGTCCTTGTCCGGTGAGACGGGCCGCCAACTTGCCGATCGTTGTCGTCTTGCCGACCCCGTTCACCCCAACAAAGAGATAAACCGTCGGATTGCTCATGTTCCGAAAGAGGATGGACCTGACCGGTTGATCGAATCGGCTTTGAATGGCGACACGCAGCCGATTCTTGATCCCTTCGGCATCGGTGATCTTCTCGGTACGCACGGCTTGCCGTAACTCGTCAAGGATCTCTCCAGCGACCTGAACATGAGTGTCGGCCTGCAAAAGGGCTTCTTCTAATTCTTCGTAGAGTTGTTCGTCAATGACGCCCCGACCCATGAGTCGGTCCACCCTCTGCATGAACCCCTTGAACATCTGGTCCCTCCAGTATGACGTTGGGGCAACCTGACGCTCTGGGAACCGGTAGAACGGGCCGTATGTTTGCCGCATTGCTATTGATCGCCGCCCAAGCGACGTCCACAATAACGCCTGCACAGTCCGCCGCCATCCAAGAGGTGTTGAAACCTTGGAACACGCAGGACGCACCCGGAGGTGTTGTCGGAATTTATAAAGACGGCCAGGTCGTTTTTTCTGCTGGACTTGGCCTGGCAGACATGGAGCAGGGGACAAAACTCACGCCCGAAAGCGTGATGGACATTGGAAGTATCAGCAAACAGTTCGTTGCCGCCTCGATCATCCGTCTGCAAGAAGAAGGGAAGCTGTCGTTAGATGACTCGGTCCGTAAGCACTTGCCCGAGTTACCCGAGTTTATGGAGGAGATAAAGCTACACAACCTCATCCATCACAATAGCGGGCTTCGCGACTACTTGAATTTGACAGTGCTTGAGACAGCGGGGCTGAGCGACGTGCCGACGGCGGATGAGATGCTCAAGATGATGAGTCAACAAAAGGAGTTGAACTTTCCGGTGGGGCGAGGCGTAATGTACTGCAACACGGGCTATGCGATGCTCGCCGAGGTCATCAAACGTACGGAAAAAACCGACTTGACCACTGCAACGCGGCGCCTTGTGTGGGAACCGCTAGGAATGGCCCATACGCAATTTGACCAGAGCACAGGACTCATCGTTCCGGGTCGTGCGAATAGCTATGTCAAGACTCCGGAAGGCTACGTGGCCTCCCGTATTCGAGCCGAAATCGTTGGCGATGGGGGAGTTTTGACAACAGTAGGCGATATGGCCAAGTGGGCCGCCTTCCTTGGCAATCCAAAGCCGGAATACAAGGCATTTCACGATCTGATGATCAAACCGAGCAGCGTGCCCATGTCTCCCCGGATGCGCTATGCCAGCGGTCTCTTCTTGGATGATTTAGATGGCGTAAAGCGCGTCCAGCACGGAGGAGACTGGAGCGGATTCCATGCGCAGTTCAGCGTCTACCCCGACTCAGGGTGGGCCGTCTTCACTTCAGGCAATGACGGAACTCAACTCGCCAAATCGATGAACGATGCGATCGCCCGGATCTTGCTTGGTTTGAAGCCGCCCGCCTCGGCTACCCAGACACAAAGCGGTGAATTCGGGCCGATCAATGATGAAGAAGAAAAGGCAATGACCGGAACCTATGTGCTTGCGCAAGTCAACCTCCCGGTTGAGTTCAAAGTCGAAGATGGCGTACTCTTTGCTCTTCCGAAGGGCCAGCCCCCTACACCTCTGAAGCGTATCGGAACGTGGCAATACCGATTTGATGCATTGGACGCAACGTTCACTTTTGCCGAGCCTAAGGATGGCGAGTGTCCCTCCGTGACACTGGTTCAGGCGGGAATGACCCTACCCGGGAATCGGGCAGAGCCATTTGTAGCAGACAGTGCAATCCTGAACCGCTGGGCCGGCACATACCACAGCGATGAACTGGGATACGACATTCTGATCGCACGTGATGGAGAGAAACTGATAATCACGATCAACGGTAACGAGTGGGGCGAAGGAACGCTGGGTTCTGCGACTTCGCTCTCTGTCGGCTCCTTCGTGACGATCTCGGTGGAAGGTGAGGATGATCCCATCAAAAGCGTCCGGGTTGACGCCGGAGGTCGGGCAAGTCGTCTCCTCTTCGTTCGTACCGAAGAATAGCCACCCAAAAGTAGGAAACCCTCCTGGCATTCGCCGGCAGGGTTTCCTGTTTGAGTGACGAGTTACTTTCGTCGGCGTCGAGCCAATGCGAGAAGGCCCGCACCAAGTGCGATCATGCTGGCCGGTTCCGGCACAGCGGAGAATCGCGTGATAGTGACGTCATTGCTGGTCGGCGCAAGGATTCCGAAACCAACCATTCCGACGCTGTTGGGGTTCACCGTCGTCATGAACGATGCCATGTTGAAGGTGACCGAGCCGTTGCCAGGTGCGATGGAGACGCCCGGCGCAGAGTTGAACGCCGAGAAATCAGCGTTCCATGCGTAGACGTAGAGCATCGTATTGGCTTGGTCGTTGTCTTCGTAGTCCAAGCGAAAAGCAGTCTCACTACTGAAGTTCAGCGGGGGATTCGCCGGGTTGAACTGGGACAGCGTGAGTAGCCCATTCCCAGATGCGGGAACACCAGTCTTCAAGCTATCCATATAGTTGAAGTTGATCTTGCCGTTGATGTTGACCCCGGTATTGATGAATGCTTTGCCGTTCACTTCCGTTCGAATGTTTCGCACATCCGGGTTAGCGGTAAATGTGTGCGCTACGTACCGGGTCGGAGTGATCGCACTAATCCCGGTTTGCGAGGTATACGCATTCGCGGACGAGGAATAGATATAGGAACCCGTCGCAAAGTCATCGATCAAGATGACCCCGTGAGCCGTGGCTCCAATGGCCGCGAGAGCCAGAAGGGTGAGTGATTTATTCATTGTCGCCTCTCTTCAATCAGTTAACCCGACGTCGGCGGATAAGTGCAACAATTCCTGCCCCTAAAGCAATCATCGAAGCAGGCTCGGGGACTGCCGCGAAGTTGTTGATGGACAAATCGTTGCCGCTCGGAAGGTCAAAGACCATGCCGATCGAACCGATGTTCGAAACCGGAACTGTGGAGAACACATCTGTGAAGGGCACAAGAACTGTGCCACCTCCTTGCGGGACAGCGTAGATGCTTGAGAAGTTGATGGTGCCCACATTCGCGCCCGACTTCTCGTAAACGAACACCGCGAATGATGCATTGGACTGGTCGCTTGAGGAAAACACAATTTCAAAGTGCGATTCGCCCGTCAGATTGACCGCCGTATTATAGGAACCCGCATCGTTGGTGGAGAGCCCACCATTTCCCGAAGCAGGCGCACCATTGAGGAGGCCACCAAGGGTTGCGTAGACGACCTGTCCCGCCACACCCGTGTCGTTCTCCACATACATCTTGTCGTTTGCTACCTCAATCACGCTGTTGCGGTTTTGGGGGTTCGAGAAAAACGATGTCGCGCCGTAACGAATGCCGCTACTGTGGGCACCCGTGGAATAGAAGTCAACCTTCGAATCAACGAAGAGCGTTCCCGAGTTGAAATCATCAATCAAGATCATCGATTGGGCCGAAGCAACCGTCACCAATCCGCTTAGGGCAAGAATAATCCTCTTCATGGCATCACCAACACTTAATTCTACGCACAAGTGAAATGAAGTAACGGCCCCTTGCCCGTGAATTACACGAAACCAAGCCTAATCTTCACAGAAATGTAAGCAATACCGCACTTTTACCTGGCATATAGCAAAACCCCCCTGCTCATTTAGAACCGGGGGGTTTGGTTGAGTGATTGCTCTTCGCTTATCTGCGACGGCGTCGCGACAGCGCAAGCAACCCTGCGCCAAGTGCAATCATACTGGCCGGTTCCGGCACGGCTCGAACTTCGCCAAAGGCGATGTCGTTACCGTTCGGGATGTCCACCACCAATCCAATCAGTCCAACCGAGTTTTGCGGAACTGTGCTGAAGATCGCTGCCATCGGGATCGACAAAGTTCCGTTTCCAACGTTCGGATTGAAATAGGCGCTGACATCCGAGTTTGCGAACTGGTTATCGTAAACGACTACGGCAACTCCGGTACTCGTTTGGTCGTTGCCCAGATAATCAATTTCAATCGTGTCGAAAGCCGACAGATCAAGGTTCATCGGCGTCTGGTCACCGAGATTGGGGAACGCGGTATTGCCCGAGGCCGGCGCACCACCGTTCAGCCCAGCCGTAAGGGTGATCACGGCGAAGCCATCAACGCCCGAACCTGCCGCAATCCGTACCATGCCGCCAAACTGGTTGAATGCGATGGTTCGGTTGAATGGATTCGCGGAAAAACCGGCCCCAAACGTCCGCGCACCTGCTCCAGCGATTGCTCCCGAAATCGTGCTGTTTACGGCGTACGCGTCGTTGCTTGTCGCAAAGAACTGGTTTCCGTCAAACGTGTCGATGACAACGGCATTGGCAGCGACGGCAATCGAAGCGAGAGCAAGAGAAATGAGAATCTTGTTCATGTTGTCTCTCCGACCGCCTTAGGCGCGGCGTCGCCTCCGAGCAAAGGCAAGCAGTCCAGTTCCGAGCGCAATCATAGATGCTGGCTCGGGTACGGCGTTCATGCGAGTGATCATCAAGTCTTGACTGTTGTCAGCGTAGACTCGGAAGGCAACCCCATCGACGGCACCAAGATTGATGTTTGACAGGTTGATCGAACCGTAGGAGATCGTGGCTACCCCATTTCCGGCAGTAAGCGTATACGGTGCGGACCATTCGATAACATTGTTCGCGATGTCAATGAAACCCATCCGGACATCAACATTCTGGTCCGCGTTCATCCATCCGAACTGAAAGTCTGTCGTCCCGGATAAGTCGGCAGGAATAGAAGTGAACTGATTGGCCATGAGTGAACCAGCCCCTGCCGGTGGAGTTCCACCTGTCAATCCGCCCGCCCAAACTAGGGTTACTTCCGCGTCAACACCGGGTCCCGTTTCAATGAACAACACTCCGCCTAAAGCGTCAACGTTGGTGTTGGACGAGAGGGGATTCGCATTGAAAGCTGTACTGAAATAGCGTAGCGGGCCAACCGCATTGGGCACCGTCGGGCTAGTCGTGAAGTAAGCATCTCCTCCAAAACTGGAGGAGAACTGCGACGTAGTGAAATCATCAATCACCACCGCTTGGCTCGTAACCCCCGCAAACAGCGCCGCCAGCAAAAATAGGTTCCTCTGCATAGCAATCACTCGACACTATGATACCAATGGATGCATTCCTGTTCCAAGGAACCAAGCGACTTCTTGCGAAGTCAGGCAATTGTGCTGGGCTAAGAATCTATTCGGCTACTTTAAGAACACTGAGGAATGCTTCCTGCGGAACCTCGATGCTACCGATGTTCTTCATGCGCTTCTTGCCTTTCTTCTGTTTCTCAAGTAGCTTTCGCTTACGGCTCACATCGCCCCCATAGCACTTGGCGATAACGTTCTTGCGGAACGGCTTGATGACGTCGGCCGAGATGATTTTGCTGCCGATTGCGGCCTGAATTTTGACTTCGTACTGCTGGCGGGGCACCACTTTACGCAGTTGTTCGACGATCGCTTTGCCCCGGGGGTACGCGAACTGACGGTTGACGATGAAACTAAGTGCGTCAACGATATCGCCGTTCAGAAGAATGTCCACCTTCACCAGTTCGCTCACTTGGTATCCGGAAAACTCATAGTCGAACGAAGCGTAGCCCCGCGTACTTGACTTAAGCTTATCAAAAAAGTCGAGCAGGATCTCTGCCAGCGGTAGCGTGTAGTAAATCACACAACGGTTCGAAGTGGGGTACTCCGTTTTTACGTAAGTTCCGCGCCGTTCTTGACACAAAGTCATGACGGAACCGACGTATTCGTTGGGAACCATGATCGTTGCATTTACGATCGGCTCCTCAACTTCCGCTAAATGGTTAGGTGCTGGCAATTCGCTAGGATTGCTAATGTGAATCGTCTTTCCATCCGTTTGGTGGACGATATAATCCACACTCGGAGCGGTAAGGATTAGGTCGAGTCCGAACTCACGCTCCAGCCGTTCCCGCGCAATTTCCATGTGGAGCAAACCAAGGAACCCGCACCGGAAACCGAAGCCAAGAGCGGCACTCGTTTCTGGTTCGTATTCAAGACTCGCATCGTTGAGTGCCAACTTCTCAATTGCGTCGCGAAGATCGGAGTAGTCGTCCGAATCCGTTGGATAAAGGCCGCAGTACACCATAGACTTGGCCTTGCGGTATCCGGGCAGCGGTTCGGTAGCGGGGTTTGCGGCGGATGTAATCGTGTCGCCAACGGCGGCGTCCCCAATCGTTTTGATCGAGCCAGTAAGGAATCCGACTTCTCCCGCGCTGAGACTCAGACCGCGTTCAAGAGCCGGACGAAACACCCCGACTTCGTCAATGTCGAACACTTTGCCGGTTGACATCATTTTGATCTTGTCACCGGGTTTCACCGAGCCGTCAACTACGCGAACGTAGGCGACTGCCCCTTGATACGTATCAAAGTGGCTGTCGAAGATGAGTGCGCGCAGTGGTTTGCTGGAGTCGCCGCGCGGATGCGGCACCTTGGCGACCACTGCCTCGAGAATGTCCGGGATTCCGAGACCTGACTTGGCGCTACAAGGAATCGCATCCGTTGCGTCAATCATCAACGCATTCTCAATCTCCTCCTTCGCCATCTCAAGATCGGCATGTGGGAGATCCATTTTGTTGACCACCGGCACAATCTCCAAGTTCTGGTTCATGGCCATGCTTGCATTTGCGATGGTCTGAGCTTCGACGCCTTGCGTGGAATCGACGACGAGAACGGCACCCTCGCAGGCGTAAAGGGCCCGCGAAACTTCATAAGTAAAGTCCACGTGACCCGGTGTATCAATCAAGTTGAACTGGTAGGTCTGGCCATCGCGAGCGGTGTACGTCATGCGTACGGCGGTCATCTTGATGGTGATGCCGCGCTCGCGTTCCAACTCCATCGTGTCCAGCATTTGCTCTTGTGCAGACCCGCGCACGGAACCCGTGGCTTCGAGAATTCGATCGGCCAACGTGGACTTGCCGTGATCAATGTGGGCAATGATGCAAAAGTTGCGGATGTGTTGTTGGTCCATGGGTGACCGGGGAAGGTTCAAGTGTACCGAGGCGATAGGAATCGACTGAGGGCACGGAGGGCAAATTGGAACCGCCGGATTCCATAGGGAAACCGGCGGTGAGGAAACGCAGTGATGCGTGTTTTTTAGGCGTTGCGCCGTCGTCGAGCGACGAGAGCAACGAGGCCCGTGCCGAGCGCGACCATTGAGGCCGGCTCCGGAACCGCATCGCCTTGGATGACGAAACCGACGTCTGATCGGTTGGTCAGAGTGCGGTAGTCCGAACCCGTGAAGATGTTGTTGGAGTCAGCGTCACGGTAGTAGCCATTGGTTGAGGAGCCCACGTAAGGAGCCGTGTAGGTCGCCGCTGTGGAAACGATCGACGAGAGGTTTTGATCTTGCACAAAGACACCGTCGCCGTTGTTGTCGTGCAGAATCTTCAACGTGAAGCCGCCGAGAGTTCCGTCTGGAGCCGTCCACGAGATGGGGGCGCCAAAGGTAATTGTTCCGACTGTGAACGTGTTGGAGTTCAGCGCAACATTGGCAAACACGGCCGAGCCAGTGTAGATGGGAGCATTGGGGAACACTGGAGTGGTACCGGTCGTGGCACCGCTAGAGAGGTCGTAGATTTCGAGCTCAGCGCGGACGTTGAACGAGACGGCCGTTGTGGCCCAGTTCACGATGCCGAAGGAGACCGCTGTGATGTTGTACGAAGGGGCAGCGCCGCGGTTGGCAAGGATGAACGTGTCAGCCTTGAACGTGCGCGGAGTGCTACCGGTGTCAGAAGGGCCGACGAACGCAGTGTGCGCGGCATCCGTGTACAGCGTATCGTAGAGATACACGGCCTGGGACGACGCAGCCACCGCGACGAAGGCGGCAAGGGTAATGAACTTATTCATTAGGATTTCCTAAAAGGTAGTAGGCAACACTAGAGAACTAGAGCCAGCGAAACAATACCAAAGAGCAGATTCGGGACAGTCGATTGAACTGAAAAACCAAAAGAAACAGGTATTTGTACTGTAAGAAAGTGATATTCTAGCGGGACCAATGTATGTAGACAGTCATTGATTTCTATTCAAATCTAATTCTGCTAATTGTTATGATAAATATATGACATAAATTGTTATGACGGTAGTGTTCAGTGCAGGTTCACCGCATTTATGGCGTTCGCGAAAATGCGCCCAGTTACTCTCGGTCGCGGGAGCAAGTTGGTAGCGAACTCAGGGCTAATGCGCCTTAATAGTGCCAGTCGAGGTTGCTGACCTGACGGGCGTGCTTCTCAATGAACTCGCGACGCGGTTCCACTTTATCACCCATCAAACGGCTAAACATCCGCTCGATCTCGATGTCCATGTTTGGGTCGTAGTTGATCTGGGTGAGTCGCCGCGTGCTCGGGTTCATCGCGGTTTCTTCTAGCTGCTCGGCGTTCATCTCGCCAAGACCCTTGAATCGGGTGACGCTGTATGTTTTCTTTTTGAGGTTCTTGAGAAGTTCGTCGCGGTCGCCCTCGGTCATTGCGTAGTAGCGCTCGTTCGCGCCCGCCTTGATGACAAAGAGCGGCGGTTCCGCAAGGTAGATGTGTCCGCCGACGATGAGCGGCTTCATGAAACGATAGAAGAAAGTGAGCAAGAGAGTGCGGATGTGCTCTCCATCCACGTCCGCATCCGTCATGATGATGATCTTGTTGTAGCGGAGCTTGGAGATGTCGAAGTGGTTCTTTCCGTTGCTCGTATCTAGCTCATCGTCGTCCATCGGGCGGCCGGTGTTGATGTCAATACCGACTCCAAGCGCGGCGATCAGCGACTTGATTTCGTCGTTGTCAAGGGCTTTGTCAAGCCGGGCACGCTCCACGTTGAGAATTTTCCCCTTCAGTCCAAGAATCGCTTGCGTAACCCGATCGCGGGCTCCCTTAGCTGTGCCACCAGCCGATTCACCTTCAACAAGATAGATCTCGCACTCAGCGGGGTTTTTGCTGACACAGTCGCTGAGTTTGCCGGGCAATCCGAAACTCTCCATTGCGCTACTCCGCTTGACGGCTTCAGCCGCTTTACGGGCTTCTTCGCGGGCTCGTTGCGCGATGCTGGCTTTGTCGACAATGCGCTTGGCGATACTTGGATGCTCTTCTAGATAGGTGGTCAGGCCATCACCGACCAGAGAGTTGGTAAGTCCCTGGACTTCGGGGTTCACCAATTTGACTTTGTCTTGCGAGTTGAACTGCGGCTTTTCAAGTTTGAGCGCGATGACGGCGGTCATTCCTTCGCTCACATCATCGCTCGTGAAGTTCTTATCCTTCTCCTTGAGGAGATTCATCTTCCGGGCGTACTGATTGAGGACTCGGGTGAGGGCCGCACCGAAACCAGAAACGTGAGTTCCACCATCCGGTTGATGGATATTGTTCGCATAGGCAAGCACATGGCTTGCATAGGAAGTGTGGTACTGGATCGCCACTTCGACCTCCATGTTCTCGCGAACTCGGTGGAAATAGATCGGCTTATGAATCGCGTCGTACGATTCGTTCATATCTTCCACGAGTTGGTTGATGCCATTCTCGTAGTGAATCGTTTCGTTTTCGTCCGGGTTCTGCTCATTGACGTAGTTAATGGTCAGAACCGGGTTGAGATAAGCGATCTCTCGGAGGCGACCAACCAGTAGGTGGCTGTCGTACTTTGTCTCGGTGAGGACCGAAGGATCGGGCATCCAGTGCTGCTTCGTACCGGTGCCGTCGGCTTTCGGCTTTACAATCATTTCGCCAACCGGCACGCCTTGTTCGAAGCGTTGAATATACGTTTTGCCGCCTCGCTTGACCGTGGACTCCATCCAGAGCGAGAGGGCGTTGGTGCAGGAGACGCCGACGCCGTGCAGTCCGCCGGAAACTTTGTATCCACCGTCGTCAAACTTTCCTCCAGCATGAAGTTTTGTCATGACAACAATCAGAGCACTGACACCTTCTTCCTTATGGATATCAACCGGAATGCCTCGACCGTTGTCCTCAACGCTCATGGATCCATCGTTGTGCAAGACCACGTCAATCTGATCGCAGTGGCCCGCCAAAGCTTCGTCCACGGCGTTATCAAGGACTTCGCGGAACATCTGGTGCAATCCCCGCTTTCCGTTGTCGCCCACGTACATTCCAGGACGTAGCCGGACGGCTTCCAGACCTTCTAGAACGCGGATGTTGGCGGCGTCGTAAGTGCCTTCAATCCGTCGCGCGATTGTTTCGTTTTCGGCGGCGGCGTGTGACTCATGACCCTCGTGGCCAAGGCCTTCCTGTCCCTGAGCGTCGTCCTGTCCCTCGGGCATCACGTCCTTGTCGTCGGCTTGCATTTCGTTGTGGAATCCTACTGGGCGGGGCAAGGAATTCGCGGCCCGCTTAGGTTCAAATCTTACCTGTGACCGCCCGGATGAAGATAGGACGGGATGGGAAGGGGTAGGGACGCTCTAGTTCGCCATCTGGGCGACGTTAAAAAGCATTCGGCGTCCCGTCGCGCAGAACACTTCATCACCTTGTTCACCCACTTCAGCGTAAATCAAGGCGAAGTGAATCGCCCATCCTATCGTCCGTCGAACGGTGGCGTCATCGGAACCGTAGTACCGGAACGCTGGTCCCGGATGTTCTACAAGGAGCAATGTTGCGAGGTCAGTTGCGGGGTCGCCGACACATACATCTCCCCAATCGAGAACGGCTGCGAACGAATTCTCGTCCACCAAAAGGTTGCGAGCGTGCAAGTCGCCGTGAATCCAGCCCGTCCGCCCGGGGAAAGGCTGGTCAAGCGCGTGTTGCCAAGCGCTGTGGATCTTCGACCAAGGGAAATCGAGATGCCGAAGTGCTGCCATGCGAACTTGCACTTGGTCAATCTTTTCGCTGAGCGGCCCGCCCCGGTACTCGTTTTCCGGTGCGCCATTCGAATCGAGCGAGTGAAGGCGCAACATGAACTCGACAAGTTGATTTGTTTGGGTGTGACTTGGCGGAATTCTCCCAAGTATCTTCCCCTGAAAGTAGGGGGTGATGCTCCATGGCCAGGGGTACTCAAACTCGGGTGTCCCGACCCGCACCGGAGCGGGTATCGCGATGGGCAAGTCCGGCGCGAAACGCGGGAGCCACACTTGCTCTTTGGCGATAGTTTCCGCGCCAAGTTGCCGACGAGGCATGCGGACGATCATTTCATCGCCAAGGCGAAAAAGCGCGTTATCCCACCCGTTCGCGAGATACGCGATGGAGAGGTGAGCGAGGTCGGGGTGTTGGCTCGTAAGGAGACGCTGAACGAGGTCTTCCGTAACCTCAATCTCAGCGGGGGGAGTGCCGGGTGTCATGCGCAAACCAAATGAGCGAGAATGATGCCGACAGCGCGCACGGTACGAAAGCTACCCGAGCGATCGCCGCTCATTGCACCGCTGTGGCAGAACGATAAGCGATAGACTAGTTGCAGGTGTCCCTCTACTCCGTTCTCCGGCCCATTCTCTTTCGACTTGACCCTGAGCGGGCGCATGAACTCGCGTTCACGGCCATGCGCGCTGGGCTCGCGAAAGGTGGCGGCTGTGTCACCCACCCCTACGAGGCTTTCGGGCTCACCTTTCCGAACCGTCTCGGCCTCGCCGCAGGATTTGACAAGAACGCTGAGGGACTGCACATATGGCGCAGGTTCGGCTTTGGTTTCGCAGAGATTGGTACTGTTACCCGTCACGCCCAACCTGGCAACCCAAGGCCCCGTATGTTCCGACTCCCCGAAAGTGAGGCCCTCATCAACCGGTTGGGGTTCAACAACGAAGGGGCAGATGCGATTCGATCAAGGCTCGAACAACGACCGTCCGACCTCATCGTTGGCCTGAACATCGGCAAGTCGAAAATCACCGAACTAGACGAAGCCCCCGAGGACTACGCTTACTCGTTCCGACACCTTTCACCCCTCGCGGATTACGTGACGGTCAACGTCTCGTCGCCCAATACACCGGGTCTGCGTTCTCTCCAAGACCGAGAGCCGCTGACACGGATCTTGTGGCGATTGCGCGAAATCAACGGAACGATCCCTCTTTTCGTAAAGATCGCCCCGGATCTGGAGGACGCGGCGGTGGAAGATGTAGCGCAACTTGTTGATGAACTCGATCTCACAGGCATTGTGGCGACCAACACAACGATTTCAAGATCGGTGTTACCGACTGACCCACAGATTGAGGGTGGCCTGAGCGGTCGTCCTCTCGCCGCCCGGGCTTCCGATGTGTTGCGACTACTCCGCGCCACACTTCCGAAAGAGCGGCACGTCATCAGCGTCGGGGGCATCCACAATGAAGAAGAGGCTCGCGCCCGCATTGCAGCGGGAGCAAGCCTCATTCAGGTGTACACGGGCTGGGTGTATGGCGGTCCGGACTTTCCGGCGCGCATCGCCCACGCCGTCACTACCGAAGTTGCGGCGGGGTAATCGTGAACAGCTTCAACTGATCCATGTCGTCGGTGGTCACGAGGACACGACCGTCAGCGGTGACGGCGAGAGGTGAACCCACGAAACTGGAGGGCGTGATCTTCATCACTTGGGCACCTGTGCGAACGTTGTGCATGATGATCTGGCTGTCGCTACCGGAAGTAAATGCGTACTTGCCGTTCGGCGTGAAAGCACCGTAAAGAATCCAGTCCGTGTGACCACGCAGGCGAACTATCGTTTGCCGGTTATTTAAAGTGATGATCGAAGCGAAGCCATCACGACCCATTGTCATGGCCGCGGTCTTTGCCTTGTTCAGGCTCAGGTTGTTTGAGCCGGGTTGAGGCGCGGTTTTCACGGTTGCGGCCAGCGTGAAGTTGCTTGGATTGTAAATGCGAACGCCTTCAAGCAAAGTTCCGGTCACAATTCCACCGGTCGAACTAAACCCCACACCGTAGAAGTTCGCGCCGCTACCGAGGATCGTGCCAACCGGGTTTCCACCGGCAAAAGCCCATACCTTGATGACGTCGTCCTTGCCGACGGTCGCAATGCGCTGGCCGTTTGCGCTCCAAGCGATCGATTGAATTCCTCGCGTATGTCCTCGATCTCGCGGATACTCCCGCACCTTTTGACCGTTTGAGAGGTTCCAAACAATGAGCCTGGCGGTTTCATCACCGGTCGCGAGATACTTGCCGTCAGGGCTAAACGCGATACCATACGCAGGCTGCGGGTGCCCAACCAACTTGTAGATCTGCTGGTAGTTCTGGCTGTTGATGACGCGAATGGAATTGTCCTCGCAAGCAACGGCGATTTTTGCGCCCGTAGAAGCGGCGGCGGCGGCCGTGATGCGCAGTCCGACGTACGTCTTGACCGGGGCGACAGATGGGTTCGACGAATTTTGACCGAGAATGGCCAATGCAACCGTGGCAATCATAAGTGATCCTCCGTGAATCAATGGTATGACGAACGGAAGTCCCCGAAAGTACACCGGGGCCCGCTAGCAGCCGTGAGAGTCGGTCAAAAGTCTAGCGAGCGATCGGCACCGTAAACTCTTTGGCGTCGAATTCGCCGCCGAATCCCCACTCCGCCGTCCACATGATCTTGGTAATACCCGCCGCAGTCGGCACGATAGTCCGCATTGTTACCGGAAGTCCGCGCTGCTGATCAACCACGAACTCGACCTCGGCGGGTTGATCACCTTTACGGATGGCGACGAGGCGAACGATCGGTCGCTGTTCCTCCTTCACCGCCATCGTTTTTTGCTCTACCGTGATCTCAAAGCCATCGCTGGTAAGAGATTTGATCAAAGGTTCAAACACATTCTCATCGCGCTCATAGATGCGGTTGATTACGGCAGGAAGATCGCGGAGCGTATTTTCCAGAGTGTCCTGATTGACGGAAGATGCGGAAGGCTCGCGGAACTCGGGTAGCCGCTTGAATCCGGTCTCCGTATCCTTAAGCGCGCGCATGCTACCGTCGCCGACTAACCTATTGGTTGATCCTTCGGTGCGCGGTAGGGAGTAGGTGATGTTAAAGTGTCGCCGGTCCTGGACCTTCATTTCACCGTAGCTCTGAGACTTGCCTTTCGGGTCATCGACAAGGATGAGGGTGCGGGCCCAGCCATTCCGAAGGTCTCGGAGCGCGGCGTCCATTTTTCGCCCGATCAAGACGGCCTCGCTATCTGGCTTCGGTTCCCAACCTTGCTGCCCAACGGGGGCACTTTCGAAAGTTTCGGCCGGGAATTGGATGTCGGGAGCATTTACGCCGGGGAGGTTGCTTTCCGGCCCATTTGATCCTGTGTCGCTCGAGCCACCTTGCGTAGTGGGCGAATTGGGGTTTGAAGGAGGAGCGTTCTTCGTCTGATTCTGATTGCAACCTAACACAAGGAATGCAAAAGCGATCAACACCACGAAACTCCTCATCTCAATCACTTGGAGACGCTGAGCGGTGAAAATGGTTCGCGCGGTCCCGTTCGACCTCACGAGAGCGGGACTCCTCGCTGATCCGAGCCCACAGGTTGGTCGAGTTCAGACCAGAAACTCAAATCGATCTTGGGGAACGGCGCATCCTTTTGCTGGCACTCGTTAAGAAACTCGCGATCCTCAATCCCGAGGCTCGCCCCGTCGTGGACGGTCTCTGCCATATCCATGAGTCGAGTAAGCCTCGCAATGTGATCTTCAAACCGCACTTCCGAATAGTCACGGGCCGAGAAAGTAGAGATCAGGAACTGCCAGTCACTGCTCTCGCTGAGAAGTAACTCTCTCGCCGCTTGCTCCAGAATCTCTTTCGCCGGACCGCTACGGGCAACTTGAACCAAATGGCGGAATCGCCTTTCGAGGGGATACAGTTTTTCCCACGTCCAATGGTTGTCCGGGTTGATCCAAACCGAGTGGTATCCGCCTTCGCCCCATGACCCCTCGGGCAAATGAATGAGGTGGCGGGCAGGATGGTGATCCACCATGTCGCTTCCGGTCACGATCTCCAGATCAGGGTCGTGGTGCATAAGGACGGCGGTTTCGTAGAGAAACTCTGGCCCCTCAAACCACCAATGGCCGAATAACTCCGTGTCGTACATCGCCACGACGGTTCCTTCGCGGTTGGCCTGCCCGCGATATTTGGCGAGGGTGGACTTGACCAATTGGACGAAGTCTTTGGCGTGGTGGCCAATGTTTTCCACCGCCACCCACGGATCGTACGGTTGCTTCGCGCCGAGGTCGGCTTTGTTCTCGCTGATGCGCCAGTACTTGAGCCTTCCCGGATAGAGTTGCTTGTGGAACTCTAGGTAGTGCGGGTCGCCGGGATAACCGACGTCGCCGGACCAGACGCGCACCGTTGTTTCGGGGTCGCGGGCGAACACCGTCTGCCCCCCGGGGATGAGGTAATGCTCGTATTCGCTGCGGGCATCTTCGGGAGGAGTAAACAGGTTGCGGCTCCGCTGAAACAGTTCAGCGAGTTGGGGGAACGACTGCCAGTACGTCCCTAGCGGCTCGCCGCCCCGAATGAGGTGGGAATCCACGAAGAAGAAGTCAATGCCGTTCTCGCCGAGGAATTCCTGTACGGCTTTACGGGGCCAAGGGGTTTCGTCTTCGCCCGCCGGGGCCTTCCAATCGTAACCCGGGCGGTAAGCGCATTCGGGCAACCATATGCCGCGCGGACGTCGCCCAAACCGTTTGGTGTGGCTGTCCACCGCGAGTTTGACCTGAGCTTGGATGCTCTCGTCGGTGCCGAGGAGCGGGAAGTATCCGTGGGTGGCCCCGCAAGTGATGAGTTCGATCAGTCCGTCGTCTTGGAAACTCTTCCATGCGCCGCAGAGGTCGCGGTTCCAGCGGTGCTTGAACTGGACAAGGGCGCGGGTGTAGAACCGCTGCCACCAGGCGGCGAGCCCCACCATGCGCAGGTCACCGGCGGTCTCGAAGTTCTCCTGATCCATGAGGGCGGCGGCGATCTTCTCTTCGCAGTAGGCTTCGAAGCCGTCAGCGAACGAGGGGTCGTCGAGTTGCTCGGCGAGGATGGGGGTGATGTTGATCGTCCAGCGAGGGCGGATGCCTTGTTGGCGGAGCCGTTCGAGGGCATCGAGAATGGGGAGATAACACTCGGCGGCGGACTCGTGGAGCCAGTCGGTGCCGTGGGGCGACTTGCCGTGACTCAACACATAGGGCATGTGCGAGTGGAGGCACAGCAGGAATCGGCCCACGGGCATGGGGCTAGTTTAGCCTTGCGAGAAGTGAACGATGGTGCATGGCGGCGTTCACCATCTTTGTTCAGTAGGCGACCCACCAATCCAAGAGCAGGGCTATCCACCATTCACTCTGGAGAGCATCGAACATTGATTGACACGTATCTAATGGTCAACTAATGGTCGGGCTTCCATAGTGGTCGCACGAAGGCAACGACCTTCTCGAGGAAGCTATGAAATCTCAAAACGGGTACGGAGGGAATTCCAGCCCCGCTCGGCGCACAAGTCGCGCCTCCAAACTTTGGATTGCGGCGTTTGTCGCGCTCATCATTGGCTGCGGCGGAAGCGGCGGCCCCAACGGAAGCAGTGGTGGCACTACCGGTGACCTATCTCGCGCAGTGGTCGACACGACCGTCACGATGCCCTCTGGCCACACGGCAGAGTCCATGGACAAGATCTCGGCTTGGACGAGTGCCGCCGAAATGCCACTTAGTCCCAGCGGTACCGTGGGCATCGAGATCTTCGGCTCAGGGCCCCAATTCAGCCAGCTACTCGACTCGCAAGACCGTGTGGTGCTCAGCGGGTTTGTTGGTTCGAACCGCAAGGCATTGGATTCGAGCACAACGGCAGAAACCCTCGCTTACTTTGCCCTTGGCGGTCCGCTCCACCGGGGCGATGCCCGGATCACGTTCTTGAATACGGTCAAGGATCTCAGTGGGTTTGCGGGATTGGTTACCGCGGTCGAGACGGCGCTCAAGACCGATGGTCATGTTACGGCAGAGAACGCAGGCATCCAATCCGCGCTCCAGACGATGCGAAGTGCATACGGCGCGAACCGAAGTGCAACCAGCCGTTCAGTAACGATTGAGCCGGGACGCACGGCGAGCGGATTACTACTGGACGACTCAAAGGAAGACCAGGTGACGGTGACCAATTCGCATGCGCGACGGGCGTACTACTGGTTGCAACGAATCGGATTCAAGGATAAGAACGGAGACAAGGTCACGTTCAATACGCCGACGAGCATCAGCGAAGGGTGGGTGCGGATGCCCAGCCGCTACGGCGGAGAGGTAGATGGTGCTTCTGGACTTATGAACCGGCAGTATGAGTGGGCCCCAGTATCCAGTGACCCAATGCAAGTGCTAGCCGACGCTCCCGGTTACGACGGCGAGCAAGAGACGTATTACAAGTTGATCACGGTTGGCGCGGGAAAGGATCCCGGCGACTTCAACAAGCTCACTACGGCGCAATCCATCAAGTGGGAAGAGACGATCTACTCGTCCGCTTATCTTGACTTCTATGTCCCGATCTTCGCAAACATGGTGTTGCCTCTTAGCGGAGCCGACATGGATGCCTTGGTTGAGTACATTTCAAACGATAGCCGGGCGAAGGCCTACATGACCGAGTGCCGTACGTTGATGCCGACGGTGGCATCAGAAGGAGCGAAGGGCAACTACCCAGGTGCGGTTTCCGCATTTGTGCGGTCCAGTAACACGGCAACGCGCACCACGCCAATGACCGTAGACATCGTCCTCGCATGGGGGATGAGCAAGGGATTCTCTCTGTTCAAAGACAAGCAAGACCTGCTCAGCCGCGTGGACAACGCCGAGAAACGGATCGGCAACTACGACCTCGTGCAGTTCTTGACCGATTTCGCTCCGTTCTCAGATGTAGCGGATTCCAATCTTGCGAACATCTTTGACATCACGTCGTCAAAGGGAGAAGTAACTCTAACCCCCGAACAAAGCACAGTCGGGATAGTGGATACCCCAGACATCTTCGCAACCATCAAGAACAAGCAAGAGGGAGTGGAGTACGAATATGTCTGGACGGTCAACAGCGACTACTTCCTCATGGATGGAGACGCGAATTCGACCGATAAAAGCCCGAACGGAGTTCTGATCTCGAAGTACGACAAGGTGTTCATCGGTAGCCTCGTGAATACGGAGGGTACAGCCGCGATCAACTGCACGGTAAGGGTGAAAGGTGGGGCCACCATCGGAAAAGACACGACATCCATCATTTTCAAGAAGAACATCTCGGTCTACACCGGAACGTTCGAAGTCATTGGCGCCGTGATTCCTAATCAGAAGCCTGGAGAGCCCGGCTACGCCTCTGGATTCATCATGTATGTCATCGCCGTCGTGCCCACGAAGGAGAAAGCGTTCTATTACTCCGGCGAAGCGGTACAGCCTGATGGCAAGACCTTCAAGACCGCAAGTTGGTACTCAACGAATCCTTATCTGCTCCCCCACGAAGGGCTGCGGGCTGCATGGGAGTCGGATAAGCACGACTACTTCTTGATTCGGAGCTCAAATGGGTTCGGTTATAGTTCGGATGCGGCTGCTGAGGCCGCATTGAATGAGCTCATCACAGGCACGAAGCCGTACTACGCTGACTGGAAGGTGAAGGTCACCGCTACTCTCAATCCATAAGCAAGAACTGGCCCGGTTGAGACAATCGGGCCAGCTTCATCCTCCGATCCGGTACAACGCCGCGCTCAGGAAGTAGTTGGCGATGTAGATCAG
>JAHBTC010000070.1 GCA_019638835.1 Fimbriimonadaceae bacterium
CTGTCAGCGACATCACCACAGACAAAGACGCCCGGGATCTCAGTATGGGTCGAATCTGCCTTGTGATGGAGATAACCCGCCTCATCGTGCTTCAGGCTCGCTCGGAAAAGGTCGCTGTTCGGATGGTGACCGATGGCGACAAACACCCCGTCAATCGCTCGATCCCAGGTCTCGCCGGTTTGCGAATTCTTGAGTCGTACTCCGGTGACGTGCTTATGAGGCTCGGTTTCTCCTATGATCTCGTCCACCTCAGCATTCCAAACGAACTCGATTTTCGGGTTGTCGAACGCCCGTTGCTGCATGATCTTGCTGGCGCGTAGCGTGTCGCGGCGGTGCACCACCACCACTTTGCTCGCATGCCGAGTCAGATAATGCGCCTCTTCCATCGCCGTGTCACCGCCACCGACAACGATGACTTCCTTGCCCCGGAAAAAGAAGCCGTCACATGTGGCACACGCGCTCACTCCGTAGCCCCCAAACTCGGTCTCACCCTTCACCCCGATCCACTTTGCACTCGCCCCGGTACTGATGATCAGCGTCTCGGCGAGAACTTCCATTTCGGCTGTCTTCACGCGGAACGGGCGGTTCGTCAAATCTACTTCCGTGACGGTCTGGTAGTGGATTTGCGCACCAAATCGCTCGGCCTGCTTACGGAATAGTTCCATCATGTCCGGGCCCATCACGCCTTCCGGAAAGCCAGGGTAGTTCTCAACATCCGTTGTAATCATGAGTTGCCCGCCCGGTTCTGGTCCCGCGAAAAGCACGGGCTTGAGATCGGCGCGACCCGCGTAAAGGGCGGCGGTGTATCCGGCAGGGCCGGAGCCCACGATCACCACCGCGTATTGTTCTGCCATGTCTGTTCGGAGGTTACCAGCGGGCTCATCGGTTCCGGGCCGGGCGACTCGGCCCAGTCCGTCTGCCTAGCCGTAGATCTCCATCAATTCGCCCGCCGAAAGCGACGGCAAGCGTTCCAGCGCTGCAACCCTTTCTGGGCCGAGTTCCGTACCAAAGGCAAGTTCTGCCATCCGCTCAAACTTTCGTCCAAGAATCCCGAGGAGATTCGCCGTTGTGTTGCGGGCGTGACCGCTCGGATACATCACGAGACCGGAGTCGAACGACGATCCGCCCGCATTGGAAATCACAACCGAGGTGGGAATGCCGTCGGGATACCGAGCGTCGTAATCCGGCCCACCGTGTTCAAACTCGATCTTCGCCATCAGTTCGCGGGTGGCCGAGTCCGTCAACGCTTCGTCATCGTAATCGATCGGCATAAGCATGGCTTCCTTCCAAGCGGTGTCGTTGTCCGTGGTCGCCCAGAAATCCGGGTCTGAAGCATGAATCAAGATCGCGTTGCGGAGTAGCCGGGAGACGATGAAAACCATCGAGTGGTCCGCGCTTTGTCGGGTTTTCGGATCGCGTTTTGCCGGGTCGCCGATGATGCCGAATGCCGGTTCATAGGCTCGGATCAGGATCTTCGAGATACCTGCCCCAGCATTATCCAGCAAAGAAGGTTCCTTGCGAACAAGGTCAATCACGCCCTGCAGTGCGCCCGCTGACTGGTGCTCATAAAGGCCAAGTTTGAAGTGCATCCCCATGATCGCAAAGTCATCACCGGAATGTGAGAGCACGAGGTCGAACGGAGAATCACCGTTGGTCGGTTCGAACTGCCGGAATACCGCCTCGGGATTTCGGAAGATGTCACGTGGCCCCATGAATCTTCGCATGGATCGCTTCATTGAGAGCACGGCAACTTCGCTGGAGATCGCTGCACTGGAACCCTTGCTATCGCTGAGTTGCTTGCCAGCGCGGATCGCTCGCCAAGGAATGTAGTGCGCGACCACCATACCAATCGCACTCTCAATCTGCTCTGCGGTTGCACCACGCAACGCGCCGTAGACAGCCGCACTAGCGATGGCCCCGTGTACAACGTGATCAATCTTATAACTCTTGAGCGAATAGACTTCGGCGAGCCGACCCCGAATCTCATCGAGAACGATCATTGCGTGCAGAGCCTTCGCACCGTCGTGTCCCTCTTCTTGGCAAGCCGCGATTACGACGGGATAAAAGTCGTTGTGTCCGAACTCGCCCGCAGTGTGCCCAAACTCAGGTCGAAAACCGAAGTTTGTGCCGTTGCTATCCCATTCTCGAACGGCGGCCGAGTTTGCAACCACTGCCTTCTCGCTCTTGACTCGGTGGTGGCTTTTGAAGACGGTCGCGCCATGATCGTCACCGTACTCCAGAGCCTCCTCTCGCAAGATATTGGGTGCGTTGGTGCCCAACGCAAGCGCACTCGCGCCGCAAAGAACCGCATCCGTATGGAACAAGGATGTGCGAAGGAGGACTGCCGAAGACGGACCCGGGCCGAGTGAGCCGGCAAGCGCATCGATGGCGTATTGCCCTATTCCAAGGGCTTGGTTCGTGTCCCTGCCTAAGATGACGGCGGTTTCCACTCCGGGATAGTTAGAACTCACAAAAGTGAGAATACCGGGGCGGCACTTTGTCCACCCCGGTCATGTTAGAACCTGATTCCCAAAAGGAATCCCGGCTTCTCGAGATCAACGAGGTAGAGACCTGAGACATATTGTCCGCGATTGTAGGTAACGAACACGTGCTCTTGTCGGCCATCGGCCTGAAATCCGACGTTCCATTGGGGGTTGATCGCGTATCGCAATCCACCAACCAGACGACCTCGGTTCTCATTGCTCCGGAATCCCATTCCCAAGTATCCGGTCCATTGCAAGTACCGCTTCTCGAAGGTGACGGCATAGCCGGGATTCCCGGTGCTAATCCCCTGCACTCCCGCTGAAAAGTTGACGCTCGGAGTTACCTCAGTCTCTGGAACTAGGTTCACCGAACCTAAAAACCGGAACGCGTTTTGCTTGGCCAAGTGGGCAACTCCCAATTGGAAACGCGGATGCGGTTTGTACCATAGGAAGGTTTCAGCTTCCGTGAGAGAACCGGGAACCCAAACTGTGCTGAGATTCCACTTCGTTTCTGACGCCGAACTGGCGCCAAAGCCACCCGCAATTCACAGCGGGCAACGGGCTTCGGATTCGGTACCTTCCTGAGCCGTTGCCGACGCGATCAGCGTTAGCAAAGCCCCGAAGGCGATGATCTGTTTCTTCATGATTTCCTTGATTGTCGGTCAGGGCCGAACCTGCAACGCAGGTGCAGCGACGTCACTCAAGGAAGAAGGGGGGTGCGCGCCCCGGTGGACCACACCCACTCGCTGATCGCAAGAAAATCCTATGAGCCTTCGCAAACTCAAATGTGGAGACTGCCTCAGAACTGAAATCAAGCGGTATCGCAATGGGGAGATCTGCCAAAGGGAGCACACAGACTCTTGCCTCAACCGTCTGACCGGGCGGCTTTGCATCCATTCGGCAGTCGCACTGCGTACATTGGCAGGTCTTGGGCGCGCAACAACCCGATACTTCAAGTTTGGCAATCCTGAATCCGAACGACGCCGCCCAACCCGTCCCAAAAAGGACGATGCACAGGAGCAAGGCGGCAAATCGGCGAGTCATTTCAGGGGGCTTCAACGGGCTCTTCTTTCGCGATGAACTCGTACACAGGCAACGCTAAGAGCGCACCAATAATCGGTCCTACGATTGGAATCCAAGCGTGTTCCAGCGTACCATTCCCCGCCATCATGTTCACGATGCTCGGCCCGAGGCCGACTGCCGGGTTGAAGGCACCTCCAGAAATCGCGCCTCCCGCGTATGCCGCCGCGACGATCGTCGCGCCAATTGCGAAACCGTAATGGTGGGAGCCGACAGACTTTGGGTGAATGGCAACCATGTGAATCACCATCACGAGAAGAAACGTGAACAAAACCTCGTTCAGCAGCGCCTGCCACACGGAGACACCTGCCCCGGGGAGCGGCGCAAAACTGGCACCGGTGAGATACTGAGCAATCAACGCTCCAATAAACGCGGCCAGGAACTGAGCGATGACGTACCCCAGCGCTTCGCGAGCCTTGATTCGCTTCCCGGCAAGAAGCACGAGGGTCACGGCCGGATTGTAATGTGCTCCGGAGATCGGTCCGCCCATGTACACGAGAACCATCAGCCCAAATCCGATGCCGATGACGGCGGTTGCGCCAACCCCACCCGTCACGACAAGCCCGATGATCAAGACTAAGAAAAACGTGCCAATGAACTCGGTGACAAGCTTCCGCATCCCTCTTCCAACCCCAACCGGAGTCTATTCCTTCCGCATCAGGAATCGTATGGAAGGCGCGAAACTACCCGCCAAAAATGGCGTCGGCAGCGAGAACCGTTACAGTTTCACCGTCTACGGAGGCGATGAGTTCTCCCCCCGGTCCCAGACCAATCGCGATTGCGTCACTGCCGTTGGGCAAACGATATGGTTTGCCATGAGTAGCGTCGAACATCATCCAGATTGGACGAAGTTCGGACCATGTGTTTGTATCAGGCATCGTGGACATTCGTGAGAGCAAGTCTCGAGCAACATCGTAAACGCTCGAAGTGTGCCCCCGCTCAATCAGGATGCTCGTCGCCCGAGATCGAATTTCATCGGGAAACTCCGACTGATTAAGGTTGAGGCCAATTCCAATCACGGGAATTCGCCGACCTTTGTTGTCAGGCAACAGTTCAGTCAAGATTCCACCCACTTTTTTGCCTCGAATCACGAGATCGTTGGGCCATTGAAGTTGGGCATGGAGGATTCCCGCTGCAACGCACGCTACCGCCATGCCCAAAAACCACGGCGCAGGGTGGTTGTGGTCGGCCGTGAGCGCAAGGGACATCGTCATAGAATCGCCGGGGCGCGAGATCCATTCGCGACCAAAACGGCCCTTTCCTTTTGTTTGGTCCAGCGCTAGGATCGCTCCGGGTACGGGCCCGCCGGAAAGGAGGCGGCGTCCCATCTCAAGCTGAGTCGAATCCACTCGGTCAAGTACTTCTAACTCGGTAGGTTGGAAAACGGTTGTCATCTAAAGAAGTTCAAGGTGAAGCGAGAGCGAGGGTGCAGAATGGGTCAGAGCACCAATCGAAATCACGTCCACTCCTGTGTCCGCTATCGCACGGACTGTGCCAAGGTTGACTCCTCCGCTGGCCTCCAAAATGGCTTTGCCACTAAGCCGAGAAACGGCCTCGCTTAGTTGTTCGGTATCCATATTATCAAGAAGTACGATATCTGCGCCAGCTTCCACCGCCGTTTCCGCTTGAAGAAGGGTATCCGCTTCAACTTCAATGACCATTGTGTGTCCGACCATCTCGCGAACTCGATTCACACACTCGCTCACCCCTCCGCAGGCGGCAATGTGATTGTCTTTGATCATCACCGCATCTGATAGCCCGAAGCGGTGATTTGTTCCCCCGCCGCACCTCACCGCATACTTCTGAAGTGCCCGCAATCCGGGAATCGTCTTCCTTGTGTCGGTGATCTTGGCCTTTGTTCCCTCAACTGCGTCTACAAACTGCCTTGTTAGAGTTGAGGTGCCACTCAGCAACATCAACGCATTGAGGGCTGTCCGCTCCCGGGAGAGCAACCAAGGCGCGGATGACTTCCCTTCCAATATCCGTGTACCCAGCGAAACAGTTGACCCGTCCGCGATTAGCGCTTCACACGGTCCAAGTAGCCATGCGGCAACGCCAACTCCACAAACTACGCCGTTCGCTTGAGATTCGATCATCCAACGGACGGGCTTGTCTTCCAGCACCGCTGAACTGAAGTCGCCGTATCCGATATCCGAATCCAACTCAGCTTGGATCAGTGATTCCCATCCCGAGGGTGCCGGTGCCAGCCACGGAAAACTCATGCCGCGATGATATCTACTCCGGCGCGCGCCGCAATCTCCTCAATGAGTAGATGGTACGGAACCTCGGTGCCATTGCGATCCCAACCCACGGGTACCCGCTTTCTGCCCGCAACCAAGTGAGCGGCTGGTTTCACGGTGTGTCTCCCACCCTCGTACTCAATCAGATAGCGATCGTTCTCGATTACAAAAATGTTTTCGATGGACTTGTATGCGATGCGGCGTGTACCCGTCACGCTTGCAAATTCAACGTGCGAGTCGGTCAGGGTATAGCCGACACCTTCAGCCTGGCGCTTGTCCATGTCTTCCATTGCGCCTTTGCCGACACCCCACATAACCTCGGCGGCCTTCTTTACCCGCTTCCCTATGTCATCCGGAGTCGGTGCGGGCTTTCGTTCAGTCGGTCGCTCTGCCGACTTGTAACCAAGCCAACGCAACGCTGCTGCGGGGCGGTAATACACCGCACTCATAGTAATCATTATGGAAACGCACCCGGTGGCGTTCAGGTTGCAGGCATTCAGCCGCGTTGCTCTAGGCAGTTCCGCAAGAAGTCCGCGCGCTGACGGGCCGCTGCTTGCGTATCGGTCGTACCTAATAGTTCAAGACTGCTGATCCAAGCGTCCACCTCGCGGAACCGAGACGGGAATCCGTCCAATCCAACGACCCCAGCCCATCGAACCCAAGCCAGGATTCGGAGCGCTTCCGCCATTTCCAGACTCTTTGTGAGAAAGGCGTAATCGCGAACTTCCGTAGCAATTTTTTGGAGCGTTAGCCGGGTCACTTCTCTCCTTGATTGACGCTCTCGGTCCATAACGAATCGGCATGCTCCAATGTATTCCGCTTCGGTACCGTTCGTTGCGCTCACCTGCAAAAAGGCCGCAACTCGCTGGCTCGATTCACCGAACAGTCCTCGGGCGTGGAGCCCCTGAGCTTCAAGAGCTTTGATGACGCCCACAAGTTTCCCTTCGTGTTGCAGTCCAATCAAGTGAAACAAGGTGGAACGCCGGCGTCCTGATCCACAATTGAATGGACTTGCCGTTAGGTATCCGAATGGTTCGGAACGCTGCATAGCGAGGCGATTCTGAAGCCCTTTCGTTGTGGCATAGGCAAGCCTTTCCGCGCTACCCAACGACCAACCTGCCGTCACCGCTTGAACGCGGAGGTGATCCTCCTCGTTCACCATGATGCTTAGGCGACGACGTTCGTCGAGCCAAACCGAACGTCCAATCTGGTTTACCGGAAAGTCAAGGGAAACTAAGCGACAACCAAGCAGATAGTCTCTTTCCGCCGGCGTGATTCTCGTGAGTTCAGTGAGTTGGGGGAACTCTGCCTGGATGCCATGCCGAACCAGCGTCTGAACCTCTCGGAGCGACTCAAGCGACGCGGTGTGCGGGTACCGGAAGTCGCGAAGGTTGCGCGCAAACCGCACGCGCGAACTAACGGCAACATCGTTATCTGGGGCGTCTTGCACCAACCAAGCCGCTGGCGACATGCTGCGCAACACCATCTTTCGCCAGGCTTCCGAGTCGCTAGTTACCGTGCGCATGCGCCGACTAAAGAATACCGGAGGGGCGTCTTCCACTTTGCCGTCCCGGTGAACTTGAGGGCCACGGGTACGCTCCCGGCCACGATGCCCACTCCGATCACCATGACCGGCGGACGACTCTCTGTTCCCAATGACCCTATCATCCCGTTCATTGAAGGCGATGGCACCGGACCCGATATTTGGCGTGCCAGCGTCCGTGTGCTGGATGCTGCGGTTGACAAGGCATACGGAGGTGAACGTAAGATTCATTGGCAGGAAGTCTTGGCAGGTGAAAAGGCATTCAACCAAACGAACAACTGGTTGCCGGACGAAACCCTGGACGCATTTCGAACCTATCTGGTTGGTATCAAGGGTCCGTTGACGACCCCAGTGGGAGGCGGAATTCGTAGCCTCAACGTTGCGCTTCGTCAGATCCTTGATCTCTTCGTCTGTCTTCGCCCCGTTCGATGGTTTACGGGTGTCCCAAGCCCGGTGAAGGAGCCAAACCTCGTAGACATGGTGATCTTTCGGGAGAACACGGAAGACATTTACGCGGGCATTGAGTATGCGGCTGGGACTCCTGAGTCGCAGAAGGTGCTTGACTTTCTGGCCGAAACATTTTCTGCCCAGTTCGGCAAGATTCGATTCGGCAGCCTCGCTAAAGTGGACGATTGGAACCATGCTTTAGAAGGTATCGGCGCACCCAAGCGAGAGGGCAAAGTCCAGGTAGGTATCGGCATCAAGCCCGTCAGTTATCAGGGAACCGAACGACTAGTTCACAGCGCGATCGAGTACGCCATCGCGGAAGGTCGCAAGAGCGTGACGCTTGTGCATAAAGGCAACATCATGAAGTTCACGGAGGGCGCATTCGCCGATTGGGGCTATGAGGTTGCTCGTCAGTTTTTTGGCGCCGTTCCCCTGGATGGGGGCCCTTGGCACGTCATCCCGGAGGGTCAGAGAGGCGCAGGCATCGTGATTAAGGATGTGATCGCGGACGCCTTCTTGCAGCAAATCATCCTCCGACCTGCCGAGTATGACGTTGTTGCCACCCTCAACTTGAATGGTGACTACATTAGTGACGCACTCGCCGCGCAAGTAGGCGGAATCGGGATTGCTCCGGGTGCAAACATCAACTACATCACAGGTCACGCCATTTTTGAGGCAACCCATGGCACGGCACCCAAGTACGCCAATCAGGACAAGGTGAACCCAAGTAGCGTGATTCTCAGTGGCGAAATGATGCTCCGATTCATGGGTTGGACGGAAGCGGCTGACTTGATCATCAAGGGAGTAGAGGGAGCCATTAGCGCCAAGACGGTCACATACGACTTTGAGCGACTCATGTCCGGGGCCACTCTCGTTTCCTGCTCTGGTTTCGGCGATGCGGTCATCGCTAACATGGGATAAGGAGGCGCCTTTTCATCTGGCACCTTTTCCTTGTAAGAAAAAGGTGCCATTTTCTGTGATGTTGCGGTTACAGTGTAGGGTGTGAAAGGTTCTCCGACCACCGCACTCGTTCTTGCCATTGTGAGTTGGTTCACTTGCGGCATCTTCCTTTCGATCCCTGCACTGTTGATTGCCAACAATTGCTTGGCTAGCGGAACGGCTGAACAAGGAACGGCTCAAGCCGCCAAAATCATAGCCCTCGTCAATATCGTCGTTTCAGTCGTTGGAGTGATTGTCTGGATCATGGCAATGGCTGGGATGGTTGCTATCGCTGGCATCGGAGCCGCTGCCGGGGGCTGATTCAACACAGGCGCAAGAGACCTGTTTTTGCATTTTCATTGCAATAACTTCACTCCTGCGCCTAAAATAAGAGGGTATGCGGTCAACTTTCCGCTCGGCGGGCCCCGTCATCACGACGATTCTTGCGCACATTCCGTGTTGCGGACCTGTCGTGCTCGCAGCCCTCAGCGGAACAAGTGCCTCGGCGGGATGGCTGCAACCACTCGCTCCGTTCCGACCTTGGCTCCTTGGTCTTGCAATCGGTCAGGTCGTTGCGCTGTTTGCGTGGGCGGCTTGGGCAAAGCGACCAACCTGCTGTGAACAGCACGCCCAAGACGAAGGAAACCGACGATTTCGCCTTGCCTGGCTCACCTTAGCAATTGTGCTTTCGATTCAGATAGCTGGTGTTTGGATTGATATGAGCCATCACCGGCACGCGGACCTTGGATCGGCCCTTCACTTACACTGACTTTGCGCCACGCAAAACAGAAGTTGCCCAGGCCCCCGAGGCGCCCTTTCGGGGCGTCTCAGGTTGCGACATACCCCGAAGGGTTCCGTCGCACGAAACCAATCTCGCCATGGGCAGACTCGCTCCGAAGAGCGACTGCAGGTGAAGATCTTCCGAAGATGAACTCCATCGAGCGGTTTCGGCGGTGCTTTCTTTCGATCGCTCCGTCCGACCTGGACAATACTATGATTCAATATTAGCGTAGGTGAATGCAACGGTTTGGATGCCTTCTTTGATAATCACAATTGACTTTCACACAAGTTTTCCACAGCGCTTCGGGGTAATCGCTTTCTTGTCAAAGCAAGTGCAACGGTAACCGTAGGCACCGGGGCGTGAACGTCCAAGTCTGGTCATATAGAACTCAAATCCGCCATTTGAGATGAAGACGACTAAAGAATCTAACTGGCAGGTAAACGCAAGAAAGTCCAGGCCCCCGCGGTGCCCTTTCGGGACACTACAGGCTGCGACTTGCCCCGAAGGGCTCCGTCACACGAAACTCTAACATTTGAGTGAACTCTCCGAAGAGAGAGCGCTCGCGATTCCGCTGCCCGAAGGTTTTAGAATCCTAGAGTCTCGGGGGTTGGCTTTTCAGCTTTCCCGTCCGACCTGGACAAACATATGATTCCATAAGACAACGAGTGCATGCAATGGTTTACGGATATTCTCAAGAGAATGTTTGAGCACTTTGCACAGGTTTTCCACATCCATGATTCTCACGACTGGCTCAGATACATGGATGATCAAACGTTGATCCTAAATACATCATCCAGAAAAGAGGAAAGTCCAGACTCCCGAGGCGCTCCTTAAGAGCACCCCAGGTTGCGGGATAACGCCTAAGCATTCACCGCCTCGGTTCAACTGGATATCGTCGTCACCGAGTTGTCTGGACAGAGTTATGTTTGCGCATCCTTTCCCGCAAATGCAACGGTTCTCCAACGATTCGGAAACTTCGAGAGGAAGTTATCCACATGCCGTCCCCAAACGTCGATTCGCAGATTCAAACTGGGAATCCGAGTGCACTCATCTCGGACCGAGTGGGAAGGGAGGGTATTGCCCCGTGCCGGGTCACGGAAACCGAAGCGACCCGGCAAGCGCGGAACAGAGCGTCAGGAATCAGGGCTCCTTCCGAAAGGAATGCCGCCAACGATCCGTTCAGACTATCGCCAGCCGCAACGGTATCTACGGCCACAACTTGGGTTGTGGGGATGAACTCGGAGTTGCCTGATTTGCTTGCCCAGTAGGCGCCTTCGCTACCTAACGTAAGGACAGCGTGTTCCGGCCCCATCTCCAAAAGTGCGGCAGCAACGCTCGGCGCGTCATCCTTGCATTCGCAGGTCAAGCCTGTCAAGTGGGCCGCTTCTTCCTGATTTGGAGTCACCATCCACGCCGATCGCAAAATCGTCTCTGGAACCAAACGGGCGGGTGCCGGATTGAGAAGGAGTCGCCCGTGCTGCGCTGCTTCGATCACCACATCATCGGTGACTTCTAACTGACACAACACAATCCGATGGGGATCGCGGGGCATATACGCTTTCACATCTTCCGCATTCAAATGTAGGTTCGCTCCGAAATCAATCGAGATCATGTTCTGGCCCTCCGCGTTCACCAGAATGCCCGCCATGGCTGTGCAGGTATCCTTTGTCAACCGGACGCCCGCTGCGTCAATCCCCGCCTCTATCAACAACTGTTTAAGTTCGTGGCCATAGATCTCATCTCCAACGCAACCGATTGCGGTCACGCTCGCGCCCAATCGCGCAGCCTGAATTGCTTGATTTGCGCCCTTCCCGCCCGGAAACCTTGCGAAGGTGGCTTGCTTCGACGCGCCGGGGGTGGGAAACTCGGGTACCCGCCATACGAAGTCCATCGAGCAACTGACGATGACGGTGAGTGGATGAGCCACGAATGTATCTTAGCCAGCATTTGGGCTTAGAACGTCAGGAAAACGGTCCGCGAGACACAAAAATGGAGCGGGAAACGAGATTCGAACTCGCGACCTACTCGTTGGCAACGAGCTTCACGATTTCCGATTTGAACCTAAGTGATAGTAGACGGTCGTCTCCTTTCAAAAGCGTTCGTACCTTCAACTCAATTCTGTACCACAACCGAAATCGTGGTACAGAATTGAGTTTCAACGGCGGATCGAATTCCCTCGCCTATCCTGGTCCGAATATGGCTCACAACCGTGGAACCCTGTGTAACCGAAACAAATTGGAGGTCAATCAAACTTCAGGGCAGTGTGGCAAACACTTTGATAATGTACTGGAACGTGGGCAACCAGATGTTTTCTAATCTTGTTGCCTTCTCAGCATCTAGATCATCCGCACCCCCGCCCTCACCCGGGCCATCTCGTCCGCACGCCGCTTCAACTCTTCCGCGCGATAGCAGGACTTCTCCCCGGTCACCGACCCGTGATCAAACTCAATCCTCTCTGCCTTCGCCCGCAACTCAGCCTCATCCAACTTCAGCCTCTCATCCATGTTCGGCTCGACAGGAATGTCCTTCCGCTGCGACGCCAATTCAATGACACGAGTGTTCAAATCTCGGCAGGCAGACTCATAAACGGACTTAGCGTCTGCAAACTGCGAGTTAGCAACCTTAGCGGTATGCGCCGCCGCCGATGCCTCCTTGCAAACATTGTCGACCCTCCGACGCGCCTCTTCGTCACTCGCCACCTTGTCAATGTGCTGCAACGCCACCTGGCGCGCCGAGCCGTTCAACCCATCCGCCCAGCCAATGGCGTTCTTGAACATAACGTATCCGATCACGAAGATCATGCTCATGAGCAGGTAGGTCATCGGCGAATGGGTCTCGCCGGACAAACTCGTCATCTCCGCCTGCGACATCATGCTGGACATCTGGAGAGCCACATCGCCGGCAATGAGCAGCAAGGAAACCAGGGCCGCACCGAGCATCGCAACCCAGGTCTGCCAGGTCCATCCCCGCAGGTTCCGCTGAGACGCAGCCTTCTTCGCCAAGTACTTGACGCCGAGCCCCACCAGCACCGAGAGCACAACACCACCCAAGATCGCGGCCACGAACGACGGGTAGCGGTCCGGCTCCATGTTCACCTGAATCTCCGGCTCGATCATGCCCATCTTGGTGCCAATGTTGTATCCGAACAACAACCCAATGCCATCCATTTCCCCATCTGGTCCAAGTTAGCGTAGTTGAGCATTTGATGACTACAAATCTTAGGTACTGGAAGTCGGTCCAGGTCCTGTCAGTCGCCCAGGCACGGGTTCAAGAGGTGCTCGGTGGCTAGGATTCGGACGATCAAACCCGACGCCTACGCTTCTCTCGGACGGCAGGGAGTGTCCATCGAGGCTCGCTGGTTCTTTGTCGGTATGACGACATTTAGCGACGATTACGGACGCTTCGAATGGATGCCACGTCGGATTCTCGGCGACATCTTCCCAGAAGACCCCGACGTCTCAGTTGAGGATGTTGAGCGGTGGCTCACCGAACTGGTTGAAATCGGCACAATCGCGACCTATGAAGTGAATGGGAGACGCTACGGATACTTTCCGAAGTGGCTGAAACATCAGAGGGTGAAGAATCCCGGTCAATCCTTGCACCCTTCCCCACCTATTCTCGAATCCTCCGTAGACCTTACGGAGACTCTACAAAGCTCCTCCTTACTGGAAGAGGGAAAAGAGAAATGGGAAGAGAGAATTCCCGTAGGGGAGGACGAACAGTCCACCTTGAGCCCATTGGACTCAAGTCAGGAAGTCCTTGAGGCGGAGTTGGTAGACGACGCCCCGAAGTTCGAACTCGCGCTCGAGACTAAGGAGCCAAGAATCAGTCCTTTCGAACAAGTCAAGAGCTTGCTTTGCCTGGTCGCGGAACTGACCGGTGAGCCTCGCCCGCTCGATTCGGAGATTAGGCGCTTCGTCAAGAACGGAAGTCCGGTTCGTGAACTCGTTGCCAAGTATGGTACAGAAAGAGCTGCGAGCCTCATGGCGTGGTGTCATAGGCACAAACCACACCTTGATGTCAAACGTGTTTACTCGGCGTCTACCTCACTCATGGCCGAGATGCGACGCAATCCGCAAGGTCCACAATCTCGAGGAAGCAAACCAACTTCCGACCAAATCTCGCAAGGAGTATCGTCTGCGTTCGCGGAAATGGGGCTTGGAGACGCAAGTGGCTAGGCTCGAATCTGCAATCGAAGCGGCGATGAAACTCTTGGCCTCGCTTGGCAACGGGCCAAAATCCACGGAAGACTT
>JAHBTC010000071.1 GCA_019638835.1 Fimbriimonadaceae bacterium
CTTGGATTCCCCGCTGATCGCACGATGCGGATCGCACAGCAACTGTACGAAGGCGTTGACATGGGCGGTGAAAGAGTTGGATTGATCACCTACATGCGAACGGACAGTTTGGCGCTTGCCGAAAGAGCCGTCACTCAAGCGAGAGAAGTTATTACGTCGCAGTATGGAAAGGATTTCCTGCCCAAATCACCTCGCGTCTACAAGAGTAAAGCGAAGAATGCCCAAGAAGCTCACGAAGCTATCCGTCCAACCGATCTCGCCCGGTTGCCCGCAGATATCAAAGGGCACTTAACCGACGAACAGTTCAAGTTATACGACCTCATCTGGAAGAGAACACTAGCTTCTCAAATGAGATCTGCTGAGGTCGCAAGAACGAAGGTGGAAGTAGCTGTGCCGTGCGAAGGCAAAGAGTTCGTCTTTGGAGCTTCTGGGAAGGAGATTGTTTTCCCCGGATTCTTGCGCGCCTACGTAGAAGGCGCGGACGATCCCGAGGAGAAGTTGGGAGATCGAGAAACGATCCTGCCTGACCTCAAGGTCGGGGATGAGGTCAGCGCGGATCAAGTCCGGGCTACCGAGCATGCAACGAGGCCGCCAGCCCGCTACACAGAAGCCACGCTCATCCGAATGCTGGAGAACGAGGGAATCGGCAGACCGAGCACTTATGCATCCATCATTGGAACCATTCAAGACAGAGGATATGTCGTTAAAAAGAAGAACGAGTTGATTCCGACATGGACGGCAATGGCGGTAACGCAACTGTTGGAGGAGAGTTTCCCTAAGTTGGTTGATCTCAAGTTCACGGCGGAAATGGAAAACGACTTAGACGAAATCGCCGACGGAGAACAAGACCACGTTGAACGGCTACGGCGCTTCTACCACGGTGTGGATAATGCTCCGGGTATCGAGAAAGAGGTCAACGAAAGGGGCCGTGACATTCCCTTCCCCCACATCAATGTGAGCGACGGAACGATTGTACGAATCGGTCGCAATGGGCCCTTCTTGCAGCGCGGCCAGACCGGCAGTGCAACGATTGCCAACCTTCCGGACGAAGTTGCGCCTGCCGACCTTTCTGCCACTGAGATTGACGAACTGTTTGAACGGCGCAATGCGGAACCCGAATCCATCGGGACCGATCCCGCCACAGGAAAGCCCGTCTACTTTAAGGTGGGACGATACGGCCCGTATCTAGAGCGCCCGGGAGACGAGGGAGAGGACCCCAAGAGGGTAACCGTTCCCCCCGGAACCGAGGTGAAAGAGCTAAGCGAAGAGGAACTGGGCACACTTCTCAGCTTTCCTCGAACGATTGGGGTTCACCCCGAATCCAATGAACCAATCGTTGTTGCCGTGGGACGATACGGCGCTTACCTGAGTGCGGGCGAACAAAAAGCAAATGTCGGTGAGTGGCGCGAAGCCGCCAATCTATCGGTTGAAGCGGCAGTCGCTCAACTCGCTGCTCCCAAGGCAGGGCGAGCACAGCGTGGAGCCGCGCCGGCTCCGCTACGCACGCTGGGAACGGCCGATGGACTTGCGGGCGAGGTTCGCGTGATGAGCGGTCGGTACGGCCCTTATGTAACGGACGGGACCACCAATGCAACCTTGCCGAAGGCGATGACCCCCGAAGCCATTACTTTAGAGCAAGCGACCGAACTGATCAAGACTAAGCAAGCCCAAGGCCCGACAAAGCGGAAGAACTTCCGTAGAAAGAAGCGCTAATCTTGGTTTAGTATTGGGGCATGCTGGTGTCAATCTCAGCAGCCCAAGCGTTCATACCGCCTTTGAGATTCCTCACGTTCGTGAAACCTTGATCCAATAGGAATTGCGTGACTCGATCAGATCGACTTCCAGATCGGCAAATCACAACGATTTCGTCGTCCTTGTTAAGCTCAGAGTATCTCTGTGGGACGGTAGGCATTGGCATTGACTCGGCTCCGCTGAGCTTGGAGATTTCTAGCTCATGGGGCTCACGAATGTCGAGAAGCACGATCGGCTCTGAATTCTTTACTCTTTCCGCCAACTCGTTGACGGTGATTTCCGGGGTACTTGTTTGACTCATAACTGCTCTCCACCTTAAGATACGCGACGAAACCACGGTTCGATTTGCCTGCGAACCTCAAAGGCCAAGAGCAGAGAGGGTTCGATCCTCGTAAATGACTCAGATTGTTTCGAATATGGGTATTGATTTACGCATTTCTGCCCAGGACTCAATCTTCAAGACACCGTTACGAGAGCGGACTCTGAACGGCGTTCTTTGACACGCTTGCGTAGACCGGCGTGTTCTGGGGCAGCGAGCAAAGGATCATCCGACAACAGTTCAAGCGCGGCCGCACGTGCCTTTTCGAGCAAATCGGAGTCTTGAACCAAATCTGCGATGCGGAAATCCAAGGCGCCGTGCTGCTTGACCCCCGCCATGTCCCCTGGCCCTCGTAGTCGTAGATCCTCTTCGGCGATTTTGAATCCATCGGTGGTCTGCACAAGGATTTCCATCCGGCTTCTTGACTCATCGGAGTTGGCATCCGCGATCAGGATACAAAACGATTGAAACTCTCCTCGCCCTACGCGCCCCCTAAGTTGGTGTAACTGTGCCAGACCAAACCGATTCGCGTCCTCGATCACCATGACGCAGGCATTCGGCACATCAACCCCAACCTCGATGACGACCGTTGAGACAAGAATGTCAAGCTCATGCTTTCGGAACAGATCCATCGTGGCCTCCTTCTCAGTCGACTTCATCTGACCATGAAGTAGTCCAACGCGGCGGTGCGGAAACACCTGTTCGTTCAAACGGTAGAACAAGTCCTCAGCCGCTTGAGCTTGAACTTTTTCGTTGTCTTCGATCATTGGGCAAACAAAATACGCCTGACGACCTTCTTCGAGCAGTTTCTCGACCGCTTGATACACAAACGATCGCTCGGAAGTTGGCTTCCAGTGAGTTTTGATCGGCTTGCGGCCCGGAGGCAACTCATCAATGATCGAGAGATCCAGATCGCCATACAGGGTCATCGTTAGTGTGCGTGGGATTGGTGTGGCAGTCATGACAAGCACATCAGGGTTCCCAATCGCTTTCGTTCGCAGGGCCATTCTTTGACGAACGCCGAAACGATGTTGCTCATCCACTACGGCAAGACCGAGTTTCTGGAACTCGACGCCTTCCTGAATGATTGCGTGGGTGCCAATACAAATTTGGGCGAGGCCCGTCGCTGCCATTTGCTGGTATCGGCGCTTCACTTTCGCGGGTTGCTTCCCTACGAGCGGAACTACGGCGATTCCAAGAGGCTCGAACAACCTCCTTAGGTTCATCGTGTGTTGCTCGGCGAGGATTTCCGTCGGTGCCATAAGCGCGGCCTGGTAGCCGCAGCGCACGGCCGCGAGCATCGCCGCCGCCGCGACCGCCGTCTTCCCGCTGCCCACGTCCCCTTGGATCAGTCTGTTCATCGGAGTGGGCCGTTCCATATCCTCCCAAATCTCCTTCGTTACTCGCCTTTGGGCTCCGGTAAGTTCAAAAGGCAACATCGCATGAAGTTCATCCCACAGCGTCCCCCCTTCATCAAGTGCTGATGCCCCTTCAAACAAAGAAGTACTTGCCGCACGTTGACCAGACAACTGAGTAATTGGAAATGCGATACCGGTCTCTTGGTGCACTTCATTGCGCTTCATCTGAAGCACGAGTTGCATGAGAAAGAACTCTTCGAATACGAGCCGACGACGTGCTTCTCGTTGCTTCTCCAAAGAATCGGGCCGATGCATTTGATTCAGTGCCCATGCCACTGACTTCAGCCTCTCGGATCGAAGGATGGATTCGGGGAGCGATTCGGGAACCTGCGGGGCAAAAAACTCGGCGGCACTGGCGGCGGCACGACGCACAAGGGCCTGCGAAACTCCTTCACTCAGCCCGTAAACCGGAACAACCTTTGCGAACTCTTCAGTCTCGTCGTCCGCGTCAATCCATTCCCATTCGGGACTACTGATTTCGAGTTTGTTTTTCGCTCCGCTACGCACCATTCCGTACGCGACGATCTCGCCCTTCTTCTTTTGCAGTTCCCTCGCAATCCACGCTTGGTTGAACCAAATGAGGTCAACAAGACCTGTATCGTCACCGAGAGTAGCCCGAATCATCACTCGCCCGCCTCGAATCGGGCGAGTCTCGACGGATTCGAGCACCCCGCGGACGGTGGCTGGTTGACCGGGCCGCAACATCATGAGTTGCGGCGTGTCCCGGCGATCCTCGTACCGGCGTGGCAGATGCCACAGCACATCGGACACGGTTCTTAGACCCAGTTTGTGGAGAATGGCCGCTGCCTTCGGGCCAACGCCCTTGAGGAATTGAACCTCGGTTTCAAGCGGGCCGCCCATAGACGTAAACTATAACGTGATGGAAGACCCGAATGCGCCCCGTCCTGAAGAGGTTGATTCATCGGATGTTCTTTCCGAAGACCAACCCCAACCAGGGGACGAGCAGATCGAGGCGTCTCGAGTAGCGGCGCGTCAAGCGAGGGTAGCGATGGACAATGCTCAAAACGATGCGGAAGAGCAAGCAGACGCGCTCGCGGCTAGGGCCACCAAAGCCCGCAAAACGCTTGATTCGCGAACAAAGCCGGCTACTCACAGCATCTCAGGGGACCGCGAGACCGGCAGAGGACTTGGCATTGGGTTAACGATCGCGTACGGAATTATTGGTGCCCCCATCGCGGGGTGGCTGGCTGGTGTTGGCATTGACCGAGCAATGGGGCGAGACACGGGAATCGGTCCTTGGCTCGTGATTCTTGGTGCAGTTGGCGGCGTAGTTTTCGCGATTGTTACTCTTCAACGCCAGAACTCGTGAAGTGGCCAAAACACCTTGACCCGCGCCTCGTTGGGGCGGTACTTCTTGGTGGACTCGTCGGATGTGCGGCCGTTGGCTCAGGGAAAGGCGCGATCGGCTTTCTTGCCGGGAGTGTTTCAAGCCTCGTCTCCCTTGTCGGCCTTGCCGGTGTGATTCAAATCATGACCGAGGACGATATGACGATGCCTGCAAAAGCGATTAGGGTCTCCCTCTTCATCGGTCAGTTCGGATTGTTCGCGGCCCTAGCCCTTTGGGTGCATGGCGTGGGAACTCCGACCCCAGAATGTTTTCTGATGGGGGTCGGACTGGTATACATTGGCCTCGTGGTATGGGCTCAGGCTAAGCAAGCCGAGACCGATTGAGTTCGAGCATGGTGACGAATCTCCAAAATAGCGTTTGGCTTCTTGGTGCAGGCGAAGGCGGGCATGGCCTGACTCCGGTCGGCCTTTTCGCATATGCGTTCTTGGTAATCGCCATCATCTTTGGGATCCTGACTGCCTCCAAGAATGGACTCAATCCACGGTACTTCACCAATCGGTGGACGCAGCGAACCGAGCAACTCTATTTGTTCCTCGAGAACATGGCGCTTGGCATCATCGGCCCGCATGGCAAGCGGTACATGCCAATCCTTTTCACCTTTTGGTTGGTTATCTTTATCAGCAACCTGTTTGCGCTGTTTATGCCTTCGGCCCCTACTGCTGACCTAAGTTTCAACCTTGGCATGGCACTGATCGCTATCGGGTACGTGCAGTACGAGGGAATGCGGGCCAATGGTGTGGGCAAGCACTGGACGCACTTCGCTGGTCCGAAGCTTCCGATTGCATTGATTCCAATCACGATGATGATCTTCGTGATTGAAATCATTTCCGAGGCGATGAAAAACCTTTCGCTCAGCCTGCGACTGTTCGGCAACATTGACGGTGGTCACCTCGCAGCCGAGTCGTTGAATAGCCTCGGTAAACACATCATCCCGGTGGGCGGCATGGAACTTAGCATTCCGTTCGGCGCCTTCCTTCTCCCCATCAAGCTTTTGACCGTGGTGGTCCAGGCACTCATCTTCACCCTTCTGTTCTCGGTGTATTTGAGCCTCGTGACACACCACGACGACCACGGCGATGAACACGCAACGGCGGCCGCCCACTAACGAATTCACCTCACATCAAACAAGAAAACTAGGAGATCAAACACACAAATGAGCATGCTTCCCCTCGCACTCGGCCTTGCCGCACTTGGTTGCGCCATCGGCCTCGGCATGATTGGTATGGCCGCCATGAACGGTATGGCCCGACAACCCGAAGCTATCGGCAAGATGCAGACGGTTATGCTGATCGCGCTTGCGTTCGTCGAACTCGTCTTCCTTCTCACTCTGTTCTTGGGCGCCAACTCGTTCAAGGGCTAATGACCAAACCGGGCGCCAGAGCCAAAACTCTGGTGCCCAAAACTCGCCTTAGCACACACGTTTCATGAGCGCGCAAACACAAGAATCGAAAGGAATGCCCTATCCGGTAATGGCCGTGATTGGGGCCCTTCTGATGTTCGGAGGAATGTACTTGAGTACCGATCCGCCGTCAGCACTTTCCTTCCAGGCAGACCTTGCGGCCCAAGGCATCCCGCTGGACCTTGGCAAGACAATCGCCACCATTGGCGTATTCTTGATCCTGTTCCCGGCGATCAACCTTTTCTTCCTCAAACCGCTTGAAGAAGCCATCAGCGAGCGGACGAACACTCTCGAAGAGGCATTTACGGACGCCGAATCGCTCCGCGAAGAGATGCGCACGATGCGTAGCGACTACGAGCGAAAGCTTATCGAGTCTGAAGAAAACGCCCGCACCCAGATTCAATCCCAGATCAAAGAGGCGCAAGACCTGCGCACCCAGATGGTAGCCGAAGCAAACGCCAAGGTTGACGAGATGACCCGGCGAGCCCGCGAAGATATGGAATCAGAGCGAGCCAAAGTGATGGGCGATCTTCGCCTTCACGTCGCGAACCTAGCCTTCCAAGCGACCGAAAAGATTCTCTCTGAGAACGTTGATGACGCCCGCAACCGCAAGTTGGTTGACGACTTCATCACTCAAGCCGAGGTCGGGACCAAGTGATCGATACCCGCGTCGCCAGCCGATACGCCCGAGCCGTGTTTATCCCGGCCCGAGCGCAAAACCTTGTTCCCGTTGTGGAAGAGGAGTTAAACGGCGTCTGCGCGGTGATCGAAAACTCCGAAGACCTTCAACAATTCCTCGGTAATCCGAATGTCAGCCGCGCTGACCGGATGAAGATGTACGAGAAGTTGTTCAGCGATCGCGTAACCGCGCTCACTATGTCGCTACTGCGACTTCTTGTAAACAAAGGCAGAGAGTCTGAGATCAGCACGATTCGCGATGAGTTCGTGCGACTCCGACGAGAGCAAGGTCAAATTGTTCCGGTTTTGGTGGAATCAGCCCGAGAGCTAAGTGCCGACCAGAGCAAAGCCATTATCGATAAGGTCGCCCAAGCCACAGGGCGAACCGTAGAACCCACTTTTGAAGTTCGCCCCGATCTAATCGGTGGCGTACGTGTCACTTTCGATAACCAAGTGATTGATGGATCCGCCCGCGGGAATCTCACCCGCATGCGAGAGCACATCATCAACGACGTATTGAAACAAGCCTAAACCTTTATTCAAACCCAGAGCGACCCACTATGGCCATCCGACCCGAAGAAATCACCTCCATCCTGCAGGCAGAACTGCAGGGTTATGACAAGAAGTTTGACACCGACAAAGTAGGCACCGTCCTGCAGGTCGGTGACGGCATCGCCCGCGTCTACGGTTTGCCCGGATGTCAAGTCGGTGAAATGCTTGAGTTCCCGAATGGCGTTGTCGGCCTCGCTCTGAACCTGGAAGAAGATTCAATCGGTGCGGTGCTTCTCGGCGACGGCAATATCGTGGAAGGTGATGAGGTCCGGGGGACTGGACGCATCATGGAAGTCCCGGTTGGAAAGGCGCTTCTGGGTCGCGTCGTCAACCCGCTCGGACAGCCGCTGGACGGAAAGGGTCCGATCAATGCGGAAGAGAAGTCGCTAATCGAAGTGAACGCACCCGGTGTTGTTGACCGACAACCGGTTACCGAGCCGCTTCAGACTGGTATCAAAGCGGTTGACGCCATGATCCCGATCGGGCGCGGTCAGCGCGAGTTGATCATTGGTGACCGTCAGACCGGAAAGACCGCGATTTGCACCGACACCATCATCAATCAGCGATCCACGCACCAAGGCGATGGCGACCCGGTGTACTGCATTTACGTTGCGATCGGCCAGAAGATGGCAAACGTTGCGCGCGTCGTGGAAACGCTCCGCGAGAACGGTGCTCTTGACTACACAATCATCGTTGTCGCCGGCGCGGCGGACTCCAACGCCCTTCAATATCTCGCTCCGTTTGCGGGCGCGGCGATGGGCGAGTATTTCCGCGATCGAGGTATGCACGCTCTCGCGATCTACGACGACCTTTCCAAGCACGCGGTTGCCTATCGCGCTATGTCGCTCCTGCTGCGACGGCCGCCCGGACGCGAAGCCTATCCCGGTGACGTCTTCTACCTTCACTCGCGACTTTTGGAACGCGCCGCAAAGCTCTCCGACGAGAAGGGCGGCGGTTCGCTGACGGCTCTTCCGGTGATTGAAACCCAGTCCGGTGACGTTTCAGCGTACATTCCAACGAACGTAATCTCCATCACTGATGGCCAGATCTACTTGGAGCCCGATCTGTTCTTCGCCGGTGTACGCCCTGCGATCAACGTCGGTATCTCGGTTAGCCGTGTTGGTGGTAATGCTCAGATTAAAGCAATGAAGAGCGTTGCCGGTCGAATCAAACTCGAAATGGCTCAGTTCCGCGAAGTCCAAGCGTTCGCCCAGTTCGCGAGCGACCTTGATCGCGCCACCCAGTTGCAGTTGCTTCGAGGACAGCGGTTGACGGAACTCCTCAAGCAAGGTCTAGCATCACCGTACGACGTCAATGACCAGGTCATCACGATCTGGGCTGGCACCAACGGCTACCTTGACGAAGTTCCGGCGGACAAGATCATGGAGTTCGAGAAAGGATTCCTCGCTCACGTTCACGATAAGTACCCGGACGTCATCGAAGAAATGAAGAGCAGCAAGAAGTTCGACGACGACACGGCTGCGAAGGTCAAGAAGGCGGCTGACGAGTTTGCCGCTCAGTTCAACGCATAAAGTAAAGGTTCATGGCGACGCTCAAGCAGATTCGGCAACGCATCCGTACCAGTAAGAACATCCAGCAGATTACGCGCGCGATGAAACTGGTGGCGGCGGCGCGCCTCAACCGCGCGAAGAACCGCGTCGAAGAGGCCCGACCTTACAGCCAGAAGATGCGCGAGTTCATGTCCAGTGTTGGCGGCGGCGGTGATCTTCCAAATCACCCGTTGCTTCAGCGGCGGCCAATCAAGCGGGCAACCCTCGTTTTGATCACCTCCGACCGTGGACTTGCCGGTTCCTACAACAACTCACTGATCCGCAAAGCCAGTGACTTCATTCGTGAAGCCGAGTTTGATGTAGATCTAATTACGGTAGGAAAGAAGGGCAACGTATTCTTCAGCAAGCGGGGCTTCCGCGTTGGGGAGTTGGTGACCGTACCGACTGCCGGCGCTGGTTTGGATGATGCGGTTTCGCTCACCAACCGGGTCCGCAAGATGTACGAGAACAACGAAACGGACGCCGTTTTCCTCATCTATAGCCGGTTCTATTCGCCAATTCGACAAGTACCGGAGGCCGTCCAAGTGCTTCCCATCGAGCCCCCTGCAGGCGAGGAGTCAGCCTCGAGCACCGAATACGAGTTTGAGCCGGATCCAGAGGAGTTATTGGGGTTGCTTCTTCCGAAGTATCTCCTTACGGTTGTCTATCAGGCGATGCTTGAGTCGAGCGCTAGCGAACACGGAGCCCGTATGACGGCGATGACTAGTGCTACCGACGCGGCCGGAAAGATGATTGGCGAACTCACGCTGAAGGCGAACCGCGCCCGTCAAGCCGGTATCACCAAAGAGATTCTCGAAATCGTGGGCGGCGCCGAGGCGCTCAAGAACTGACGCGGTAACGTCGGCAGTGCGCCGATGGTCAAGTATCTGGGTTCCAAGCGAAGACTGCTCTCGGCGATTCTGTCGGCTGTTCAATCCTGCGCGGCTTCAGGCGAAGTTCTTGACGTGTTCTCCGGGAGTGCCCGTGTTGGGCACCATTTGAAATCCGCTGGTTATACCGTCCACGCGAACGACCACCTTCGGTTTGCTTACGCCTTGTCTCGTACTTACGTAGAAGCCGATCGCGACCACTTGGTCGGGCCGGTTACGGAAGCGGTTGGGCGGCTGAACTCTATCTCTCCTTATGATTCGCACTGGTTTGCCTTGCGGTACGCCGACGAAGGTCGCTACTTCAAGCCAGAGAATGCGCTTCGGATTGCGGCGGTTCGGGATGCGATTGAAAATGAACATGATCCTCTAGTCCGTGATGTTCTGTTAACGAGTCTCATGGAAGCGGCAGACCGGGTGGATAGCACCACGGGAGTTCAGATGGCATTTCTGAAGCAGTACGCGCCGCGCGCTTCCAATGATCTGGAGTTGCGAGTGCCGGCGATGGTGGCGGGAGTGGGATCTACGGCATCTTGCGCTGATGCGGTAGCGTTTGCCGGTTCTCGGTCAGGACGCATCGCCTATCTTGATCCGCCCTATAATCAGCATTCTTATCTCGGAAACTATCATATATGGGAAACTCTATGCCGCTGGGACGATCCGGAAGTCTACGGCGTAGCCAGAAAGAGAACAGAAGTGCGCGAGCACTCCTCAGACTGGAATTCCAAGGCGAGGATCGCGGCTGCATTGGACAAGTTACTGTCGGCACTTGACACCGACTATGTCGTGCTTTCCTTCAACAATGAAGGTTACTTAGACGAGGAATATCTCCGATCACGATTGGAGCAAGAAGGTCACGTCCGAGTTCTCACAATTCCCTACAAGCGGTACGTCGGCGCAAAGATCGGGATTTACAATCCGGGAGGCGAGCGCGTCGGGGCGGTGGGCGCGCTCGAAAACCAAGAACTGATCTACGTATTAGATCGAACCAAGGGGCAATGAGCCGCGAGTTAGAGATCGTAAGGGCACTTGAGCAACTTCAGGTGCCCCATTTGCAGACAACGATTGAACCTCTCTCCGGAGGGATGTCTTGCGAAATGTTCCTCGTTACGCTGGACAATGGCCGACGCCTGACCGCTCGGTTCCCCTCACCCTACGTTCGATCCATTCTGGACGACCCGGCCGATTATGAGGCCCGCACGCTTGCCGCGATACACGTCGCGGGGGTACCTGTGCCCGAGGTGATTGGCTTCGGTAAAGCTAATGAAGGGCGATTCCTTCTTCTCGAGTACGTAGAGGGCATCTGCACCGCAAAGTTCGCCAACCCGGAAACTGCCGTGGACGAGATGGCCGGGATGCTCGCCGCCATTCACTCGGTGCCATTAGACGCTAACCTATCCCATCTCTTGCCCACAAACAGGGAATTTCGCCCCCGTGATGAACTGAATGAAACGATACGAGAGCCAGAGATCGTCGCCGCGCTACAAGCAATGGGCGAACCACAATGGGATCACGAAGTACTCAGGCACGGCGACTTCTGGCCGGGGAATCTTCTGTGGGATCGAGACGAGATCGTAGGCGTGATTGACTGGGAGAACGCGTTACGTGGCCCCGCAATTGCGGACCTTGCGATCAGCCGCTTGGACGTAGCTTGGGTGCTCGGCTTCGACGCGATGCAACTCTTCACACAGGCATATATCGCTCGTCGGCCATTGGATTTGACCTGGCTTCCTTATTGGGATTTGCGCGCCGCTCTCCGGCCGATGAGCAACCTTGAGGAGTGGGCGGGCCCTTACGGAACATTGAACCGCCCCGACATAAGCGAGATTCATCTGCGAGAAGGGCTCCTTCGGTTCGTCGAAAACGCGCTCGCTCGGATTCCCCACTAAGCGACGGCTTTAGTTCCGACCTTCAAACTCGACGGCAGGCTTTTTGATCTCCGGCTTTGGCAACCGAGTACAGAGCGTCGAAGCCAATTGTTCGCCCACCAAACTCTCTTCGTCGGCGACAAAGTCTGCCCCTGCAACATCCAGTTCATCCCGGTGTACGTGATACCGTGCCCTTGCCAGGACCATCACATGAGGGCAGTCTAGGCGCACCTGCCGGATGATGATGCGCGCCACATTGAAGTCCGGCACCGTGATAATCACCCCGTGGGCCTGACTCGCGGCTACGTGGGAGATGATCTCCCCCGAACGTGCGTCGCCAAGAAATGCGGGATAACCGGAGTGCTCTGCGAGCCGCACGAGTCGAGGATCTATGTCAAGCACTACGGGGCGTTGTCCTCGGCTCATGACGGCGTGAGCAACAGCCTGCCCTGCCTCGCCGTAACCGATCACCAAAACGTGTCCGTGAAGATTGGATGCGGTCAAGGTTTCCTTTTCACGGCGGGCCAAGTGACGTAGCGGAACCAATCGCTTGGCAATGCTACGCGCCATTTTCACGGCATTGCGGGTCATGACGGGTGTGACAAGGAGGGTAAGGATTGAAATCGCGACGATGCCCTGGAATAAGTTCTGCGACAAAACCCCTTGATTGAAGGCAATTTGCGCAAGCACAAATGAAAACTCACCCACCTGCGCCAATGCGATCGCGGTTGCAAGAGAGTCCACAATGCCGGGAAGGAACGTGCGAAGCGCAAGGTGGGTGACGATCACCTTCATAAGAATCACCGCGAGGGTTCCGACGAGCACCCAGAGGAGGTTGGCCCCGATCCAATCCAAGTCTGCCAGCAGACCGATGGAAACGAAAAATACGGTGACAAAAAGCGTCCGGAGCGGCATCACGTCCGCTCGCATCTGGTCAGCAAACTTATTCTCCGCCAGAAGCATGCCGGCAACGAATGCCCCCAGAGCAGGGGAAAGATTGAGTTCGTGGGCTGCCCAAGTCGCCCCGATACATGTGATGAAAGCGAGCAGGATCGGCAACTCGCGGTTTCGCGCCACCGCCTCTTCATCCAGGAGACGTGGAACGACAAGGCTCACAAAGATCGTGAGACCGAGGGCAAGCAACCCCGTATTCAGGAACGCCACCCCAACCTCCTTCGCGATGCTGCCGCTGTTTTGGCCGATGAACGTAACAAGCAGCACAAGGGGGACGAGCATCACGTCCTGCACCAAGAGAACGCCCAAGGCGCGGCGACCGTGGATGTTGTCCAACTCTGCCTTGTCCCGCAGCACGCGAAGTACGACTGCGGTGCTCCCAAGGGATAGTACGGCTCCGATGCTTACCGCACCTGCGGTGCTGACCCGGAAAGCGAGCGCAACGGCAGTTCCAACCAGAAGCACTGCAGAAATCGCTAAGAGTGCGGCGAACAAGACCCGCGAACCGAGAAGCCTAAGTTGCCGAATGCTGAATTCCAGCCCAATCGTGAAGAGAAGAAGAGCGACTCCAATCTCCGCAATCAGCGACACTTCCCCGCTTCCGGCGATCAGGCCGAGGCCCGGCCCGACGATCACCCCTGCTAGAAGGTAGCCGACAATCGAGGAAATCCGGAATCGCTCACAAAGAATTCCGAGGGCCAGTGCCGCGCCAAGAGCGATGACGAGTTCAAGAACCAGTGTCCACTCTTTCATGCAAACCCCTTACTGAATCGCCAATCGAGTCACGAGCGATTCCGGGTGGCTCATCAAATCGCCAATTTCTTCATCGGTAAACGAGTTGATTTTGGCGACGAGACCATCAAACTGCTTTGTTCGTTCTGCGCGAATCTCGCGTCGCAAGCGACCGGTCAGAAAGGCAACTCGCTCTTCCCGTGACTCGCAAATCAGTTCCGGTACGGGTACAGGCTTTCCATCTTCAACGGCAACC
>JAHBTC010000072.1 GCA_019638835.1 Fimbriimonadaceae bacterium
TTCTTGACCCAAGTGGTGAGATTGGGCGGATGTACGCGGCCAAGACGACCCCTCACATGTTCTTGATCTCACCAACGGGCACTAAGTTGTACGATGGCGCGATTGACTCAAACAGTAGCGGGCGACAAAACGCAGGCGAAGTTGTGAACTACGTCCGACAAGCGTACTCCGAAGCTATCTCGGGTCAGCCAATCTCGGTACCCAAGAGCCAACCGTACGGTTGTTCCGTAAAGTATTGACCAAGAGAAATGCGGTTCGGTGAAGAGAATTCACCGGGCCGCATTTCGTTTTGTTAGGAGCGCATGATTGGTTCAAATAGCGCGGTGGTCGCGACAACCATATCCTTTGGAGTGGACATTTTTGCCAAGTCAACATCCGGGGAGATTCTTCCGGCCGCATCTCGGATCTTGGTAACCACTGTCATCTCCGCGACTGACCAAGTGTGCCGGTCCTCATTCCGAAACCTCTCGCACGCGGCAAGGAGTCCTAACGCGCTGCCATGCTGACCAAAATCGCTCAGGAACCGCGCCGCGATATCAAGTCCAATCTGAATGTTCCGGTTCTGCCCCGCACGATAGGCGGCAGTCAACGAGTTATGAAAACGTCGGATACCGGTCGTCGTATCTCCAAGCCGATGCAAGTCGTATCCATAATAGAACCCAGCCATCATCGTAAGCGGAGCATAATTCAATACTTTTGTCTCCGCTAACACCGATTCAAGGAGTTGCCTCGAAGATTCGAAATCTTCAGTAAAGTAGTAAACAAATCCGGTATTCGCCTGAGTTGCTAACCGATTGAGTATTCCCACCATCTCAGTGGAACCTTCATAGTAAGGCATGGATTCTTCATAGATCTTCAAGGCTTCTTCAAACTGGCCCTGATGCCATAAGAAGGATCCCCGTTGGCTCACCGCCGCACCCTCACGTACTCGGCTCCCAATTTCGATCGCTAGCTTTCGGGCTTCTTCAATCATGGCAAAGGCTCGCTCGAAATCACGCTCCACAAAGTACGCAAACGATCCTAATGAAGCGGCCGTACACTTCAACTGCTTGCCACAGTCGGTATCCAGGATCCACCGCGCAACCGACGCCGATCGAGGAGCCCGGTAGAGATTGCTGTTCGCCCTCAGAACCTGCTCAGCGAGAGCGTAACGGGACTCTGACTCACCGTCGGTTTGATCAAAAGTTTGGTCCAACAATTCCACTACGACCTCGGGAAAATTGATGGCAACCTTTTTCATCTCTTCGGTCAAGAGAAGCGGGATAGCAGCGGATGGATTGGTTGATAATACTTCCCGGACGGCATTTACTAATGCGTCCGATAAATCGGATGACATCGCGGGATAACTCGTCGGTTGAACCGTTGGTCGGTCTCGAACGGATCGGGCCAATTCTTTTAGGTTTTCCGGAAAATCGCCAAGCCCCTCTTCCATCATGGACCGGCGAACTTTCGCAAAGTGCAGAATCGCCTCGTCGGAAGATCCCAAATGCGCCGAGGCTCTCAGATATGTCGCCCACGCCGCCGTATCGAATTCGTCTTCGTCCAATATTTGACCCGCGTAGTGCGCGGCGGACTCCCAACTCTCTGCGCGTAGCGACGCGTGGCTGATTCGAGAAAGAGCATCCCTTCGAATGTGATGCCAGCGATCCCTATCGGCGATAACCCACTCAGAATCCCACCCCGACAGGTACTCCACGTCAACCATCGCAAGCAGTTGGGAGTTGAGGGAGATTTCTTCGCCTTGGTCCGATGCAAAGTGGGCGGCCCGGTCTAACTCTTTGGCGCGGTCTAGGTCCGACGCTACTGAACCCTCAACCAAAGCAAGGTCGGTTTTCGTTGCGATTAGAACTGACTCGCCAATCGATTCCTTCAAGCGAGCTAGGCTAACCCGTAGTCGATTGCTTGCGGCATCATGTGACGCTTCCGGCCAAAGGAGCGTGGCAAGTTCTTGGCGAGAGAGGGCCGTTCCGCCACGGCTTGCCAGCAATGCTAAAAGCCACTTAGCTGGTGAGTAGGAGATCCGGACGGGACCAGAATTGGTCGAGACACTGAACGGGCCAAAGAAACTTAGTTTGAGATCGGCCATCGCGCCCCGCTATCTAAGAATACGCTGAGACGCATTTGCCATGTCACGTCTCAGCTATTGCCTACTTTAGGGTCGGCGAGAGGGGGCAGACCCGGTGATGTACGACATCGCTACGTTGTAGACACTTTCCCCGACCTGACGTCCGCAGCGGCGACCTTCGAGGTCACCGGGCCGGAAGTGAATTCCGCCGTAGAGCCGAGAAGCACCGGCTTCGTCGGCGGCATCGCTAAATGTGTTCCAACTGAGCGTCACCGGTTCCGCGGGAACCGTCGTCTCAAATCCGCTCGAACCCGGAGCGATCGTCGCGCTGTGACCAAACGCATCGCTTCCTGTGAATCGCTTCAAAACTTCAGCAGATGCCGCACTGAAAGTGCTGTGTCCCGACGTGTATTCGGCAAATGGAGGCGAAACGAAGTTCACTGACTGGTACGGGTGCCAGGTTGCGCCATCGGCCATTACCATCCCTACTCCAGGGCCGCCAAAACTTACGACCTGCTCGCCTGCCTTGAAGTGTCGAATCGCGGTAATCGGTCGTGAGATATTGAAGTGGACTTTGCAATCCCAGCACGCGATCCCGGCATCAAAAACCGCATTGCCAAGCATGAAGAACATCTGCACATCTTGATCAAGCGTATGGCGATCGCGTTCGGATATCACACGACCAAACAACTGCCAGTGTCCCGGGGGCAGGACAGTCGCCGGGCCGTCCGCCCAATACTCGGCAATCACCTTCTTTCGATCGTCCAGATTCGCGGTCAAATCAATGATCTCCTGCATTTGCGCCAGATATGTCGGCGACCCGAACTCGGGCGGCGCGGGAGGACGCAGAGAGGATGGCGAAGTCAGGGCAAACGGAATGACGTTGCCCCAATGTGGAGCAACGAATCCCGGAGTCGCGCCGTTCGCGAACCGAAGTTGCTGCCACTTGCTGGGATCCACCACGTTATCGGGAGTATTTACGGGGGTGTATCCCGTCGTGTCCGCGTAACCGTTCAACTGGTTTGATCCGTCGTTATGCCGATAATCCAAGAAGACTTCTGCCACCCGATTACCCACCCCGATCGCGGTGGTTGTATCGGTAGAGGTGTTCATTGGATCAAGCCCGCGGGAAGCCATGTGCGCATCGAAGTTGGTCGTAAGCGCAGGAAAGAGGTCGGCCAAGACGCGATAAACCGCGTAGGAAATCGCTACCTCCTTGTTCTCATCCGTATGTTCAATCGCGGGGCGCCGAATCTGGCCACCCAACAATGTGCAAACTGCTTGAGGGGTGTAACACGCCCACGCATCAAAGGCCGCCGTCGCCACCATAGCAATTGCCCTCGCCGTTTGCGGCGGACCAAGTCGGGCTGTGGAAAGGGTCTCCATGAGGACACCGGTCCAAAAATACGAAATGCTCCGCGTCGCCGGACCAGTGACGAGCGACGAACCACCACCACCGCAGCCAACTAGCGGCACGAATAACGGCACGGAAAGAGCCGCGAGCATTTGGCGGCGAGACAACTGGTGGGTTCGAAGATGCGACATATCACTCCCGTCATTGAAGACGATACCAACATTTGTATTGGCATTTGCCCGCAAATCTACAGGGGTTTTAGGTTCAACTCCGTGGGTTCCGGTACGCTAACATTCGTGAGTTTCCGCTGGCTCGTGACCGGATACGGCCCCTTTCCCGGTGTTCTTTCAAACCATACGGGGCCGCTTGCGCTATCGCTCGGCATCCACGCTGCCGTGCTTGAGGTTTCGTACAAAGCGGTGGACGCATTCTTGACAAGACTCGAACCCGACGCATTTGACGGTTGGTTGGCTCTGGGACACGACATGCGGGCCAAACATTTGAGAGTAGAAATGCGGGGTCGCAACAAACGCGGACGGGCCGACGTGCGGGGCCAAGATGGCGGCGACAAACGCATTCGGGCCGACGGCCCTGATGAAGTTTGCGCGACTCTGTACGAGGGTTTGACCCTTCATTCCGATTGGATGGAGAGCAACGATGCGGGTGACTATCTATGCAACTATGTGCTTTATCAAGGCCAACTCATGTTCCCGCACAAGAAGGTTGGCTTCTTACACCTCCCACCGGTTGACATTTTGTCGATGGAAGAACAACGAATGCACGTTCTCGCGCTAATGCAACAAATCGAAGCAAAGCGCAAACCTTGACCCACGACTGCGAAATCAGCGACAATGCCCCATGGACATTTCGCGACGAGACACTCTGGGCATAATCGGTGCTACCGCTGGAGTCGCTTTGACGGGCTCAGCCCTCTCAATGGGAAGCCGCGCGCAAAACAGCGACAATCAGCAATTGCCAAAGCCGAATCGTCCCGAACCTGTTCCTCTTTCGAAGCCGGTGACGACGATCGTTTGCGGCTACGGTGGTCGCGGGGGACTCTACGGTTACTACGCCACCCAAATGCCGGATACTTGGCAGGTTGTTGGGGTCGCTGAGCCGATTTCATATCGTCGTCTCGGCGCGATCGACCGCCATAAACTGAGCGATGAAAATGTCTTTCTTCACTTCAAGGATGTGTTCAAGCGTCCGAAATTTGCGGATACCGTAACGATTGGACTCCCAGATCGCCTGCATTATGAGGCCGCAATGATGGCTCTGGATGCGGGATACGACCTCTTACTGGAAAAGCCGATTGCGCAGAACTACCAGCAAGTCAAGGATCTCGCTGACAAAGCCAAGAGGCTGGGGCGAATTGTGGCTGTTTGCCATGTTTTGCGTTATGCGCCGTACTTCGTCCAACTCAAAGCGGTGATCGAAAGCGGAATGATCGGCGAAGTGGTCAGCATCCAGCACATGGAGCCCATCCATCACCTTCACTTCTCGCACAGTTACGTCCGGGGGCCATGGCATGTTGAGCGCGACAGCACGCCTTCCCTGCTCGCCAAAAGCTGTCACGACCTCGACATCATTCATTGGTACATGAATCGGCCGTGCACCAAAATTTCGAGTCACGGCGGGCTGAAAAAGTTCACCAAAGCAAACAAACCCGAAGGAGCACCACGCCAATGCTTAGATGGATGTCCCGCTGCCGATACTTGCATCTATCACGCCGGGAAGGTGTATGTCGAGAAGAAGATGTGGAGCACACATCACATCGTCACAACGGACAGGAGTGACGAGGGAATCCTCCTTCAACTCCGACAGGGCGATTACGGTCGGTGTGTCTATCAGCACAACAACGATGTGTGCGACCACCAGATCGTGATGATGGAGTTCGAGGGCGGGGCCACTGCGACCTTCAATATGGAAGCCTGCACAAGTTACGGCGGTCGCCGGACTCGCGTCATGGGAACAAAAGGGGATGTCGTCGGGGATGAGAACATCCTGGATGTCTATCTATTCGACAAACAGCAGTCCATCCGGTGGGACGTGAATGCGCAGGGCCAAGACTTGAGCGGACACGGCGGTGGCGACCAACGACTCGTGGTTGATTTCTGCCAAGCCGTTTCCAAGGGGGACGACTCGGATCTCGCGACCCGAATCAGTGAAAGCCTTGCTAGCCACGAGATGGGCTACGCCGCCGAGGACAGTCGTAAGCGAGGCGGACAAGTACAAGTTCTTCGCCGTTAGAGAAACACAGCGATTTCGCTTAGACTCTTGCGTCCCATATCCGGGACACGAGCATCAGGGTGAGCGTAACCGACCGGAAGGATCAGGAACGGTTTCTCATTCGCGGGTCGCCCACAGATGTCGCGCAAAAAAGTCATTGGCGCGGGGGTGTGAGTGAGGGTTGCGAGCCCAGCACGGTGAAGGGCCTGAATCAGAAAACCGACTGCGATCCCCACCGATTCGGTCATGTAGTAGTTCTTGATGCGACCGCCGTCTTCGCCCAACTCGTAGTCCTGTCGGAAAACCACGATGAGCCACGGCGCATCGGTAAGGTGCTTTTTTACGAAGTCCGTACCGAGAGGCTCAAGCGCCGCCCGCCATTCGTCGGTGATCTTGGACTCATAGAACGCTCTCTCTTCCGCTTCGGCTGCCTCGCGGATCCGCTCTTTCACTGTCGGGTCAGAGATTGCAACGAACGTCCATGGCTGGCGGTGGGCTCCACTTGGGGCCGTACCCGCGATTCGAATCGCGGTCTCGATGGCTTCTTTTGGAACAGGCTCCGAGGAGAACTCGCGGACGGTTCGCCTCGCCTCGGCAAGTGCGTAATCGACTTTGAGTTGAGCGACAATCTCCTCTCCCGATCTTCGCGGTTGAACATAAGGCACGGTCGGCAAAGGCATTGGGCCTTCACCGTACCCGCGCTTACTGCATGGCAAAGTCGGTGAGATAGATTTTGAGGATCGGTCCTTTGTCCGAATCGAGTTCGGGGAATTTTGGCTCTTCAAGCCAAGGTTTGCCACTACCGTGACCGCCGCCATGCGAATCACCGTGCTCATCGGCTTTGGTGTCTTTCCCTTCGCCTTCCTTGTCGCCTTCCTTCGTCTCTTCTTCGGTGGCTTCCTCCTCCCCTTCGTGCGGGTGGACGAGGTGCATTCGGTGGTTCATTTCATAGGCGAGACGGCGCCGAAGCTCGTTCTTTCCTGATGGGGATAGAACCTGTTCCATGGTGTAGTCGCTCAGTACGGTGATGATTACGTCTTGGAGTGGCGCTGCATACGATTCGGCACCATGCGCGGCGTCAATCGTGGCGTCCGTATGCACGGCGATCTTGGCCCGAAGGAAGTTACTGCCTCCCTTCAAGTTCACGGTGAACTCACCAAGGTCCATGATGGCGGCGAGTTTAGGAGCCTCAGGCTCCTTCTTTACATCTTTTTTTCCGCCCTTGTTCAGGCCGAAATATCCGCCCGCCGCGAGGACGACGACGAGCCCGATGATGATCGGTAGTTTGCCGCCCTTCTTTTTTTCTGCCGCCGGTTCCGACATTTTTCCCTCGTAGAAGTATCGGCAGGTTCAGTCGCGGGCTAGAGGTCGGGCCCGTTACTCCTACAGATGTTAGAGCCGAACCATGTATTCAAAGGACATCTTATGAGGTGCAATTTCATCCAGAATGCCGTTATGAAACGACGGGCCATCACGCTCGGTCTTCTTCTTATCCTCACCCTTGCGGGTTGTGGCGGCGCTGGACTTATCTCTGGTCTTCCTTTCACGAGGAGCAAAGATTCGCTGCTCCGTCTCACCCTAACCGCGCTCAATGCCCACTCCGCAAACCGCGCCCTTGAGTCGCTTAGCGGGCGGTTTGGTGGATTCAGCCATCTCGGACGCGATAGCGATCCTGGCGATCCAGCCGAGCCTCATGACCCTGAGAGCCCCTATTTTGACGAGTGGCTCGGGCTTTGGGCGGTCTCGTCATCCGTTGAGAGTGGCTTTACCACAACCTACTACCTTGACGCTGCGCTCACTCAATCTGCCGGTCACTCCACCTCGACTTGGCAGGAAACGGCAGATCATTACTCAGGAACAACGAGCGTTTCGATCACGGGCGGTAGCTCTGCGGGTTATACACTTCAGAGCGAGTATTCCTATAGCAATCTGACGGGAGCGGGAACCTACACGAGCCAGATCGTCCACCCTGAATACGGGAACAGCGAAGATACTGGTACATGGAACGAGGACGGCTCCGGTGCCTACCGTTCACGCTGGTCCAAGGGCAACGAATTCTATGAGTACGTGGGCCAATACACGTCCGACGGCGCATGGTCCAACAGTTCTTCGAACAGTGATGGCTTCATCTTCACGTTGATCGGAAACGCGGATGGATCGGGAACTGGCGCGATGACAGGCCCCGACTTGCTCCTCCCCGCGACAATTGCCTGGGACATTCTTGGTCACGGAACGATCACGTGGGCTGATAAAACGATCACGGAGTTCGAATATTTCGGCGTCGCGGGCGAAGATCCTGGGGATGTGGAAGGCAGCGGACCTGGCATGCCGGGCGAGGGAAACGGCTCCTAGTTTGCCAAGTCACCCATCGCTTCTTGTAGCCGTTTGAACCGGAACTTGAAACCTCGCTGGGTTGCCAGTTCCGGTTTGGCGCGTTGTCCCGACGTCAGAAAATCGGGCGGCCACTCCATGAGGGCCGACAGGGCGCGCAACGCGAATCCTGGGGCCGGTATCCCGAATGGTCGGCCGACGACCCCCCGCACGGCGGCCATGAAGACACCGTTACGGACAAGTTCAGGTGCGCAACCCACTACTGGGCCGTTGATCTGGTTTTTGCCTACCCAGATCATGAGCCGGGCCGCATCGTGTCGATGAATCCATGGATGCCACTGTTGCCCCGAACCAAGGGAGCCGCCCAATCCAAACTTGGCCGCCGTACTTAGCGGGGGCCATGCTCCGCCACCCTTGCCAAGAATCATCCCCATACGAACGGCTGCTTTGGTCGTTTGGGGGAGGTCGAATCCGTTCATCGCCGCCTCCCAATCTTTCGCTAGTTCGGCAACATCTCCATCGCCGAGGGTAGACGCTTCCGTGACGATCCGATCTCCCGTGTCTCCGTAAATGCCAATGCCGCTGACGTTTACCCACGCTTGAGGAGGGTTCGTACATGCCTGAATCGCTTCCCCAATCGCTTGAGTGGGTTCAAGGCGACTAGACCAGAGGACTTTTCGATAGTCGCCGCGCCACGGTTTGGCGAGTGGAGCCCCTGAAAGGTTTATCACGAGATTCGCTCCCTCAAGCGCGGAAGCCCACGACCCAACGGTCTTACCATCCCATTGAACAACTTCGGCGCCTTCCACGTTCGCTTCTCCGCGGCTCAGGACGGCAACCTGATAGTCATCCCCTAAAGCGACGCGAACAATCTCAGACCCAAGGAATCCGGTGCCTCCGGCAATCACAACTTTCTTCATGTTCCTAACAAACGACGAATCGTGAAGTAGTCTACGCCCCGACTTCAACGCGATGCCGCATGACCTCCTGACTCGCTTCCGACTTTGGGTCTCCGACCAGAGTCTCGCGTCGCGTGTTTTCTGGGTGGTGGTCTTAGTTGCGGCATTTTTTCGTTTCCGATGGCTTAATCAGGTTCCTACGCAGCCGGTCACTGACTTCGCTTGGTACTTTGACCGCGCCACCGAGATGGCTCGCGGCATGGATTATCAAGTGGATGGAAAGCCGACCGCCTACTGGCCCGTGGGCTACCCCGGTTTCTTGTCGCTCTTGTTCCGGCTGACCGGGCCCAGCGTTGAAGCCGCAAGACTCGCTAACGCTTCATTGAGCACGATTGTCGTTCTGCTCTCGGGTTTGACGGTCAAGCGCATGACGGCCAATCGGTGGATCGCCCCCAGCGTGATGGTTGTGCTCGCCTTTCATCCCGCTTGGATCGCATACGGCGGGATACTCGCAAGCGAGCCGCTCTATACAACCCTGATACTCATCGGGCTGTGGCAGTTCCCTCGTTTTGGTCGCGGACACGCCCTGGTTAGCGGCGCTGCCTTTGGACTCGCGACGCTTGTTCGTCCGCAGGCGATACTCATCCCCATCCTACTCGTCGGTATTGACTTCATTCGACTGGTTTGGTCTATGAGATCTACCTTGCCAAACCTCTCCTTCAACATTCCGGAACAAGAGACTAGGTTGCATGATTCTCCAACCGGAACAGAGGACGTCAGCATAGGGGCCGTGTCAAAGCCAAAGAAACATCTCTTCGCCCTTGCTATCGTTCTTTTTTGCGCCTTCGCGCCCCCGGTTGCTTGGTCTGTACGTAACATCTCAGCCATCGGTGGTTTCGCGTTCGTCAGCACAAACGGGGGGGACAACCTATGGATCGGGGCGACAGGTGAAGGCAGATATAAGCGCCCGGAGATTTTCAGCCCGGACGAAATCCAGCAAGACAAGTTGGCTCAGAAAGAAGGGTTGCGCATCATCAAGTCCAATCCAAAACATTGGTTGAAGCTTGCTCCAGAAAAGCTCCGACAGACTTTCCTCAGCGGCAGCGACGCCCCCTACTGGGCTTTCCAAATCGAACCAAACCGGCTGATCACGCCGGGCGAAGGCAAAGACAAAGAACAGTTTAAGTCTTTCCGCGAACGATCGAACGCATGGCCTCCTGCGCTGGTGGCTTTTGCGCTTCTGGGACTCTTCATACGCCCCCGAAACTCGGAACTGCGAGTTGATCTCACTTATGCCGCACTTGTCATTGGCATGACCGCCCTGCTCAGCGTCGCCTTTTTTGGCAATCCAAGATTTGGGTTGCCGGCCACACCTTTCCTCGCTTTGCTCGCCGTGCTTCCCTTCTTCAAAATGGCGGAATCCCTACGAGTTTCCCCGTCAAATCAGGACGGGGGTTCACAAAACGGGGATGCATCCCCCACAATCTTGTGATGCAGACCAAAGTAAACAGCTTGTGGCAGTCCATTGCCCAGGAAGGAATTGGCGCGCTTCTTGACCGTCTGAGCACGCAAGACGCGATTGACCTCGCGGAAACTTACGGCACCCACAACTACAAACCGCTCACCGTGAACATCGTACGGGGCGAGGGCGCAGTGCTTTGGGATTCCGAAGGTAAGGAGTACATTGACTGCATCGGTTGCTACTCGGCGGTCGCCCACGGTCACCAGAATCCAGCGATCATCAAAGCGATTGAGCAGCAGTTTGAACGTACCACTCTAGTTAGCCGCGCGGTCTACACCCCCGAAACGGGGCTTTTCCTCAAAGGACTTGCCGAATACACCGGCCTCGATATGGTTTGCCCGATGAATAGCGGCGCCGAGGCGGTCGAGACTTGTCTCAAACTTGCGCGCAAGTGGGGATACACGAAGAAAGGCATTGAAATCGGCAAGGCCGAGATTATCGTCTGTAGCGACAACTTCCACGGTCGCACGACCACGATCGTAGGATTTAACAGTGAGGTCCAGTACAACAAGTTCTTCGGCCCCTACGGACCGGGCTTTGTCGTTGTCCCCTTTGGCGATTTGGAAGCGGTGAAGGCTGCGATTACGCCCAATACGGTTGCTTTCATGGCCGAACCGATCCAAGCAGAAGGAGGAATCATCATCCCGCCGGACGGCTACCTCGCGGGGGTTCGGCAACTATGCGACGAAAACAACATGCTCCTCATCTGGGACGAAGTGCAAACGGGATTCTGCCGCACAGGTTATAAGTTTGGGTGGCAGTACGAGGCCGCCAAACCGGACCTGATTTCAGTTGGCAAGCCGCTTGGAGGCGGGTTCATGCCGGTGAGCGCGGCCGTCGGGTCAAAGGAAGTCCTTGAAGTGTTCACCCCTGGTGACCACGGGTCAACTTTCGGCGGTAATCCGCTCGCCTGCGTCATCGGCCTCGCAGCAATGGCGGAAATGGAAAATCACGATTACGTTGGCAAAGCTCGTCGCGGCGAGGAAGTTCTTCTTGATGGTTTCAAGAACCTGAATTCTCCTCTCATCAAGGAGATTCGCGGGAGAGGCATGTTGATCGGCGTAGAAGTGAACTCCGATGTGGATGGCGCAGCGCTGAGTAAGAACCTCGTCGCGGAAGGGTTGATTACGAAGGAAACCCGCAAGCGAACCTTCCGGTTCACCCCACCGATCGTGACTGAGGTACAACTTCTGCAAGAAATAGTTGCTCGCGTCGGTCGAGCACTGAAAAAGACCGAGGTGGGTGCCTAGCACTAAACGGGACCGAAAGGAACTCGTTTACGACCCTAAAACGTTAAACACCATGATGACTACGCTCGCAATCGTCTCTCTTGCTCTGCTTGGAGCACCCTCTGCGCCGCAGCAAGCACAGCCGGGCGCGAACCTTGTCAATAAGCCGCTACCGAACTTCTCGATGAAGACGGTTGGTGGTGCGACTGTCACGAATCAATCGGTACGCGGAAAGGTTGTGTTGCTCGACTTCTGGGCAACGTGGTGCGGCCCGTGCAAGGCAGCCTCCCCGTTCATGCAGGAACTGCACACCAAGTACGCAAGCCGCGGTCTGATGTTGATCGGCGCAAACGCTGGTGAGCGAACAGCAGGTCCGGATCCGGCCAAGAACTATGCGGCCGAGCACAACTACACGTACACCTTCACCTACGGCAATGACGACTTGTTCAAGACGTTGGGAACCGGTGGATATCCGACTTTCGTATTGGCTGACAAGCAAGGCATTGTGCGCAAGGTTTGGCTGGGATATGCAGATAGCATGAAGCCCCAGTTCGAAGCGGCGATCAAGGAATTGCTCTAACTTCGTCAGTACTTTCCGCAGAGTAAGGACTTGTCCAGAAATGGACGAGTCCTTTTCTGTCTCTGGGTGGCCCAAATCGCGCGGTTCGTATCCCTAGTTGAACCTAAAGCACCCTGGTAAAATCCTGTTGACTTTGGGCCGCGCGACAGAGATGGTGCGCAGCCCGTCTTGTCTTTACTTGCCGTGGCTGAAGAATCTAACCTCCCCCCGATCGGTTCCATTGAGATTGAAGAGGAACTCGCCAAGTCTTACGTCAACTACGCGATGTCCGTCATCATTGCACGGGCATTGCCGGATGTAAGAGACGGCCTGAAACCCGTGCAACGACGCATCCTGTTTGCGATGCGCCAGTTGAACCTCTCACCTTCCAACGCGACGACAAAGTGCGCAAAGGTAGCGGGTGAAACGCAGGCAAACTACCACCCCCACGGCCAAGAAGTTATCTATCCCACCCTCGTCCGCATGGCGCAACCCTTCAGCATGCGCTATCCCTTGGTGGACGGGCAAGGAAACTTCGGCAGCATTGACGGTGATCCGGCAGCCGCAATGCGATACACCGAATGCCGCCTAACTCCGGTCGCAATGGAGTTGCTCGAAGACCTTGAGCGGGAGACCGTTGACTGGATCGATACCTATCTGCAAGAGGGCCAAGAGCCGACCGTTCTCCCTGGCAAGTTTCCGAACCTACTCTGCAATGGCGGTCAAGGGATTGCCGTCGGCATGGCGACTTCCATGCCGCCCCACAACCTCGGCGAAGTTTGTAATGCGATCTTGCACCGGCTAGAGAATTCTGAGTGCTCGCTTGACGAGGTCATGACCCATTTGCCGGGTCCGGACTTCCCCACATACGGCTTGATCATGGGCAAGAAAGGAAGCCGCGATGCCTATGAAACTGGGCGGGGGAGCGTGATTATGCAAGCCAAGACGATGATCGAGCCGATGGACAACGGCAAGACCGCAATCATCGTCTCCGAAATCCCTTACCAAGTCAACAAAAAGAACCTTGTCAAGGCAATCGCAGACCTTGCAAAGGCGAAGAAGTTCGACGGGATTACCGATGTTCAGGATTACTCCGACAAGCGGGGCCTGCGTATTCAAATTGACTTGCGTCGTGATGTGAATCCGAACAAGGCGCTGAACTACCTGTTGAAGCACACTGCGCTGCGAACGAGTTTCTCCTGCATCATGCTCTCATTGGTGGATGGCGCCCCGCGCGTTAGCCCCCTGCTCGTCATCCTCGACGAATACATCAAGCACCGCAAGATCGTCATTGAGCGTCGAGTCCGGTTTGACCTTTACCGAGCCCTTGAGGAGATACACATGAATGAGGGCTACCAGATCGCCCGGCGATTCCTCGACGGAGTCATCAAGGCGATTCGTGAATCCTTGGATCCCAACGAAGCGCGAGTTCGGTTGATCCGAGAATTCAATATGTCCCCCTTGCAGGCAAATGGAATCCTCGCGATGCCGCTCCGACGCCTCACT
>JAHBTC010000073.1 GCA_019638835.1 Fimbriimonadaceae bacterium
ATTCGACAGACGGGTGGTTCCGGACAATACGGCCACTGTAAGTTGACCATCGAGAACCAAGAAGCGGGTGCTGGGTTCACGTTTGAAAACAAAACCGTGGGTGGATCGATTCCGAAGGAATATATCCCTGCGGTCGAAAAAGGTGTCCGTGAAGGTCTGTTATCGGGCGTTCTCGCCGGTTATCCGGTTGTGGACGTGAAGGTAACAGTGATCGATGGTTCATATCACGATGTGGACTCGAACGAAAACGCCTTCAAGCAGGCGGCGATCATCGGCTTCCGAGAAGCTATGAAGAAAGCCAACCCTGTTTTGAAGGAACCGATCATGCACGTGGAGGTCACGACTCCCGACGAAAATGTCGGCGATGTCATTGGTGACTTGAACCGGCGACGTGGTCGAATTGAGGGCCAAGATAGTGGGCCTGGCGGTGTGACCATCGTCTCAGCCCACGTTCCGCTCTCCGAGATGTTCGGGTATGTTACGACGCTTCGCTCGCTTACTCAAGGGCGCGCGACGCCGAACGTAACCCCATCACACTATGAGGAAGTTCCGCGAAACATCGCGGAGGAAATCATCGCTAAGGGCCAAAGCGGCGGCTAAGCAAAGAGGAAGTTCAGGCAGGCATGGCACGACAAAAGTTCGAACGAACCAAACCCCACGTCAACGTTGGCACGATTGGGCACGTTGACCACGGTAAGACGACGCTCACCGCAGCGATCACGGGTGTTCTCGCGTCCAAGGGTCTCGCAAAGGCTCGAAAGTACGACGAAATCGACTCGGCTCCCGAAGAGAAGGCGCGCGGTATTACGATCAACATTTCGCACCAGGAATACGAGACGGACACGCGACACTATGCGCACGTTGACTGTCCTGGACACGCGGACTTTATCAAGAACATGATCACGGGTGCCGCCCAGATGGACGGTGCAATCCTGGTCGTGGCCGGTACTGATGGTCCGATGCAGCAGACCCGCGAGCACATTCTTCTCGCCCGACAGGTTGGCGTTCCGTACGTCGTCGTGTTCATCAACAAGGTGGACCAAGTGGACGACGCCGAGCTGCTTGACCTCGTTGAGATGGAAGTCCGCGAACTGCTCAGCAAGTACGGTTTCGATGGCGACAACGCTCCGATCATCCGAGGTTCAGCCCGAAAGGCGCTTGACCAAGTGGAAGCCGGTTCGGTTGACTTCGACAGTGCCGACATCAAGCCAATTCTTGACTTGATGGAAGCCGTTGATAGCTACATCCCGACCCCCGAGCGCGACAAGGACAAGACCTTCTTGATGGCCGTCGAAGACGTGTTCACCATCACGGGTCGCGGTACGGTTGCCACGGGTCGTGTCGAGCGCGGTCAGTTGCGGTCCATGGAGGAAGTCGAAATCGTCGGCCTCCGCGAAGAGAGCATGAAGACGGTCTGCACAGGCGTTGAGATGTTCCGCAAGACCCTTGACTACTGTGAAGCCGGTGACAACGTCGGACTTCTCCTCCGAGGTATCGATCGAGACAACATTGAGCGCGGCATGTGCGTGGTCAAGCCCGGTTCGATTAAGCCCCACACCAAGTTCAAGGCCGAGGTCTACGTCCTCAGCAAGGAAGAAGGTGGTCGCCACACGCCGTTCACGAACGGTTACCGACCGCAGTTCTACTTCCGCACCACGGACGTAACCGGAACGTTGATGCTCCCCGATGGCGTGCAAATGGTTATGCCAGGCGAGAACGTCACGATGTCGGTCGAGTTGATCCAACCGATTGCTATGGAGCAAGGCTCCAAGTTCGCCATCCGTGAAGGCGGACGAACCGTCGGTGCCGGTGCGATCACCGAGGTGTTCAACTAAAGAACCAAGAGAAGCCCCTGTATTGAGCAATCAAGCAGGGGCTTCAACTTCCTAAGAATTCCATGGCTGCTACACCTACCGTTCGCATTCGCATCAGGGCGTATAACCACCGGATCCTCGACAACAGCGCCGAGAAGATCACGGACACCGCCAAGCGCACCGGCGCGCGGGTTTCGGGGCCCATCCCGTTGCCGACCCGGATTCGCCGGTGGTGCGTCATCCGAGGCCCGCACATTGACAAGGAGTCAATGGAGCACTTCGAACTCCGCACTCACAACCGCTTGATTGACATCCTCGAACCCAACAACAAGACGATTGACGCTCTCATGCGGCTGGACCTTCCCAGCGGCGTGGACATCGAGATCAAGGCTGTCCACTTCTGAGATTCACGCGACGCGAACGGACACCCTTCTGGCTTCGGGCCGGGAGGGTGTTTTTCTTATCTGTTCTTGGACTTCGACCTAACCATATGTCGGCTTTTGCGGCCATCCATCGGGGGAATCCTCAAAGTCCTCTTGCCGCCCATACGGCGTAATGTCCAGCAAAGCATACGAATCCGTCAAAGATTCCACACCGCGAGCAAAAGAGGAGTACGTGTGAAACACGTCCCCATCCATCGCGAAAAACACCGACACGCCGGGAGCCTCGCCGTAGTTCACTTCGTCCGGGTTTTCCCGCCCCTTCATCAGTTCCTCAGCCGACTTGTAGTTGTATTCCACCGGCACCTTAGCGGGGTCGTGCGTTACGTGGAAGTCGTAGTTGAAGTCGCTCTCGAACGAGGAGTAGAACGGCACATCCCAACCCTTCTCAGCGCGATAGGCGGCGAGTTTCTCGTACGGAGCGCGAGCAACGCAGATGAACCGCGTGTTGCGATCGGCCAGCATCGAAAGATCGGCTATCGCATCCACGAGGCCCGTGCATCCGGGGCATCCCTTCTCCCACGCCGGATCAAACATAAAGTGATAGACGATCAGTTGCCGTTGCCCCTGGAACAAATCCAGAAGGCTGACTCGGCCCTCCACTCCTTCAAACTCGTATCGCTTCTCCAGTCTCACCATCGGGAGACGGCGGCGCTCCGCGCGGAGCCGATCATGTTCCTTCGTCAGTTCCTTCTCCTTCTGGAGGTGAGCAATGCGAGCCATCCGCCACTCTTCGCGGCTGACGATGGGCGGATGGGCAACTTGAGTTGATTCCATACGGTTACTATACCATTTAGTTTAGTGACGCATCGCTAATCCTTGCCAACGGCGATGATTGCGCGGGTTTTGGGCTCGACGATGACGAACCTCCCTCTTGCTTCGATCGGGGTTCGACCCGGCTTTAGGTCGTTCCAGAGAACTTGGGTCGCGATGCGGGTCACTGCTGACCGGCGAGTGAGTTCCGGGCTGATTCCTCGGAAGTCGTTGTCTTCTTTCAGGAATCCGAGATCGATACGCGCAAGCACTTTGCTCAGTTCCCTGGACTGTTCGCTCCCGGTGGGTGGCCGCCACTCCGGGCCGGCTCGGATGAGTTCCGGCGGAGCCTTGACTGCTCCCTTGAGCAGTCGCACTGTCTCTTCCCTGCCCTCCATCCCGTCCACCCAGTACAAATCCCAACTTGGTCCTTCGGCGGCGAACAGCCCCGTCGTTTTGGTGGTCCTCAATTCGGGCGCGCCACTCAATGCGAGAAACCCATTAGCCATGATAATGTCAAGGTCGGTAAACGAGTCGTGGGGGGACGTCAACCCCGGTTCTCGCCTCTCTGCCCAACTCGCAACCGTCTTCTTCGCCCCTAGCCTCGCGGAACCCAGTTTGAAGACATCGACCTCTAGGGTGTCGCTCATCTCGCGGATGTATCCGGGACCGGGCATGTATGGCCACACGAACCAAATCGCCGCCCCTTCGCGAACATCGCCACTCTCGTTCTCGGCATCCAGTATCAACCGTTGCAGGCTATTGAAGTCAGATTCTCCTTGGTCGCCGATTCCGAGGTTTGTCGCCAACTTGGTGTAAGTGGGATCCTCTGAACCATTCAGGAAGGCAGTTAGAACCCGAGTGAGGGCCGCAGTTGGGACAATCATCGGCTCTTCCCCCTCCAACGCCTCCAGTACTCGGAATGCGAAGTCGTTGTGCAACGCAAGGGCTTGCGCGTTCACTCGGTTTGGAGTCACGACGTCACTCACTCGCCGCTCATAAAGCGGGTCGTTCGTCTTGAACGACGCTCGGGTGGCAAACCAAAATGCCAAACCAAAAACCAAGACGATGAAGCCCACCACAAGGAAAGGAAGGGCTCGCTTCACGAATATGAGTTTAGTGGGTGGCGGCTTCGCCTAAGTAGGCTTCAATGACCTTCGGGTTCGAGCGAATGGATTCAGGTGGTCCCTGAGCAATCTCCTCACCGTGGTCGAGCACCACGATCCGCTCACACAGTCCCATCACAAATCGCATGTCATGTTCGATCAGAAGCACCGTCATACTAAACTCGTCGCGAATCCGGCGAACAACCTTTTGCAAAGTTTCCTTTTCGAGAGGATTCATCCCGGCGGCGGGTTCGTCGAGGAGAATGAGTTCCGGGTCTGTGGCCATGGCACGAGCTATTTCAAGTCGTCGTTGTTCGCCGTAGCTCAAGTCAGCGCTGCGGGTGCTCATGTCTTCCTTGAGCCCCACTACTTCCAGCAGATGCTCGGCCTTCGCACGCATCTCGTCCGTTTCACGAATAACGGGAGGGAGCAACCAGAATGAACTTGGCATGACGGTCTTTGAGCGCAAGTTGGCCCCGACCATCACGTTTTCCCGGGCAGAAAGCGCCCCAAAGAGACGGATGTTTTGGAAGGTACGGCAAATGCCCAAGGTCGCAATCTTGTTGGGGGCAAAACCGTTGATGACTTTGCCCTTGAATTCAATATCGCCGGATGTTGGACGATACACGCCGGTGATCAAGTTGAAGCAGGTCGTCTTCCCCGCCCCGTTCGGTCCGATCAATCCGAACAAGTCGCCTCGATTGAGCACGAATGACACCTTGTTGACGGCCGTGAGACCACCAAACTTGATCGTCGCTTCCTTCAGTTCTAGAATGGTCTCGCTCACGCAACCGTCTCCTGCGATTTCTTGCTCTTGAACCAATGCCATCCAAACTCATGGTGTCCAAATACGCCTTGCGGTCGGAGCAACATGACGGCGATCAACACGAGGGAGAAGATGACGTACCGAATCTGGTCTACTCCAATTTCCTTGCCGCCCAAAGCCGGGATGTTGCGGAAGATTGCCGCGAACACGCCAGTTACAACGATCGCACCGACGACCGCTCCAATATAGCGAATCAGTTTGCCCTTTGAGTCATGAACTCGGTCTTGGGTGTATTTGGCGAGGGCGAGGGCACCAATGCCTGCAATGGCAAAGGCAACAAATCCCGCGAGAGTGAACCGCAAGGGTTCGCCATTTACCGACATGCCACGGAGGTATTCAGGAATAGCGAACAAGACAATCGCGGCGACAACCGACCCCGTAATGGAGCCAGTACCTCCCAGTACTACCATCGTAAGCACGATAAAGGAGAACGCCATCGGAAAGCTTGTCGGGCTGATAAATCCTTCAAGGTGGGCAAAAACTGCGCCCGCTGCTCCGGCAAAAGCGGCCCCGATCACAAACGCAACAACCTTGATGGTTGTGTTGTTCACCCCCATCGCTTGGCTCGCGACTTCATCTTCGCGGACGCTTAAAAATTCGAGGCCATGAGCGGTCTGCAAGAGGTTGCGACAGGCAGCAATCGTGATGACTGCCAGCATTGCCGCAATGAATATGCTGTTGACCTTCGGCTCAACGAACAGTCCGTAACTACCGCCGATCGGTTCCGAGGCGTTCACGACAATCCGAAGGATTTCACCGAATCCCAGCGTGACAATCGCGAGATAGTCTCCCTTTAGGCGGAGTGAGGGCAGACCCACAAGCAACCCCATGATGCCGGTGCCAATAAAAGCGATGAGCATCATCAACAGAAGCAACTGCATCGCAGGCATGCTCTTGAGTTGTGGTTGGAACTTCATGATCACGCCGGAGATATATGCCCCGGTCATCCAAAAGCCCGCATGTCCGATGGAGAATTGCCCCGTAATACCGTTGATGAGGTTGAGGCTGACTGAGAGCGTCACCCAAAGGCAGGCGAGAACAACCAGTCGGTTCATGCCAGGATTGCCTTGGAAGATTGTCTGAAGTAAGTAGCAACCAGCGACCGCCAAAACGATCGAGCCGAGCCGAGTTCCCCAGAACTTCATACCTTCTCCACCGCCGCCGATCCGAGCAACCCACCGGGTTTGAAAAGCAAGACAAAGATCAAGATCAGGAAAGCGATGGCATCACGCATGTTTGCGTAGCCAGCCCACGCAACCAGGGCCTCGGCAAGCCCCATAAGGAGTCCTCCGAGCAATGCGCCTCTTATGTTGCCAATTCCCCCGAGCACGGCCGCGACGAACGCCTTGACCCCTGGAACAACGCCGTAAAAAGTCGTGAGCGGAGTCCCGAGGAACGTAGCGTTCATCATCGCCCCCGCACCGGCAAGCGCCGAACCGATGAAGAACGTAAACGTAACGATCCGGTTTACGTTGATTCCCATTAGGGATGCGGTGTCAAAGTCATGGGAAGCCGCGCGCATTCCCCGGCCAATCTTGGTGTGGTTGACAAGGAAGTGCAAGCCCACCATGAGAGCAATCGCCGAGAAAAACATGACGATCTGCCCGTTTGGCAAAATGATCTCCACTCGCTCACTGTTGGCGGTTGCTTCGGCATCCGTTCTTGCCCGGTTCGCCTCATCCATCGTTTCTTTGAGTGCTTGCCCGGTGGGCGAGAGTTGGAAGCGGCTTTCTTCGTTGGGAAGTTGCGCATCAAAAGCGGCTTTCGCGGCTTCGTATGCGGCGGTCGTGGTGGAGACGTTGTTGAGAGTCTCTGCTGATGCTTTCCTGAGCGGAATATTGGTTGCGCCTTGGATCGGATTGACTTTCTGATTAATCGAAGGCGGCGGCGAGTTCGGCAAGAAGAGTTGGCCGGAGTACTGTAGGAAGAGTGAAACTCCAATTGCCGTAATCAACGCGGCAATGCGCGGTTGGTTTCGCATCGGGCGGTAAGCAAGGAGTTCAATGACGACACCGACGATGCCGCAAACCGCCATGGAGCAAAAGAGAAGCAGCACCAGAGTTAAGATGCTGCCGTTGATGTCAGGATGCTGGGCGACGTTCTCCTGCGTGAATCCCAACTTCCAGGAAACGAGGAGGGCGGTGTACGCCCCCAACATGAAGACTTCTCCGTGAGCAAAGTTGATCAGGCGAAGAACGCCGTAGACCATCGTATAACCGAGCGCAATCAGGGCGTAGATAGAACCAAGTAGAATTCCATTCGCCAACTGTTGCGGCAGGATGGAGAACTCCAGTCCCGCGATCAACGGCGTCCATTCGCCAATCACTTTTAGTCGACGCCCTTAATGTCTTCCGGCTTGAACGACTTCGCGAACTTGAAGCCTGTCTTTTGCACTTCAACGACGAGGGCTGTCTTCAGCGGATCCCCATTTTGACCCTTCAACGTGATGACACCGCTAACTCCGTTGAAGTTTTCTGTGTTCTCAATCGCATTGGTGATCATCAGGGTGTCAAGCGGCTTGTTTTCCGCCTTGGCGGTATCAATCGCCCGCTTGAGGGCATCGAGGACCAACTTGGTGGCGTCGTATCCAAGCGCACCCATCGTGGTGGCCGGAGGAGCGCTGTACTTGGCTTTGAAGGCATCCAGGAATGACTTGACGACCGGGCGATCTTCTTCCGCATTGTAGTGGTTGCAGAAGTATCCACCAACGATGGCGTCACCTCCACTGGAGATCAACTCGGCACTGTCCCAACCGTCGCCTCCCATGAGCGGAGCCTTGATGCCGGCATCGCGCAACTGGCGGGCCAGAGGGCCGACCTCATTGAAGTAGCCGCTCAGGAACAGGCCGTCTGGATTTGAACTCTTCAGGTTGGTGACGATCGCACCGAACTGGGTGTCCTTCGATTGGTAGAACTGTTCGTCAACGATCTCTCCTCCCAACTTAGTGAAGATTTGACGGAAAGAATCGCTCAGACCCGTCGAGTAGGGCTGGGACTTGTCGGTGACCAAAGCCACCTTGCGGAGTCCAAGGTCAAAATAAGCGAAGTTCGCCATGACCGGGCCTTGGAAGGCATCGGTGTAGCAAACGCGGAAGAAATTGTTGACCTTCTGACTGAGGTCGGTGCGCGTTGCACCAACGGCCACGATCGGCACACCCGTATCCATCGAGACTTCGGCCATCGTCGCCGTGATTCCGCTAGCGACTTCACCGATCAGGACCGAGGCACCGTCGTTCACCAGTTTGCCGGCGGCGGATTTACCTTCTGCCGGGTTGCTGTTCGAGTCTTGAATCATCAACTTGACCGAGTAATCACCGATCTTGCCGCCTTCCAACTCGCTCATCGCGAGGTTCGCACCGTTCTCGCAGTCAACCCCCCACGGTCGAAGGTCGCCACCGCGACTCACAACTAGACCCAACTTGATCTCGTTGCCCTCAATCGCAACCGGGCCGCCTTTCGGAGCAGGTCGCGCCGAGGTTGACTCGCCGGTGCTACCGCTAGTGCTTGTGGTGCCGGTGGTTGAGGTACCGCCGGTTGTCGAGTCTTCGGCGGGTGTCGAAGGAGTGCATCCCGCAATAATTGCGCCCGCAATGACCGATGCACTGAGCGGGAGAAGTACTTGCTTCCAAGTCATCGAGTTTTTCCTAAACCGTTCGCAACCCCCGAAGCGTTTCCAAGTGAACGTACGGGGACGGCTTGAACGATGAGTATACAGAATCCCTTCACTTGGAGCAACCCACCCCCCTCATACATTAAAATGTTAGGACTTCCCGACATGGTGACCGCACTCTTATTCACCCTCCTAAACACTGCGCCGAACGTGCCCACATCCCAAGCCGTCTCGGTTCCATTCCATCAGGCCGAGGACGCCATCATCGTGGATGCTCTGGTCAATGGCAAACCGGTTTCCCTGATGTTTGACTCAGGCTTTTCCGGTTATATCGTGCTAGGTTCACACGTTAATGTTGGACCGGCTTCAGGCACCATGACACTTCGGGACTTTGTCGGCACATTTGAAGCAAAGACGGTCAAGTTGAACTCACTGCAATTGGGAGCCCACATCCTTAGACCCGTAAATGCGGAAATCGTGCAACAGGGTGACGATTACTCCATGAACTACGGCGTGCGGTGCGACGGGATCATGGGTCTCGCGGCACTCAAGGGCCAACCGTTGGAGATCAACTTTGAGAAGCGACAGTTCATCTTCCATCCAGAGTCGCTTGATATTCGGACTCGAACCCCGAACAATGAGACAACGTTTCTGACCCGGATGCTTCCCGCAGGAAATGACAGCATTGAGTTACGCGTGGAAGCGTCGAATGGCGAACGAATGAACCTCGCGCTTGACACCGGAAACGCTTTTTACGCCACAACTCACAAAGACGTGCTTGAGCGAGTTGGCCTTTGGAAATCGGGTGAAACCCCGAAGTTTATGAGCACCTCGTACGTCGCAAGCGGTCCCGTCGCCAGTTGGAACATCATGATCAAGGACGCCAAAATCTTTGGCGTCCCGGTTTCTGAATCGGTCTGGAACATCATTGATTTGCCCTCTAGTTCCGCAGAAGGCGATGGCACGGTCGGTTTTCAGTTCCTCAAGCACTTCAACTTGATCATTGACCTCGACCGTCGTCACGTTTGGCTTGAGAACTTCGCGGGCAAAGTCGCTGACGACGCCGAGGCTGATATCGGGTTGTTCGCTTTTTATGACCGCAACCGTAAGCGCGTAGTCGTGTGGAACGTAATGCCGAACAGTCCGGCAGCCGAAGCCGGTATTCAGCGTGGCGACCAAATCCTCGGGATTGATTCGCGCGATATCACAACCATGGGATGGAGGCAAATCAACTCCATGTTGAAAGGTGAGCCTAACACGCAGTTGAAGTTGGACATCTCCCGCAACGGGGCCTTTTCCCGGTACGAACTCACCCGCAAACTGCTTGTGAATCAAGCGCAGAACTGAACCGCGCCATAACTTCATCGAGCATTGGCTCGGTCAGCCGTCCAGTGAACGTATTCTGCTGACTTGGGTGGTACGAGGACATGTATCTCGTACCACCCAGGGCAACTTCAAGTCCATGCGCGAACTTCGCAGGTGGACGCATTCCTTTTGCGGCAAACAGGTTTGTCCAGGCAATCCCTCCCAAACAAAGAACCGCTTTCCATACGCGGCTTTCCAGCATCTCCACAAGATAGGGTCGGCAATTGATTACCTCCTCCGGTAGCGGCTTGTTATCGGGGGGCGCACAGGCGCATATTGGGATGATCATAACGCGACGAAGTTCTAGCCCATCGTCTGCGCTTACGGCGTGCTCCTGATTCGCTAGTCCGGCACGAAACATCGCCCTAAACAACCAGTCGCCACTCCGATCTCCCGTAAACAGTCTTCCTGTCCGATTTGCGCCGTGTGCGGCGGGGGCGAGCCCAACGATGAGTCCGGTAGCGTTCGGGTCGCCAAAGGGCGGCACGGGGCGTCCCCAATACACCTCATCGGCAAATGATTTGCGTTTGACTTCCGCTACGTGTTGACACCACGTCCGAAGCCTTGGACATCGCTCGCACTCAACGATTCTATGACTCAGGTCAAGCAAGTCCATCGTACAATGATAGTAGGCGATGCCGATCTACGAGTATGAGCCGGTCATGAAACCGTGCCCGATGTGCAACGACCGTTTTGCGGTGTTGCAGGCGATTCATGAAGAGCCACTGAAGGATTGCCCCGAATGCGGGTTGGCTTGTCGGCGGGTCGTCAGCCGGGTTTCCATCAAGACCAACCAAGACTTGAGTTATCAACGCGCCGCCGATCGGGGGTTCACAACATGGAAACGCACTGGCGAGGGACAGTGGGAGAAACTCGCGGGCGAAGGCGTAGACGTGATCGCCGGCGACGCACAAGAAGTGAAAGAGACGCCTGTCCACGACTTAGACGCCAGTGATTAAGCACCGCGCACCTCTCCGCAAAGTATCATAACGAACCTTCATGAGCGGGATTCGTGAGCAAGGAAACTGGGGGGCGGCGAAGCGATTCCGCCTGATCCTCCGCGAACAGGGCCAAGCCCGAGAGATGGGAGGCAACGAAATGTCGCTCGCCGTCGGCATCGTGGACAACATCATGATGCAGGCATTGGATAGTAAAGCCAGTGACATTCACTTGCAACCCGAGCGCGATCAGCTTAAGATCCGTTTCCGCATGGACGGAGTTCTCCATGAAAACGGCTTTCTTCCTCCGGAGCAAGCACTCAACGTTCTGGCCCGCTTAAAGCTTGCGGCAGGGATGCGAATCGACGAGCAACGTGAACCGCAAGACGGCCGAATTGACATGGAGTACGACGGTCGAAGGCTCGCCGCCCGTGCTTCCTGCGTCCCCGCCTTGAACGGCGAGAAGTTTGTAATGCGACTTCTCGATCCGATGTCAATGAAGGTGGACTTGAACGAACTCGGCATGCCAGAGGAGGTCCGCCAGAAGTGGGAACGAATCATTCAAGTTCCGTACGGACTGATCTTGGTCACTGGACCGACCGGTTCTGGTAAGACGTCCTCGCTCTACGCCTCTCTCAATAAGCTTGATTCCAAGTCAAGGAACATCGTCACGGTCGAAGACCCGATTGAATACGAGTTTGACGAGAACATCGCGCAGGTACAGGTCACAGAGAAGATGACGTTCCCGCGCGTCATGCGTTCGTTCCTTCGGCAAGACCCTGACGTCATGATGGTCGGTGAAATCCGCGATCCCGAGTCTCTGAAAATCGCAATTCAGGCCGCACTTACCGGACACCTTGTCCTCTCCACTTTGCACACAAACACCTCTCTCGAAGCTATCGGGCGAATGATTGATATGGGTGCGGAGGAGTATCTGATCGGCGGCGTCATCGTTGGCATCATGGCGCAACGTCTTGTTCGACGCATTGATCAAACCTCGTGCGAGCCGTTCCCCTATCCACGGGACGAGTTGGAACAGATCGGGATAACGGGCGCCCATATGGCAAACGCGAAACTCCAGAAAGGCAAGCCGGGGCCAAGCAACAACGGGACGGGCTTCAAAGGACGAATCGGTATCTACGAGTTGGTCCTGGGAGATCGTGAGTTCAAACAGGCAGTCGCAGGTAGGGCTACTTACCGCGAACTTGAAGAGATCGCACGGAAACAGGGGTACAAGACAATGATGGAAGACGGTCGCGATAAGGTCTTGGCGGGTCTGACAACTCCCGACGAAGTTATGCGGGCCGTCCTCACGCAATCTGTAGAATAGTTATGGGAGAAAAGAAGCAACTCAGCACCGGCCGCAAGATTTTCAATGGGGTGGCGCTTCTCGCGCTGATTGGCGGCGTGTTAGCGTTTGGGGCCAAGTATGGCGGCGAGTTCCAACAAGCGCAAGCACTTGGACCGCTGGAGGCGGAACTGGTGCAAAGCGGTCTTCCGACCGCGCAAGTCGTGAACTCCAACCTTGGAGAGGGGGTAGGCATGAAACCGAGCATTGAAGGACTCGTGCGCTTAATGCAGGATGACCCGAATCTCAACACCCAGACGATCTTGGCTCGTTGGCAGCCGGAGAAAGCCGTCGAACTGATGGAGCAGAACGCTCAGTTTGCTGGCTTCGTAGCGAAGGCGGCAGAAGCGGGCCGATACGAAACGGGCATTGATTATTCAGCCTCGGAATTCTCAACGAACTCGGAAGACGGCGCGGCATACGCAATGGTCGAGGTTTCGGCCCACGCCGCAAAGGCGAAAATCCTCGAGGGCGACTACGAACTAGGAGTCCGTTACGGAAAAATGGCCCGGCATATCGCTAATCTGATGGGCAAAGCCCCGTTTGCTTCCAGCATCGCTCCGTATGTGCGAGCGGTCGAAACGGCCGATCGCTACATGATGGAGGCCTTAGACAAGAAGCGCGACGACCCTAAAGTTCTCGCAGCGGTCAAGGAGGTTATGGCGGTTGAGATTGACCCACCGACTCCCGGACAAGCAGCTCTCTATGAACTTTATCGAGTGCGGTTGAACGCACGAGACATGGGCCGAGACGCGCAGAAGTTCCATTTGACAGTATCCAACTGGTTTGGCGGTGAAAGCGAATTGGAGGACGCTGACCTTTTCCGAGAATTACCGGGCGGGCCCAAAGCTCCTGAACTCGTGGAGATTCAAGTATTGCGGCAGTTGAAGCCGCTTGTGGACGAAATCAAAGCGAATGAAAACAATCCCGTCGCGATTTCGGAGGCAGTGGAACGATTCCGAACCACATTGCCAGCCGAGCCAACGCCAGGAATGGATGCGGTCCTTCCTCGAATCTTCAATCCGAACCTAGAGGGGCTCACCGCATTGGCTTCCGTTGCCCACCGAGAAGAGCTTGCGAAGGAAGTCATCCGATTGATGGAGCAGTACCAGACGGCAGGCAGCTTCCCGGCCACTTTTGCGGTTGAATCACCGGCAGGCTCGAGCCATCGGATTGATTACAGCAAGACCCCCGATGGGTTTGCTTTGATCAGTTCCTCAATGAATGGGGGAG
>JAHBTC010000074.1 GCA_019638835.1 Fimbriimonadaceae bacterium
GCGAGTCGGATACGGAAGTGCCGATCCTCCTGTAATTCGCCGATCGTCCGATTACGACTTCAACTTCCAACTCTCCCAGTAGGAAGCATCCTCAATGTCGAGGGCGTTCTTTGTGAGATAGAGCGGACGGTGGGTGTCGAGCATGACGGCCAATTCTTCGGTCTTGGTAGCCCCAATCGCCGCTTCTACCGCGCCCGGTTGCGGCCCGTGCGGGATTCCTAGCGGGTGGACTGTGATGCTGCCTTCTTCGATCCCTTTGCGGCTCCCGAACTTGTCGTTGCAGTAGTACAGCACCTCGTCGCTGTCCACGTTGCTGTGGTTGTACGGGATGACGATTGCGTCGGGGTGGTAGTCCAGCATGCGCGGACAGAACGAGCAGATCACGAACCCTTGTCCGTGGAAGGTGAGGTGAATCGGCGGTGGCATGTGAATCTGCCCCGTAATCGGTTGGAAGTCGTGAATACTGAACGCCCACGGATATACGTAGCCGTCCCAGCCGACGATATCGAAGGGATGATAAGGATAGTGATAGCGCGTACGGCGCCCTCGGGCTTGCACTACGACTTTGAACTCGCCTTTCTCGTCGTGAACCTTGAGTTCGGTGGGCGGATGGATGTCTCGTTCGGTGTATGGAGCGTGTTCGAGCAACTGACCGTACTGGTTACGGTATCGCCGAGGGATCGTAACTGGGCCATGGCTCTCGATGGCGAGCATGCGTACAGGGTAAGCGTCGAACTCAATCCACCAGATCGTGCCTCGAGGGATCACTAAGTACGCGCCCGCCTCGAATGGCACATCACCGTACATGCTGTGGAGCACCCCGCCCTGATCGTGGACGAACAAAACCTCGTCTGCTTCCGCGTTCTTGAAGAACTCGGTCATCGGTTCGGCCACCATGACTTGGTTCCAGATGCAATCGGCGTTTCCCATCATTGGCATGCGACCGCTAATGGCATCGCCGCACGGCTTCATGCGATTCGTCTTCAGATGACGGTGGTGAAGAGGTTCATCCGTCAGGAGTTGCGGGCCCTGCCACGGAACGGCCTCCCACCCCGTGACCTCGGTCGGCATATTGATGTGATAAAGCGTGCTGAGCATGTCGTCAAAGCCGTGGGTGCTGACGAGTTGCTCGGTGTACAGGCCGCCATCCGGTTTCCGAAACTGGATGTGCTTTTTCGGGGGCAGTTGCCCTAGTCGGTGGTATCGCGGCATGATTGTCTTATTCTAACGTAGTTACCAGGTTGGTTTCACGCAAAACTGCGTTACAATAGTAAGAGATGATTATCTCGCGCGAAGAATGCCAACACGCCGTGAAGCGCTCCGCAAGGGAGTCGGCTCGCGTAGACAATGCGGTGATCCGCCTTGTTGAGGCCGACGTCATCACATCGGTGACCGCAAACGTAAATCACATGCCTGACCGAGAAGATCGGGTGAGAGAACTGCGAGCGCAAGTGGAAAGCGGCACCTACCACCGGACGGGCGAAGAAATTGCCGTGGCGATGGGTCGCCGTGCGCTTGCCGACCGAATCCGCTGATTGAGACGTTAGCCAGGAAGTTCTTGGATCATTCCTCGATCCACCATCCCCACGTACCACGTCCCGCTTGGTATTTCCGGCGATTCGTGCCAGTCGTATAAGTAGCCGTCTACGAGTTTGGGGTCGGCCAGGGTGTGATCAATCTGGGTTGCAAGCACCCATCGTTCTGTCAGCACCGGATAGCAGTCCATTGGAAGTGGACCATGCGGGAGCCGGTAGTCGTCAGAGACGTCAAGCACCACCAGTCGAACGAGATTATATTCCCACAAGTTGCCGTCAATCTTGTCCATGATTTTCAGCCGACGTCCATGTCGCCGTTCAATCGGTAGGGACGGAAGGAGCCTTCAGAAAGGCGCGAAATTGGGCACCCAATCTTTAGCTCAATGATCGGTTGTCTCGGGGTGAGTCGGTTTCGTACTCGGGCTGTTTGCCGCGTCTTCGCTTGGTTGCGTCAAGTTTTCGGGGTCTACGTTGGGTTCAACTCCGGGTGAAGGCGGAGCCGTCGGTAACCGGAACACACCCTCGATTGATTCGCGCAGGGCATCGGCCGGAAGGCCGGGCGTTGTGGGGCCACCCATCGCGTACGGCAAGAGCACACTCACTCGCCGATTACTAAAGTGCTTGGGATCAGTGCCGGGGCGCGGACGCGTATCGGCGTATCCGATCACCTGAATGAATTGTTGGTTTCGGACCCCCGCCGCCGCAAGCAAGCGGCGTACCGTATGCGCTCGATCGGTGCTGAGATCAAAGTTGTCATAGCCGACTCCCGGATAAGCACGGCTATCCGTGTGTCCCTCGATTTGAAGCGGGCGGCGGGTTGCGGCAAGAAGCGGTCCAATGCGCCGGATGAGTTCTCGGGCAGCCGGACGGACGTTGGCGGAGCCTAGTTCAAAGAACACCTCGCCGTTTGCTTCGTTCTCAATGAACTCGAGGAGTACGCCTTCACTATTCACGCTGATCTCAACGGAATCGTTGTTCACGAGACCACGCAAGTTCGCGTCGCCCTCAACGGCTTTTTGCACGTCGTTCTTGAGCTGAATCGCTTCGGTACGTTCCTGTTCTTGCGCCGAACTTGTGCTCTCTTGACCGTTCTTTTTACTCGCTGAACCCTTACCAAGGAGGGAGATGCTAATGGGCGAGAGCGCCTGTCGGCGTTCAAATCCGACCGGGTCTTCAAAATACGACTGGATGATCATCCGATCCTCTTGGCTCAGACCCATGATCCACATGACCATGAAGAACGCCATCATGGCCGTGACAAAGTCGGCAAACGCGACTTTCCATGCGCCGCCGTGGTGCCCGTGGCCGGACACTTTCTTCTTTTTGATGATGATCGGGGTGCCGTCTTGCATGGTTCGCTCAAGAAAGGCGACTTAGGCCGCTTCCTTCTCCTTCACGGCCGTTTCCATTTCGGCAAATCCCGGGCGGAAGGTGGGATCAATATTGCGGCGCGCAAACTCCACGCATGTGATCGGGGACTCGCCCCGGGCAAAACTGAACAACGCGTGTCGAATGCAGTTCATGTACGAACCTTCAATCGTTTGCCGCGCGGCGATGGAGTTGGCAATCGGCATAAAGAACCCGTAACCGCTCAAGATTCCTAGGAACGTTCCGACGAGAGCCTGACCGACCGACTTTCCGATCACCACTGCCTCACCTCCGATCTTGCCCATCGTGATGACGATGCCAAGAACGGCGGCAACGATACCAATGGCAGGCATAGAGTCACCCGTGCCTTGCCAGGCTCCGACAAGCTTATGATCTTCCGCGTGGGCTACTTCGAGATCAAGTTCCATCATCTCGCTGAGATCGTGGGGGCCGACCGAACCTGTCAGGATCACCTTCATCGTGTCGCAGAAGAAGTCGGACGCATGGTGATTCGCGAGGAAATAAGCATTCTTCTTGATGATCTCGGAGTCCGCCGGGTTTTCGACGTGAGACTCCAACCCGAGAAGTCCCTCCTTCCGGGCGACGGTGAACAACGCGAACATCATCTTGAGCAAGTCCATGAACTGCTGTTGACTCGGTGGCGGTTTGAGAAGCCCGAGGGCCGCCTTGATCGCTTTGATCGTCACGGGCAGGCCGTTGCTTGCGATCATCAAGCCGATGCCCATTCCAAAGATCGTTACGTACTCGCTGGGGACGATGAGAGCCGAAATCTGGCCATGGTGCATCGTATATCCCGCCAACATTGAAGCGAGGGCGATGACAATTCCAATGTACGTAAACATGGCTGAGACTCTTCCGTGAACTTCGCGATAGGTATGCGCCAACTGGAGGCACAATCCTCTCGTCCCGGGAAAAGTATCGGCATCCCCGCAGCGATTGCTTACCCAAAATCTCAAGTTCACACTGCAAAAGGGTCGGATGGGTTTCAGCGGTACGTGGTGGAGCTATTTTGAAGCGAAGGGGGGCCAAAATCAGTCTAAGATAGAAGTAATGGTCAAGGACCAGACTCCGAGAAAGATTCAGTCGCTTGACGCCCACACCGTGAATCAGATTGCGGCGGGCGAGGTGATTGAGCGTCCGGCGTCTGTAGTCAAGGAACTCGTGGAGAACTCTCTTGATGCGGGTGCCCGAGTGATTGAGGTTGATCTGGAGCAAGCGGGAAGGGGGCGGATTCGGGTTGCCGACGACGGCGATGGCATGGACGAAGATTCGCTTAGGCTGGCGGTGGAGCGTCACGCCACGAGCAAGATTAGTCGGGCGGCCGATCTGTGGTCCGTCCGTACCATGGGTTTTCGGGGGGAGGCCCTGCCATCCATCGCTTCGGTCAGCCGGATGACGCTGAGTAGCAGCCCGGTTCACGGGGCGAGGTTCGCTCTGCGGCTGGTCGGGGGCCAATTTGAGCCCGCTGCCGGCGAGGCGGGTCCGAAGGGGACAACCGTAACGGTCGAGGACTTGTTCTTTAACACGCCGGCAAGATTGAAGTTCCTGCGGACGGACGCCACCGAACTCAACGCATGCATGGAAGTGGTGGCGAGACACGCGATGGCCCGGCCCGACGTTGCGTTTACGGTGAGGCACGGGCAGAGCGTTCTATTGACGACAAGCGGCACTGACCGATTGACGTCGGCGATTGCGGATGTCTGGGGACGCGAGGTCGCCCGTTCTTTGGTTCCGGTCGAACTGTACGAACCCGGATTGCGGGTATCCGGCTTGGTTTCGCCTCCGCACTTCACGAAGGCGGCCCGGTCTCACCAATGGCTGTTCGTAAACGGGCGCCCTATCCGAAGCAAGGGATTGACGGCGGCAATTGATCAGGCGTATCGCTCGTTGACCCCTGATCGGCGGTTTCCGGTGGTCGTACTGACGCTTGACGTAGACCCGTCTACGGTAGACGTCAATGTGTCCCCCACCAAGTCGGAGGTCAAATTCCGCGATGAATCGGCCGCGTTTCGAATCGTGCGACGCGCTGTCTTGGATGGATTAATGCAACACGGTATGGTGCCGCGCGTCGAGGACGTCGAGGCTGCTAACCAAGCCATGCAGAACGCGGGTTACCTCGGTCAGGGCAGGAACTTAGGCAGTCACGGAGGTAACGGATCGGGAAGCGTTGCTGCCGACGGAAACTGGTCAAACGGGATGGTGAACGAGGCGGCCCCTCCTATTTTTGGCACGGCTCCGTTCTCTTTGCTGATGGGTGCTCAGCGACCACTGGGCGACACCCCGACTCTGGATGGTCTCAGTCGCTTCTCTGGTTTAGGGGGCCCTGGCAATCTCAATCGGGACGCAGGGGACTTAGATTTAGACGGCACTCCCACGGCCCTTCCCGATCTACTCGATGGCTTCCGGCTTCTCGGGCAATCGGACAGCACCTTCATCGTCGGTGAGAATTCACAGGGGTTGATCCTCATTGATCAGCACGTCGCACATGAACGAATTTTGTACGAGCGACTCCGCGACGCCCAAACTGAGGCGGGAGTACCGCGCCAACCTCTGATGGAGCCCCATACCATTCATTTGGGTCGGGGGGCGGCCGCATTGGTCCGTGAACGAAATGACGAGTTGTTTGCCGCCGGTTACGTTATTGAACCATTTGGTGCAGAAAGCGTATTGGTGAGGGAAGTTCCGGCGTTATGGCGAGGTGGATCGCCGGTCACCGCGCTGAAGGATGCGCTGGAGGAAATGGCCGGAGCGGCCGCGCAAGGAGGATCAGGCTTCGTCGGCTCTGGGTGTCTTGGGGTGGGGACCCTTGACGTGTTTGCGATGGCGGCGTGCAAGATGGCAGTCAAGGCGGGCGACAAACTCGCCGACGCCGAAATGATGCGTCTGATCGAAGATTTGGCGAAGACGGAGAATCCCTACTTCTGCCCCCACGGTCGCCCGATCACGATTGTATGGCCCATCGGCGAGATCCGGCGACGGTTCAAACGATGAGTCGGAGTATCCCTTCTTGATCGTTCTCGGAATTGATCCGGGTCTCGAACGAATGGGTTTTGGGGTGGTAGAGAAGCAGGGAAGCCGTATCGTTTCCGTGGAGTATGGGGTCATCAAAACGCCGCCCGGACCGCTCGGCAACCGGCTCGTGAAGATCGAGCGTGATGTCGAAGCCCTCATTCAGCGCGCGGGGCCGGATGCGCTCGTGACAGAGCGACTGTTCTTTGCCAAGAACTCAACCACAGCGATGGACGTCGCGAAAGCACTAGGCGTTGCTCTCTGCGTGGGGGCAAGGCATGGGCTTGAGACCCGCGAGATCACCCCGCCCGAGGTGAAGAAAGCCGTCACCGGGCAGGGTAACGCAGACAAACGTCAAGTCCAGTTCATGGTGACGCGACTTCTAGGGCTGACGGAAACACCGAAACCCGACGATGCCGCAGACGCCCTCGCGGTTGCGATCGCGGGCTGTTTGCACGGATTGCCTCCCTCACTCGGGAGTTGATGAGGGAAATGGTTTCGAACGGACTTGCAATCGTCCCGCCCCCTTTCTTCCCGGAGAAGAGTCGGTAAAGAGCGGCGGTTGTCGTTCGGACACCGGTTCTCGGAGGGCCGAAATCAACTCCGCTTCTGATTCCCATGCCCGGGCACCCCGCTGGATCAGAGCCTCGGCTCCATCACTGCCGTCGCGCCGCACAAAGAGATGAGCGAGTCCGTCGCGAACGGCGGCGACAGCCCCGTGCCACGTTCCTCCCTCGCCCTGGCGGACGGCCACGACAACGGCCCGGCCACTCCATGCGTAAAGCAAACGATTGCGGTACATCGCCTGCGTCCCCCGAAATCCCGACTCGATGGGGTTGGCGGAGAGCGAAGGGATGCCGGCCCGTGCTTCGTCAATGCCGGTGGGCAAGATCTCCAATGTGCGGGCGCCGGAGCCTTGATTGCGCGCGCCATCTACTGCTGCACGATCAGTGCCTCGGGCCCCTCCGCTGACTACTCCCCATCCATCGGCAACGACCGCAGCCCCGACCGATCTTGCCAGCGCGAGTTGATCTTCTGTCAGTCCTCGGCTCCCGACGATGGTCACCCAAGGACCACCGGGAATTGTCCCACATCGCCACACCGCCGGGGGCGCTGAGTTCCGTAAGAGGTGCGTCCACCCCGCCGGATAAAGATCGTCGAATACTGTGAGCACGCGATCTTCGGTGACTTGCTCAATGCCCCAGTCAAGCGCCGCAGACGTCAATGCATTGGCTTCATCAACGAGGCCGTGGTGCATGAGGGCTTGATGGGGATCCTTCGTGTCCACAACCGCCCGGGAGACCCGTGCCCAACCAGAAGGTCGAGTAATGCCGTAGGGACTGCCCGGCAAATAAAGCGCAGCCATCGTCGCCCGCACGAGGACTTGCGCAACCATGCCTCCTATGATACGCCTGCGCTGGTAATCTGCCCGCCGCATGCACAAGTTCGAGGCCAACCTTCTCGCCCGCGCCCGCCAGTTTATGAAGCGCGAGCTCCTTGACCACCTCGTGACGCAGTCGATTCCGCTCGCGACCGAATTCTGCGCCGGGGTATTTGCTAGTGGTGCCGCGGCGAATAAGTCAGGGGAGTGGCAGTCGGTAGAGCCTGGGTTCGTCTGGGGGCCTGCCTACCAAGAGGGCTGGTATCGAATCAAAGGGAACGTGCCTGCTGAATGGAAGGAGAGGAGCGTAGCCCTCGCGTACGATGATCCGAATCGGGCGGTGGAAGACAGTGGCCACTTCGAAAGCAAGAAGTCAGTCGAGGGCACGGTCTGGCGCGACGGCGCAGTCATCGGCGCCCTTGACTGGACCCATCTCAACTTGCGCTTATACCCTTCTGCAAGCGGGAAAGAGAAAGTCAACCTTTTGGTGCAGACCTATGCACCAAACAAAGAGACAACGGTCCACGGATGGGAAAAACCCCGTACTGAACTTCCCGCGACCTTCGAAGGTTTCCATCTTGTCTGTCTTGATGAAGAACTTATCCAACTGTATCACGACATGGTCTTCATTGAGAGCCTCGCTGTCGGCTTGCCCGAGAACGATCCGCTCCGTGCCCATTGCGTACGCGCCCTCAACGAGGTCTGCGATGTTTATGAAGCCGACCGTCGCCGCAGCATCGCCCAATGTCGCCGCCTAATCAAAGACCGATTGGAAGCTCAAAGCCAAGAAGTGGCGCACACAATCACGCCTATCGGGCACGCGCACCTTGACACCGCATGGCTTTGGCCGTTGGCGGTCACTCACCTCAAGATGGCTCACACTACCGCGATCCAACTAGACTTGATGGAGCGGTATCCCGAGCACGTCTTCGCTCACAGTCAGGCAAGCCAATACGAGTGGATTGAAAAGGAACACCCGGCCTTATTTGAGCGGGTGAAGGGCATGATTCGAAAGGGGCAGTGGGAGGTTGTCGGCTCGATGTGGGTGGAAGCCGACTGCAACCTCACCGGCGGCGAGTCGCTCGTCCGGCAGTTTCTCTACGGGCGTTCGTACTTCCGCGACAAATTTGGGGTGACCACCGACGATATGTGGCTTCCCGACGTTTTCGGTTATTCGGCGGCACTCCCTCAGATTCTTAGTCAGTTTGATATCAAGTACTTCCTGACTCAGAAGATGAGTTGGAATCAGTTCAACAAAATGCCGCACAACACCTTTTGGTGGCAGGGGATTGATGGGAGTCGAGTGTGGACACACTTCCCACCCGCAGATACCTATGTGGCAGATGCTCGACCAAAGACGATCCTGGAAAGTGTTCGAAAGCATCGCGACCATGGGCGAAGCGACCACAGCATCCTTTTGTTCGGATACGGCGATGGTGGCGGCGGCCCGACCGAGCAACACTTAGAGCTTTTGCGGCGCGCTCGACGGTTCCCTGGGTTACCAGTCGTCGAGACTAAGCAGAAAGCGCTTGACTTCTTTGAGATTGCGTACGAGGAGAGCGAAGATTTGCGCACGTGGGCGGGCGAACTCTACTTTGAATACCACCGGGGTACCTACACCAGCCAAGCGGCCAACAAGTGGCACAACCGCAAGTGCGAGTTCCTCCTTCGGGACGCCGAGTGGCTCGCCGCATTTGCGCCAAAGGCGTATCCGGCTCAGGAATTGGAGCGACTGTGGAAGGTGGTGCTCCTCAACCAGTTCCACGACATCATCCCTGGTTCTTCAGTGCGGGAAGTCTATGAGGACAGCGACAAAGACTACGCAATGGTGCATGAAAGAGGCGAAGCCCTCCTCTACGACAGTCTGACCGCTCTCGCCGCTCCGCTCGGTACGGAAAATATGGAGCACCCGATTGCCATCTTCCACAACGCAACGCTTCCGGCAGAGGCGAGTTTGGAATGGGCAGACGAAACCGTTCCGGAGTCGCTCCACACGAACGACGAAGTGCTACCAGTCCAATTGGTGGAAGAAGAAGGCAATCGCCGGCTCATTTTCCCGACGCCGACGGCTGGCCTCGGCAGCATCACATCTGCAGACCTTCGCTCCGAGGCCCCGCTCATCGTGCCGCGACTCAAGGCCAGCGTCCGCCGCCTAGAAAACCAGCATTGGAGTGTGCGATTCGATGGCAACGGCAACATCAGCAGTGTCCGGAGCCAAGACGAGGACCCTCTGGAGTTCATCCGACCAGGCGCGCTTGCCAACGTCTTCCAACTGATGGACGACCACCCACTCTTTTGGAGCGCGTGGGATGTGGAGCAATTCTCGTTTGATACCGCCAAGGATCTCCTAAGAGCCGACTCGGTCGAGGTTGTGGAACGCGGCCCCGTGCGCGTGGCCATTGAGGTGATCCGGCGGTTCGGCAAGAGCGCGATCCGGCAACGCATCAGCCTCGGCCCGACCCCCGGCATTCGGTTCGACACGGTTGTGGATTGGCACGAGGACAACAAAATGCTCAAAGTAGCGTTCCCGCTCAACATCCATAGCGACTTCGCCAAGTTCGAAATCCAGTTCGGGCACGCAAACCGGCCCACCCACCGAAATACGACGTGGGATGAGGCTCGCTTTGAGGTTTGCGCTCAGAAGTGGGCCGATCTCAGCGAAGCCGGGCAAGGCGTTGCGTTGCTGAATGACAGCAAGTACGGTTACGATGTCCTCGGCGACACGATGCGGCTTTCGCTATTGCGCGCCCCGAAAGCGCCAGACCCGCTTTGCGACATGGGACGGCATCGGTTCACGTATGTTCTGCTCCCGCACTACGATGATCTGATCCACAGCGAGGTGGTGGCGGCGGCATATGCACTGAATGCCACCCCGCGAGTCACTCCACTCACGAGCAAGAAGGGCGTGGCTCATGCGACCCCCAAACTCGTTAGCAGCGATGACCGAAATCTCGTCGTGGAAACGGTCAAGCGCAGCGAAGACGGCCAGCATCTCATCGTCCGGCTCTATGAAGCCCACGGCGCGAGAGGAGCGGCCTACGTGCACTGCGGCAAACCAATCGCCGCAGCGTGGCGAGCGAACCTGGAAGAGAACCCTCAGGAAACGCTTGTCGTAGACGAAAATGGCGTTCGAGTGGACTATCGGCCCTTCGAAATCATCACTTTGCGCTTAGAGGTGTGAAGAAAGAGGGGCGAACGGGTACCGTGAAAAAAACGGGATGGTGCCGTCGCGGCGGCATCAACCAATTGAGGTGAATGATGGGCGAAAACATGGAGAAGTATCGGCATATTGACGGCAGCGACGCTTTGGTCGAGACCGATTTTGTGCGGATCCTTTTCCAACACGGTTCGCCCAACGAGGTCGGGGTCAACGGGTGCCGCGTGGAAGATGTCATTGACATTCTTACCCAAAAGTTGCTGGACTTTCAGGGGCGCGAACTCGCCTGCGAGGAGAACGCCACGGCCCTCTATCACCTGCAGATGGCGCGGGAAGCTTTGCTGTTGCGGCGTCGCCGCCGCGAGCAGCAGGGTGTGCTTGGCGACCGGTCGGTCCACCAGAGTTAGTTCTCTGGCGCAGGGCGTCCCTCACCCCACAAACTTATAACCCACGCCCCGGATCGTCAAAATCCGCTCGGGGCGGCTGGGGTCCACCTCTATCCGCTCGCGGAGCCACCGAACGTGCACGTCCACCGTTCGGCTGGACACATACACATCCGCACCCCACACCCGGTCGAGCAGGGCTTCACGGCTGAACACCTGCCCGGCGTTCTTGGCCAAGAACGACAACAGCGCGTACTCCTTGGGCGAGAGGTTGATCAGGGAGCCGTCCAGCCACGCTTCGTGGGTTCGCGGGTCAATACGGAGGTTGCCCACCTCAATGACCTCGATGGGGGCCTCGTTGCCACTCCGCCGCATCACGCTACGCACTCGCGCCGCCAATTCCGAGAGCGAGAATGGCTTAATCACGTAATCGTCTCCGCCAAGTTCGAGACCGTACACCCGGTCCTCTTCGCTGGTGCGCGCAGTGAGGAAGATGATCGGCACCGGCGAATCCTTGCGGATGGCACGGCAGAAGTCAAACCCCGACCGCTCGGGGAGCATGACATCGAGGAGAATCAAGTCCGGCTTGACCATGCGGAAGAGCCGCATCGCTTCTTCTGCCGAGAGGGCGGTGAAGGTGGAGTACCCCTCCTTGCGGAGTTTGTGCTCCACCGTTTCCAGAATGTTTGGTTCGTCGTCGACGATGAGTACTTTCATTGGGTGGCGATGATCTCGACGTTGGCACGAGGCACCGTCACCTCGCGGCCGTCGTCGAGTCTCGCTTCCAACACGCGGACCTCTGCTCCTGAGTCCACCGTCACAAGTTGCGACGGCAGACCCGTAACTTTGCCCAGCAGGCCAAAGTACGGTTCGCGGATCACGCGAATCGGGGTTCCTGGTTCGAGCGAGAGCACTTGCTCTGCCGCACCGGTTTCAGCGGGGGTCACAGCGTGAGACACGATCAACTCGGGTCGAATAACGCCCGCGCGGATTTGGGTCGCACCGTTCATGCTTGCTTCCTGACCTTCCAGAGACTTCAGCAGATTGAACGTCCGTTCCGCCATGGGCAACTGACCAAACCCTTCAGTGGCCATCAATGTGAGATTGATCTTCTCTTGGCCCGTGATTGCGACTCCGATGTCGTAACCCAAGAACTTCATCAAGTCAACATCGCGGACCGCGCCTACGACGATCCCGACAACGCCGATTTCATGCGCTTTCTCTAGGGCTTCGTAGGTGAGCCCGGACCCGCCAATCAAGATCTCACCGGCATGGTCCGCTAGAATGTGCGAGGCTTCCAGTACTTCATCGGGTGAACTCACGGCACATCGAATCTTGCCGCGTCGCTCTCCTCCGACCCCGAAAATGCCTTGCACCATTGAACCCCTTGCTTCGACGATGATGCCTTCTTCAGGCATGACCTCCACAACGGTGCCATCAATGTAGGCCGTCAACTCGACCGGAATGGACGGTTGCCGCACAAGCACATTGCCTGTGATCTGGGAAATCCCTTCGATCGTGCCGCCAATCTCGGCGGTGAGGGGTGGGGTGCGGAAAAGCTTGGCAAAGAACCCCGTGTACTCGCCGATCACCTCGCCCACTTCAAGCACATCCCCTTCCTTCTTTTTGAATCGGGCGGGAACTTCCGCGGCTGAGACACCGAGTTTCTCCGCAAACTTAATGGTTTGGAGTGGTCCCGGCAAGTCAGCGCGGGCGATTACATCGGTGGCGTTGACCGTGCTTCCCTGGGTGCCTAGCACCTCCCCCTTGATGGGTAGTCGTCGTGTTCGCCGGACAACGGTGTCGCGGCTCACGGTGAGTCCGGGGGTGTATGCGCTTCCCAACTTGGCGTACCTCTAAAAGTCAAACGTCCATTCAGGGCGTTTGGGTCCGCATTTTAGCATGGCTTTGGAACGGATTTTCAATCTGCTGAAGCCCAAGGGGCCAACGAATGAAACTTACAGGCCTAAGTTTAAGGAGTCATTAACATCGGCCAAAGGTAGCATCCCCGCCCGTGAAGGCGATTGCAAAGACCGAAGCTGCTCCTGGGCTTGCCTTGATTGACGTTGCGGAACCATCGGTTCGCCCCGGTCACGTCAAACTCCGGATGCTCACGGGCTCAATTTGCGGTACCGACCTTCACATTGACAAGTGGGATGCGTGGGCGGCGGGACGGGTAAAGCCGCCGCGCGTGATCGGTCACGAGTTCTGCGGCGAAATCATCGAAGTAGGCGAGGGAGTCACCGATCGCCATGTGGGCCAGATTGTTGCCAGTGAGAGCCACATCGTTTCTCTTGATTCCGATTGGTTGGCTCGGGGCGAGGGCCATATTGACCCCGACACCGTTTTGCTCGGTGTGGATACGGATGGCGGATTCGCCCCTTATGCCGTGATCCCGGCTTCGAACGCGCGTCCCGTGCCGGAGAAGTTTCCCGTCGAACTTGCCAGCATGATGGATGCCCTTGGAAATGGGGTCCACACCGTAATGGATGGGCCAGTCGTGGGGCAGTCCGTATTGATCACCGGGCTTGGCCC
>JAHBTC010000075.1 GCA_019638835.1 Fimbriimonadaceae bacterium
CTGATGATCGTCTGACCACTCTCGGGGTCGGTTTGCACCCGGAAGGTCGGATCTTCTTCCGCCAATCGTTGCAGGCTGGTGCCCAACTTCTCTTGGTCGGCGCGGCTCTTCGGTTCCACCGCGATTTGGATGACAGGCTCGGGGAACTTGATGCTCTCGAGAGCAACCGTTGCCGAGGTGTCACAAATTGAATAGCCCGTTCGCACGTCACCGAGGCCGATGACGCCGACGATCTCGCCCGCCACCACTTCGTCGAGTTCTTCTCGCTTGTTGGCGTGCATTTCGAGGATGCGTCCGATGCGCTCGTTCTTGACGCGAATGTCGTTCGTGTGCGGATCGCGGAAGCAGACCGCCACCTGACTACCCTTCTTCAGGTGCCCAGAATAGACACGAAGATAAGTAAGGCGTCCGACGAACTTGTCGGTCATGATCTTGAACGCCAGAGCCGCGAACGGCTCGCTGTCGCTGGGCTTGCGTTCCAGAGGGGATTCGTCGTCCGGGTCCACGCCTTCGACGCTTCCGACATCTAACGGGGAGGGAAGGTAGTTGACGACGGCGTCGAGCAACGCTTGGACGCCCTTATTCTTGAAAGACGAACCGCAAAGCACGGGAACAATCTTGCCAAGCAAGGTGCCTTCGCGCAGTTTGCTCTTCAGTTCTTCGTACGGAATCTCTTCACCTTCGAGGAATCGCTCCATGATGGAGTCATCCAGTTCGGAGATCGCCTCGATCAGCTTTTCTCGGTACTCGGCCGCCAGATCCACCATATTCTCGGGGATGTCGGTGACGTCGTATTCCTTGCCGTCGTCGTGCTTGTAGAGCGTCGCCCTCATGGTGAGAAGGTCAACGTATCCCAGGAAGTCGCTCTCCGCGCCAATCGGGATGATGATCGGGATAGCGTTTGCGCCCAGTCGCTCGCGCATGCGCTGTACAACCGTGAAGAAGTCCGCGCCAAGGCGATCCATCTTGTTCACGTAGGCGATTCGCGGAACCTTATACTTGTTGGCCTGTCGCCAAACCGTTTCGGACTGCGGTTGAACGCCGCCGACCGCGCAATAAACCGCGCAAAGGCCATCGAGAACACGCAGAGATCGTTCAACTTCTACTGTGAAGTCCACGTGTCCGGGCGTGTCAATAATGTTGATCTTGTACTCGGGCTTATCCTTCGACAACTCCGGTGACTTGATCTGAAACCCTTCTTTCCAGAAGCAGGACGTCGCGGCAGAGGTAATCGTGATTCCGCGCTCCTGTTCCTGTTCCATCCAGTCCATCGTGGCCGCGCCATCGTGCACCTCACCGATCTTGTGCGTGCGTCCTGCGTAATAGAGGATTCGCTCGGTGGTGGTCGTTTTGCCTGCGTCAATGTGCGCGGCAATGCCGATGTTGCGTACTCGCTCGATAGGGTGAGATCGGGCCATGGTGTTGTGGTTAATGGTGACTTAGAATCGGTAGTGGCTGAAGGCCTTGTTGGCCTCGGCCATGCGGTGCGTATCCTCTTTCTTCTTTACGCTTCCGCCGGTATTGTTATACGCATCAATGAGTTCCGAGGTCAATTTCTCGGTCATCGAGCGACCAGATCGCTTACGGGAAAAGGTCACAAGCCAGCGTAGGGCCAACGTGCGTCGTCGGTCCGGTCGGACATCCATCGGTACCTGGTAGGTCTGACCACCGACGCGTCGGGGACGGACTTCCACCGCGGGCATGATGTTGGCGAGAGCCTTATCAAACACGTTGAGGGGCTCGTCTTCCACCTTTTCGCTCGCATTTTTGAGCGCGGTGTAGACGATCTCTTCGGCCTTGGTCTTCTTGCCGGCCAGCATGAGTCGGTTGATGAATCGCTGAAGCATCTCGCTCCCATAGACGGGATCGGGCAAGATGACGCGGGCGGGAGCGGGTCCTTTACGAGGCATTCTTCAATCTCTCCTTACTTGGCGGCCTTCGGGCGCTTGCTGCCGTACTTGCTGCGGCTTTGCTGTCGGTTGTTGACACCGGCGGTCTGCTGGGTGCCGCGTACGATGTGATAGCGCACACCAGGAAGATCCTTCACACGTCCGCCGCGCACGAGCACAACCGAGTGCTCCTGCAGGTTGTGTCCCACGCCAGGGATGTAGGCGGTGACTTCGATCCCGTTCACCAAACGAACACGGGCAACCTTACGCTGCGCGGAGTTCGGCTTCTTCGGGGTCATGATGCGGACGACCGTGCAAACGCCCCGCTTGAACGGGTTGTTCTTCAGCGCGGGAGACTTCGACTTGATCGCGTCTCGAACGCGCCCTTTCCGGACCAACTGATTGACCGTAGGCATTCTTTCTACTCTTGTCCTGCGCGCCTCGGATGCGTAAAAAAGGTCGCATACCGCTCACGGTACGCGACCCTCAGTGCGTGATTCGACTCGTTTTTTTTGCCGTCTCAAACCTGATTGGGTGCACACTCCGAGAAGCGCTCGGGAAAGACACGCCTTCCCGTTCGGAGAAGTATAGACCCTTGCTTCACTGCGAGGCAAGGGACTTGTCCCACCGAACCTAATCCGATGCGACCGAAAGGCCCGCCGAACTCTTGCTCGCGCTACTGCTCAACGGTCCAACCCTCTCCGAGAAGCGGTACGGTGCCGGTCCGGCGTCCATCCACTGCCACGGAGAGGTGCAAGCCTGCCGAGTCGAGCACCTGCTCAATCTGGTTCCACTGTATAGACTTGAGTGGCACCTTGATTCGACTCAGAATTCTCCCGAAGTTGTCCTTCTTGGTGAGATAAAGAAACCGCTCTTTTGGAGAACCGTGAGCGACGGAACCAGTGAGATACGGAATATCTTCGGTCTGCTTGGCCTTCAGTTCAAGCGAGAAAGCGACTCGATCACCTTCAAGGTTCTCGCCTTCAATAATCGTGCCGTCCTTATCCTGCAACCCGAACGGTGAAGCGGGAGGGTTCTCACAGATGACCCGTAGCCTGACAGTGCCCTCGGTGAGGGGTTTCACTCGGCAACGACCGGGATGCCACCCTCTGCGCCAACCGCGAAGAAGTGATCGTCCTTATTGATAAGGTCCACAGTATGGCGACTGACCTCGCCAACCGGAATCGCTCCCTGCCACTCCGTGCTACCTGTGTCACGCCAATACAGCGTGTATTTGATACCGGCGGTTGCCTCCCAAGTCACGGTCGTGTTGTGCCCCTGATCGCGCACAATCCTAACATTCGTAGGGGCGACGCCGGAGTTTGCAAGTGAAGCCAGGGCAGAAACGTTGGCCCGGGTCACCTGCGCGAGATAAGCGAAATCCATAAACTCCACTCGGTCATCGGGAGTGTGCTGCCGGGTGAACTCCTCGTGAACCTCAATGAACCGAACCGCGTTGAAATTCTGCTGGACAAACGGCGTGTGATCGCCGCCTCGACCGAACCGGTCACGTCGCAACACCAACTTGATATCGAAGTTCGGCACCGTATTGCGCACCGTCCACTCGATCACCCTGGCGAGTTCCCGTGAGTTGTGGGCATCGCCTTCTTCGCTGAACACGCGTACCTGCTTCGTGTTGCTTTGGCCAGCGATGTTGCCACTTGAACCGACTGTATCGTTGCTCAAGACGCCTTCAAGTTGCCATTCTTCGTCTACGGCGCGTTTGGCCAACGCAGTGGAGCCGAGAAGACCTTGCTCTTCGCCCGAGAAAGCCACGAACTTGAGCGTGCACGGCCACTTTTGGCGGGCGAGGATGCGGCAGGCTTCGAGGCTGGCGGCCACTCCGCTGGCGTCGTCATTTGCCCCGGGGGCCGGGACCTCGGTGGGTTGCACCTGCAAGTTGAGTGAATCGATGTGCCCGCCCATGAGATAGATGCGATCTGTCTCGCCGGGGATCGTAGCGATGACTTGAACGACTTCCTTATCTTCGGGGACGCGGCGACCAGCGGGGGCGACGTAGCGCATGACCTCGACTTCAACGCCTGGGATCTTACGGAACTCGTCGGCGATCCATTCGCAGGAATCGGTCAGCCCGGTGCTGAGTGTGTTGCGCGTGGGGTAACTCGCGAGTTTCTCGACGGTGGCGCGGAGGCGAGACTCGCTGACGTCGCTGAGCATCGCGGAGAGGGCAGGGGGTTCGTTCAGCATGGCCAAGATCAACCCGATCATGGCCTATCTTGACTGATTTGGGAAGGGGATGTATCATCGCGACGCGATTGAATCCCAAGCGCTTCGAGTTGTGCGAGTCCCTTTCTCAATCTATCGGAGTTTTCGAGTTTCAAGCGCTCAGACACATTGATCGTTTCCTTTGCGCTCGACGCTGCGTCCTGGGCTTTAGCGATGGTCATAGAAGTTCGGCTCTCACCATCGTAGCGTAATGAGTCCTGGATGACTTCCAGCACCGTTGCTAGTTGCGACGACGATTCTCTTTCGAGCCGAACGGCTTCCAATCTATCATTTTGGATTGAATCAATCTGGCTTGTAAGGTTATTAATCTCATCCTGAATCTGAGCAATTGCTTGCTGGTCGTGGCCGAGACGAGTCAACTCGCTCCACAGTTGCCTGCGTTTTGCCAGAAGTATCTCAGCGTCCGAGTTCATTGACCGTGAAAGTGTGAATGTAAAATCGTCTAACTCTAATATCTTCCTCGTAACGGCACGTTCCAATATTCTTGGGTCACTGACCGTTGTCAACGGAACCAGCATCGGGATGAATATCAGGATTTGCCCTATGGGGATAAGGACAAATCTATCTTCCCCAAGCCACGTACGTAACTCATCGCGAAACCAAAATGACAATGCAAAGACAAGGATGCCAAGCACCCTACATAACAAAACTGGAGCACTATCGCGAACTACCCTGGACTCAAAGAGCGCGCAAGGGTGAACACCTACACGAACTAGCCTTCGAATCTCTTGATCCGACATCGGCACGAGCGAACGAAGCCATAGGCGCTCCGCCTCCTCAGCCTCTCGTTGCTCTCGGCTTTTTAAGATTCTGACTGCGATGCTAGCCGCGCTCCACTTCAAGGTTCGTCTCCAAGCCATTCGCTATTCCTGCGGATCACCGAAAGGGCAGGGGGTTCGTTCAGCATGGCCAAGACCAACCCGATCATGGCTTATCTTGACTGATTTGGGAGGGGGATTGTGCTCGCATCGCCTTGAATCAACCGTTGAGAAGCACGATCATTCAAGATGGCGAGTTTTGTAACGGCCTCTAAGATTCTTTCGCCGTCCAGCATCGTATCCTCGCCTCGCGCAGAAATGTTGGCGGTAGTCAGTTCCAGTGCGTTGCTTGCTTTGTCTAGGACAGCCGAAGTCTCGGCAACATCCATGAGTATTTTGGGGTTTGAAAGTATGTTACTCAAGAATTTTAGTCGGTCGATAACTTCACTCGACATCAACTCAATCTCATTCGCCTCAGACTCGATGACAGCGAGTTCCGTGGATAATGAATCTATCTTATTCCTCAATTCTTCGAGTAATCGAGGATCGCTATGGCTCCTCGTTTCTTCACGACGCAGCGCACTGCGTCTGGCTTTCAGAACTGAGATATCTGCAGTTGCAGATTCAACGTTCTGCCGAGACTTGCTCGCGAGTTCATCAATCTTGATCTGAACTGCTTCGTGCAAAACGGAAGGATTGTCTAATCTCTTGATCGATAATATTGCCCATAGTGCAGGAAACTGTGAGATTGCTAAGGCGCTTCGAAACAGAATGTAGTGTTCACCGATGAGTGCTTGAACTGATTGCCATGTCCAGATGTCTACCAATCGGGCGATAAGGATAGCCACAGAAAGCCAAAGTGCTGGAGATTTGTGAGTCCAAATCCTAGTTCTCAGTAGCGATTGTTTTTGACGGTCACATTTTATCAAGCGATAGATTTCGTCGTCTGTCAGCGGGATTAAACGCCGGACACGTTTTCTCTGCAGCAGTGAATTGCGCTTAGCGACAAGCCGGTTTCGCCACCTCCTTGGCATATATGGACCCGCCTTCCGAGCCGTGTTCTCCAGAAACGTGATGGCCCAGTCCGCTTCGGAATGCTGCACCACGTCAGGGTTGTCCACAGCAGATATTGTGACTGATAGGAGCAGGAAAAGTGGTCGAGGCGGCCAGACTCGAACTGGCGACCCCCGGCTCCCAAAGTCGGTGCGCTACCAACTGCGCCACGCCTCGATCCAACACAAAGGATACCGCCGCCCAGGCGCATAAGAGGGCAGATGGGAGCGTGACTTCGGGATAATGGCGCTATGACCCTTACGCTCGTGGCCGCTCTCGCCCTCAATGACTCGGCGGTAATGGGGGTTGGAGGCGTCGTCACCCAGTTCGACGAGACCACCAAGGTCCGAATGCTCGGAGAACGCATCCTGATTGACGTCGCGAAAGCGCAGGTGGACGCGTACTTCACGTTCCAGAACACCGGTCCGCGCACGGTCGTCACGATGGGCTTCCCCGAAGAAGGGGGCGGCGACATCTCCGTGCCGACCGATGAGAAACCGACGTGGTTTAAGTCGTTCGAGTCGTGGGTGGATGGCGAGCGATTCGAGACGGTGCGGAGAGTAGGCAAAGGCGACGACATCTACTACAGGCAGTGGTGGGTGAAGGAGGTGCCGTTCGGGGGCGGGCAGGTCCGGCGGGTTCGCAACCTCTACACCACCCAGCACGGCGGCAACGCAATGGGGCAGACATTCTTGGTGTATGTGCTCGCGACGGGCGCCCCGTGGAAAGGGACGATCGCGCGGGGCGAAGTTCGGGCCGATATCACCGGATTGCCACCGGGGATTATCGGTGCCCGCCCTCCCGGCTGGGTGAGGGAAGGAAACGAGTTGGTTTGGCGGTTCACCGACAAGGAACCGACGGAAGAGGATAACGTGACCGTGACTTGGGTTCCATCTTCGACCCGGCATCCCTACGCTTTAGAAGCGATGCGGACAGAGTTTCCCGACTACATCCGTCGGTAGTTCTTGATATCGAGGTTCGCTACCCCGAAGAGTCGTTGCCTGCGAGTTTGCACGCCTCCGCCCTATCACGGGTGACTCGATTAGCCATCCCTTCGCATGAGAAGGGGACTGTAGAGAGGTATTCAAGTCTACAAGCCTCGGCTGAAGACTAAATGCAATTCGCCTGCCTCGTCCCGCCGTAACCTCACCTTGCGCCGGTATCATCACGCCCGGCCCCGAAACGGGCCAATACATCCACACGCCAGTGCGGTCCGCCCTCGGGTGTCCCGGAAACGGGAATCGGGCGAAACCGACCGCCAGCGGAGGATTAACCCGGAGATACAACCGAATGCCGAACCTTACGATGAAGGAACTCCTCGAAGCAGGAGTTCACTTCGGACACCAAACGCGTCGCTGGAACCCCAAGATGCGCCAATACATTTATGGCGCGCGAAACGGAATCTACATTCTTGATCTACACCAGACGCTCCAACTTTTCAACGACGCCCTGAACTTCGTTCAGAACCGCGTGATGGACGGCGGCACCGTGCTGTTCGTCGGCACGAAGAAGCAAGCCCAAAGCGCCGTCCGCGAAGCGGCGGTCCGCAGCGGTCAGTACTTCGTCACTGAGCGATGGCTCGGCGGCATGCTCACGAACTGGGACACGATCCAAGCCCGCATCACCCGCCTCAAGGAACTCGACCGTATGGAAGAGGAAGGCTATCTTGACCGATTGCCGAAGAAGGAAGCCCTCAAGCGACGCGAAGAACGCGATAAGTTGAACCGCTACCTAGAAGGTATCCGCAACATGGAGAGCCTTCCTTCGGTCATGGTTGTGATCGACGTGAACAAGGAGATCAATGCGGTGAAGGAAGCGATGCGCCTCCGCATTCCGGTGGTTGCCATCGTGGACACGAACTGTGACCCCGACGTGATCGACTACGTCATTCCCGGTAACGACGACGCGATCCGCTCGATTCGACTCGTGACGGGCAAGATTAGCGAAGCGATTGTTGAAGTTCGACCGATGGACGAAGAGTCCGGCGATGCCCCCGTGGTTACGACGAGCGAAGACGAAGAGGACGAGGGTGCCGCAATGCCGGTTGACGAAGAGTTCTTGACTGCCTTTGGCGTCAAGGATGAAGAAGCCGAAGCTCCGGTCAAGGTGAAGAAGGCGGTCGTTGAAAAGGCACCGAAGGCGAAGGCAGAAGAAGCCCCGGTGGAGACTCCGTCCGAAGCCTCAGAAGCCCCGTCGGAAGAGGCTCCGGAAGCCGCAGAATCCGCCCCGGAGACGAACTAACCCATGGCAATCAATGCAGCCGACGTAAAGCGACTGCGCGACCTGACGGACGCGCCGATGATGGAGTGTAAAGCCGCGCTAGAAGAAGCCGGCGGAGACTTTGAGCGAGCCAAGCAGATCCTTCGCGAGAAGGGGGCGGCCGCCGCCAGCAAGCGCACTGACCGCGCCACCAACGCGGGCATCGCCAAGTTCGTGACGAGTTCCGACGGCAAGCAGGCCGTGGGCATTGTTGTCGAAACGGAAACCGACTTTGTCGCTCTCAACCCGACGTTCCGCGAGTTGGTAGACAAGATCGCCAACGGACTCCTCGCCTATTCGGTGGAGGAAGTGAACTCCAAGGCGAATGACCTGACGATTGACGGTCAGCCGGTTGCCGACCTACTTGAGCAGGCCGTTGCCGTCATCCGCGAGAATATACGCCTGACGAAGGCCGTCAAGATCGAATCGAACGGCCAGATCGCTGTGTACAACCACCGGACAGGCGATGCGGAAAGCACGCAGTGTGCAGCGGTGGACGCGAGCGGCGATGCCGGAAACGTCAAGGATGTGGCGTTCAAGGTTGCGGTTCAAGTCGTGGCCGGCAAGCCCGAGTTCTTGAAGCGAGACGATGTTTCGGCGGACATGATCGCGCAAGAGATCGCCACCGAAACCACCCGCGCCATCAACGACGGTAAGCCCGCCGAGATGGCCGCGAAGATTGCGGAAGGCCGCGTGAACAAGGAGTTCTTCAAGTCGCAAGTCTTGATGGAGCAACCGTTCTTCGAGGACCCGACCAAGTCCACGGGTCAATGGGTATCAGAAGCCGCCTCGGGCGGCAAGATCGAGATCACCCAATACGTCCGACTCGTGGTGGGAGGTTAAGCGCGTGGCGGACGGCATAGCGGTCCGCCGCGTACTGCTCAAATTGAGCGGCGAAGCCTTGGCGGGAAGTCAAGGCTTCGGGCTCCATACCGAAACCCTCAATTACATTGCGGGCGAAGTCAAGAAAGTCCATGACCTTGGAGTAGAAGTCGCCATTGTTGTCGGAGGGGGCAACATTGTCCGGGGTGAAGTCTTCAGCACCCAAGGCGGCCTGGATCGCACCGTCGCAGACCAAATGGGAATGCTGGGAACTGTGATCAATGGCCTTGCAATCCAAGCGGCAGTTGAACGCCAAGGCGTCCCAACTCGGGTTCAAAGCGCGATTCAGATGAATGAGGTTTGTGAACCGTTCATCCGCCGGCGGGCTATGCGCCACATGGAGAAGGGCCGAGTGATCGTTTTTGCGGGGGGCACCGGTAATCCGTACTTCACAACTGACAGCGCGGCCGTACTTCGTGCACTTGAGATTGAAGCCGATTGTCTGCTCAAGGCGACCAAGGTGGACGGCATTTACGACAAGGATCCCAAGAAGCACACAGATGCGGTGAAATACGACTCGGTCACCTATGATGAGGCGATCCAAAAGCGTCTCGCCGTCATGGACCAAACCGCATTTACGATGTGTCGGGAGCATAATCTGCCCGTCATCGTGTTAGACTTGAATGATCCCGGCGCGATGCAACGCGCCATCCGGGGCGAAACTATCGGTACCCGGGTCATCAGCGAGATTTGAACTATGCAAGACCTACTCAAGGACGCCGAGCACCGTATGAAGCAAGCCGTGGAAGCAACGCTTCATGACTTCCAACGCATCCGCACCGGTCGCGCCAATCCTGGTGTGCTCGAGAAGATAACGATCAGTTACTACGGAGTGGATACTCCGGTTACGCAGGTAGCGAATATCAGCGTGCCTGAACCACGCCAAATTTTGATTCAGCCATACGAGAAGAACCTGGTCTCGCAGATCGAGAAGGCGATTATGGCAAGTGATCTGGGAATCATGCCTAGCACCGACGGAAACGGAATCCGGATCAACTTCCCGCAGATGACTGAAGAGCGCCGCAAGGAGATGGTCAAACAGGTGCATTCGCGCACGGAAGAAGGCCGCGTTGCCGTACGAAATGTACGTCGTGACGCGCTTCACCACGCGCAGGCGAAACTGAAGGACAAGGAGGTTTCGGAAGACGAGATGAAATCGTTTGAAAAGCGAATCCAGGAGTTGACCGACAAATACGTTCACGAAATGGACGGCCTCCAAAAGAACAAAGACGAAGAGTTGATGGAGATCTAACGGCAACCCCGTTGAACCCCGATTCGAACGCGCGATGAGCATGGTCGCCGCCAATCCGATCCAAGAACGAGCCCTTTCGGCGGGGATTGATCTTTCGCGCTTGCCCGTGCATGTCGCTGTGATCATGGATGGCAATGGTCGCTGGGCCGAATCGCAGGGATTGAATCGCCTGGTCGGTCACACCGAAGGTTATCGTACGCTCTCGAAAGTACTTGCGATGTCGGCCGATCTTGGCGTAAAGCATCTCACGGTCTACGGCTTCTCTGCCGAGAACTGGCGACGTCCCGGCGACGAAGTTTCAGGTTTGATGACCCTAATCGCGGACGCGGCGATGGCGGAGTTGCAAGCGTTGCAGGAAAGCAACGTCCGAGTCCGAATAAGTGGCCGAGTAGAGGAAATCCCGTCTCCAACTAGGGAGGCTCTGACGGCACTTGAAACGGAAACCGCATCTAATACGGGAATCGAATTCATCCTCGCGATCAACTACGGAGGACGGGCGGAGATTGTGGATGCATGCCGGGCCGCGATCGCCCACGGGCTCACCCCGGACGACATTTCCGAGGAATCGCTGAGCACTCTCATGTACTGTCCGGCAGTGCCCGACCCCGACCTTATGATCCGCACCGCAGGCGAGATGCGCTGGAGCAACTTCCTGATTTGGGAAGCGGCGTATGCGGAATTGTTTGTGACCCAAACGAATTGGCCGGAGTTCGGTGAATCCGACTTGTTCGAAGCCGTTTTGCAGTTCCAGAATCGAACGCGCAAGTTCGGCGGACTAACCGAAGCGTGAAACGCATCCCCTTCGACTCCCTTTGTCTGGCGGCAGCGGTGGATGAGATGCAAACCCTTGTCGGGGGCAAACTCCAAAAGATTCTTGGGCTTTCTCCGCTCACGGTGCACCTTGGCGTTTACAAGGAGAAAGAGACTTACGTCGTTCTCTCGGCTCATCCGGACTTTGCAAGAGCCCACATTGCGCAGAAACGGCCTCCCCGAGGCGACAACCACCAGTTTGCGCTCGATCTGCGCCGAAAGATCTTAGATGCGAGGTTGGAGTTTGTACGCCAACGGGGTCGAGATCGTATTCTGGAAATGGGGTTTATTGGCGCGGAAGGTGCCTTCCAACTGGTTGCCGAACTCATGGGCAAGCATAGCAATTTGATGCTTGTGGATGAGACCAAGCGCGTTGTTTGCGCGGCAAAGTGGGTGGGCACGAAACTCTCGCGACGTCCGATCCTGCCCGGCCAACCATACTTACCCCCTCCGTTTGAACCTCGGCCTGTAGTTGACACCGCCACGCCTGGCGACGAGTTGAAGGAGTTTGAAGGAGCGAGCCCTTTCCTGATCTCGTTGATGGGTGACGATTTGACTCTTGATCAAGTCCAAGAGGCACTTCGCAACCACGAATGGCGGCCCGAGTTTGCACCCGGATACGGCGTGTATCCGCTCCCGATTCACGGCAGGTACCCCTCCGCCACGCCAGTCGAATCGTTCGGACTCGCGCTGGAACGTCACTTCAACGAGCGGGTTTCTCAGGATGAGAACGAGCGTCAGCGACAGCGACTGCAAAGCATTCTCACGCGGGTGGTAGACGCGAGAGCGGCGGCACTTTCAGGCGTGGACGAAGCACGCGAAGCCGCTCGGCTCGCCCCCCAGATGCAGATCTGGGGAGAACTCATCCTCGCTTACCAAGGTTCGTGGAAAGGTGAAAAGGAACTTCGAGTCTGGGATTACGAAGGAGTCGAAGTCTTGATCCCGATGGACCCGGAGAAATCAGCGGTAGAGAACGCTGAGCGGCTTTTTCGGCGGGCAAAGCGTGCAAAAGAGCGGGCGAACGAGATGGACGAACAAGCCGATAGGTTGCGCCAAGAACTCATCACTGCCCAATCCTATTTAGTCCGGGTTCTCGTCGCCGAATCTGCCGAGCTAAGCGAGATTGAAGAAGACCTTGACCGAAGGCGGTGGAAGCACCAAGCGGCAGCCCAAAGCCAAGTTGCCAAGGAAGAACGACCGTTCGGCGGGCACTCGATCAAAGAATTGCTCTCACCCGGCGGATGGCGCGTCCTGTACGGTGAGAACGCAACGAGCAATGATTACTTGACCACCAAGGTTGCGCGCCCAAACGACTATTGGTTCCATGTCCGAGGCGGAGTCGGCTCCCACGTAGTCCTAGCAACCGACAATCAGCCGACACGGGTTCAGATGCCCGACCTAATGTACGCGGCAATGCTCGCAAAGCGGAACAGCCCAAGCAAGCACTCCGATTTTGTCGCAGTGGACTGCACTCTGAAGAAGTACGTACGCAAGCCGCGTGGTTCGGCCCCAGGATTTGCCGCTTACACCCATGAGCGAACGCTCCACGTCCAAGAGGATGGGAGGCGTTGATGGACTTCGATTTCGAATTGTTCCGCTGGGTGCAAATGAATCTGCGGGCACCAGCGCTGGATCCAATGGGGCGGATGCTGGCCGATTCTGGTCTGGGCCAGGTTCAACTAGTTGGCCTTTTGTGGACCGTTTGGGCGCGCAACCTTTCGAAAGGGCAGCGGATCGGGGTCTTCGTCCTCTTCGTTGGGGGTGTAGCAGCATCCACGATGAATGAAGGAGCCACGCTCTCTGGTCTGACAACTGCGGTAGCCGCCGCCCTCCTCATTTATTTCTCTCGCTTCCTGGAAAAGAGGGAAGCCATTATCGCGCTCATTGCGGGGGCGAGTGCAGGGATTGTGCGTTTGGCTATCGTCC
>JAHBTC010000076.1 GCA_019638835.1 Fimbriimonadaceae bacterium
GGTCACCGTAGTGGCGACATTGCCTTGCGTCGGGCTGAACGAAGCCACATTGACATCGCTCAGGGTCATATTGATCGTCACACCGCCCGTCGGAGCCGGGTCTCGCAAGGAGACTACTGCATCCGTGAACGCGCCGAGACCGCCCGCAATCGCGCCCGGGGGCGGAAGCGTAACGCTCTGGAGGATCGGAAGGTCGATGCGGAGTTTGACCGCCCAACTATCTCGTGAACCCTGGTCTGCGACTCCCTTGAACGCTAGCGGCGTAATGTAGGGGTCAAGATTATGGGGCTGCTTGATCTGGTTGAGGGCATTGAAGATCGGATCGATCGTTCCACCGATCCAAACTGCGCCAACGCGATCCACGTGGAGCGCGGTGCAGAAGTCATCGCCCATCTGGCCGATATTGTCAACGTAAGCGGCTTCGCTGCCGGACGGGCTCATCACCATGATGAAGGCGTCGCTGGTGGCAGGGAAATCCGCCGGGTTGTTTGCCCAGTCAGGTGTGTTCGGAGGGAAGACAGAGTCGTCGCCACCGTCGTACTGACCGCGAAGCGGGGTGATGCGAGATCGTCCCCACGGAATCGTTCCTGGGGTCGCCGGGTTAGGAGTCGGAGGGGGGCCAGGGTTCGGGGGGTTGGCCGTGAAGCTTAGAAGTCCCGCGACGTAAGCATAGCCTCGGTCGTCGGCATCCAAGAAGTTCGCAACCACGTTGCCCGTTGTTTCGAGACCCGTGCTGTAGACGATTGCGCTGAGATCAGGGTTGAACTTCGAAAGGAACTGCTGCGAAACGCTGCTGTTCTGATTGAAGGCACCCGGAGTTCGCGGGAAGTCGGGCGTGCCCGCTTGACCGCTGATATAAACGTTGCCCGCCGGATCATAGCAGACGGCAAACGCGCCGTCAATACCCGAAGAGCCGAAGACAGCCGACTGAAGAGCCGCACCCGTATCGTCAACACGAACGATGAACGCATCAGTGTTGCGGAGCAAGCGCCCACCGGAGAAAACACCCGCTGTCGTGGGGAACGCAGGTGAACCAGCCGTGCTGGTGTCTTGCGTACCTGCAAACGGAACGTATCCTGCCGCTACGACGTTGTCACCCGCATTGACGTCAATGCCCGAGAGCGTATCGTCGCCCGGACCGCCAATGATGGTTTGGTAAAGGATGTTTCCGTTCGGATCGAATGAAGCTACGAAGCCGTCCGTCGATCCGCCACCGCCCGCAATGAACGGCGTAAACGCGGCACCGGGGTTACCTCCACCAGTTAGGTCTGCATTGTCGGCGATGCCAGCAATGTAAGCCCGACCAGAGGGGGAAACTCGGAACTGAACGTAGTTCCCAGTAGCGACGCCAGGGCGATTATAGTATCGCGCAAAGGCGCCGGTGATCGTGCCATTCGCGGCAACGTTGAACTTCGTAAGGAAGTAGGCGGTGCCGGCGACACGTGTATCGCCTTGAGCCGCTCCGTCGTTCGCATCAACGAATCCAGCGGTGCCCGGAAGGTTGGCCGAGGTTGTCGTTCCTGAGACGAAGAGTTGAGTTCCGGTTGAATCGAGGCCAACACCCAGCGGAAGATCCGCTCCCGAGCCGCCGTAGTATGTGGCGTAGTCGAGGGAGTAGGCGTCTGCCTTCATGCGAATCAAGAAGCCGTCTGTACCTCCCGCGATCGAGTTCTGGTACGCACCAGGAAGGATCGGGAAGGTGATGGAGTTGGTATTCCCCACCATGTAGACGTTGCCCTTCGCATCCGCAACGATATCTTCGAGCGATTCATTTCCGCTCGAGAAGAACGGGATCGCGTCAGAACCAACGTAAGAGCCATAAACCAGCGGATCAATGATCACTGGATATGCAGGATTGTACGTACCGAGTTTGAAGTTGACAACGTTGCCGTTGACAACGAACTCGGCTGGAACTTTGACCTGGCGCCCGCCGATCGGCTGATAGGCGTAGAGGTCGGAGTTTCGAATGTCGCCCAGGCCCGTCGTGATGCGCAGTGCACCTTCGTTGTCGACGCGTACGTAGTCCGCACCCGAGATCTGCATTTGGATGTCGTCCGGGTTGCCACCAGGCATGACGATCAGATCGTATCGAGTCGCATTGCCATCCTTATAGTGCCGGACGCTGATCCGGTTATAGATGGACTGCGTGTACGCTTCGGCAAACGCTTGGACGCCGACTGCATGTTGCGATTCGGTGCCCACAAAATAGTCTTGTCGCAGTTTCGCGGCCTGAACGCCGACGCTGGAAGCGCCTGGGTTCGCGCCATTGAAGTCAATGCGCACAACATGACCGGTTCGCATGGCAGCCGCGCCATGCCCCTCGGTCTTGTTCAAATCCAACACAAGCCCGGTATTGGTAACCCAATAGTCCAACCCCGGCTGCGAAGTCATAAAGCGAGCCCGCGCATCCCACTGGCCCCGGTTCTCGGTGAAGATTTGACTGCGCTTTTCGAGCAGCGTCTTCTCCGCCTCCGATGCCGGCATCGGAGTAATGCTTTGCTGCTGTGCGAACACAGAGCCAGCCCCCAACGCCATCAGTGCGATGATCGGTCGCGTCACCATCTTGAAATCCATGATCATGGAAGGAACTCCAACCTCCGGCCGAGGCCGGAAACTAAGACACTGCCCCCGTGTAAACACGAGGACGAGCACCCAAGCGACCCATTTTAGTCAAATTGACTCGCCGGATGCACGGCTTGCGCCAGCAATCTCTGGAATGACCGACGCAATTTCTCAGTGATTCGGTTCGCTGAACGAAAGAAATCGCCTGTTGAAAATGCAGAAACTGAGCCGTGAGACAAGAAAGGGGCCCGATCTTTCTCAGATCGAGCCCCTCATTCTTTTTCTTAAGATTAGGTCAGATGCCGTACGTGGACTTCTTGAGCCAAGCCTTCGGAATCGGCTTGAGACCGCACTGTACGGCGGCAAACTCGGGTGACTTTAAAACTGAAGTGGCGATTTTGAGCCGCACATTACCAGTCGGGGTCTTCACGGTCACCATTTGGAGGTTGGCGTGTTGAAGCCGATTTTTCTTCGGCGCGCGGAACTTCCATTGGCCCGAGTGCCGGTGCCGAATGTGTTTTGCGTTGTTTGCGCGCTTGCCGCTTACTTGACAGACTCTTGCCATTTCGTTCTCCTCGGTGGGTGCGAACGCAGATTATGGGCTCATACAGCTACGAGTTGCTGGGCCGGAACCGAAACTAGGGACGATGGTCACTGTCCTAGACGGGTCGCCGCCCTCACGAATGACATCTTTTCGGTCACAATAGAACTTGGACGAGCGGAGTGGTGTCCGAGTGGTCGAAGGAGCACGGTTGGAAACCGTGTAAGGGGCAACTCTTCGTGGGTTCGAATCCCACCCGCTCCGCTCGTCCCCTGAATTTGCGGTGGCGGATCTCTTTACTCCAACCGAATCGGAGCAATCTGTCCGCGATGCACTCGCATCAAGATTGCTACTTGCAATCACAAATTCCGAAACCATTTACCTGCCTCCCTATGACCCCACACTCGCCACGGCGGGCGAAAGTGCGCTCGTGACGGTAGGAATCGAGCCAAATCCCTGGGGCGGCACCGTCGGCAACTTCCGATATCAGCTGGAAGGCGAGGAAGATCTGCTTCACCTAATTATCGTGCGACTTGACGGCAGATCAGTGACACCCAGCGAGGGTCGCACCGTGGCGCAGTTCGTATGGGACGGAGTGCCACCCGCGCTTGTGTGGCATAAACCCGGAATCCTGACGCAGCACTTCTACGTCGGCCACGACGATTTGGTCGGATCACTAAGGTACTAGGAAATTACTGATCCTTGCCTTTCTTATGTTCCCGCAAGAAAGTGGGAAGATCCACATCGTCGTCCTCGTCGTCTTCTTCCTGAGGTTCGATGTTTCGCTTCTGCTCTTCCTGGAACTGTTGCCAGATCTCTTTCGGCGTTTTCCGCCCGCTTGGCGGCATCACCGGAGCCTCTTCAATAGGCGCGCGGCGAACAGGTTCTTCCGTCGTCGTCGGTTCGGTCGCTGGCTCAGTCGTGAATCGGCTTGCCGGGGCTTCATACTCGGGTCGGGATTCCATAACGGGTTCCGGCTTCACGACTTCGGCGGTGGCAAATCCGGTCGCCAAAACCGTAATGCGAACTTCTCCCTTCAGTTCTGGATCAATCACATGACCCATATAGATGTTGGCCTCGTCTTCGTCCGTAAGTCCGCGAAGGTAACTCATCGCCTCATCGAGTTCGGCGAGCGTGAAGTCTTCATCGGCAGTAATGTTGACCAACATTCCCTTTGCGCCTTGGATTGAGTGTTCGAGTAACCGCGATGATGTAGCGGTTTGAGCAGCCTGTATCGCCCGCTGTTCGCCAATACCGTAGCCAATCCCCATGAGGGCCGGGCCGGCGTCGTTCATCACCCGTCGCACGTCGGCAAAGTCCACGTTGATGTCGCCCGTAATCCCGATGATGTCGCTAATACCTTGGACACCTTGGCGCAAAACGTCATCCGCAACTCGGAACGCATCGGCGAGCGTTGTCCGTCGTTCGACCACGTCAATCAGCCGCTCATTGGGAATGGTAATGAGCGTGTCCACTCGGTTCATAAGAGCGGTCACCCCGTCATGTGCCAATCGGTGTCGTCGAGCACCCTCGAACCTAAATGGTCGCGTTACGATTGCAATGGTCAGAGCACCTAGTTCGCGCGCCAGTTCGGCCACGACTGGAGCCGCGCCCGTTCCCGTTCCTCCGCCCATACCAGCGGTGAGGAAGACCATGTCGGCTCCCTCTAGCAGCTTGCGGATATCTTGCTTACTCTCTTCGGCGGCACCGCGTCCAACTTCCGGGTCACCGCCCGCACCGAGCCCTCGCGTGAGCGTCCCGCCCAACTGAAGTTTCTTAGAGGCCCGCGAGCGATCGAGAACTTGAAGGTCGGTGTTCATGGCGATGAACTCAACGCCCTTTACCCCCGCCTCTATCATGCGATCTACCGCATTGCCGCCGCCGCCGCCAACCCCGACGACCTTGATCACTGCTCCGAACTGCTCGCTCATGCTTTCTAACCTCAAAGTTTAGCCGTTTTCTTCTAATTCCTCTCCGCCCGGCGGAAAAGAGACTGGAATGCTTTCAAACCCTCGCGCCAAGAGTCAACTCCGCGCACGGGTTGCAACTCGTCAACGCCAGCGGATAACGCGTACCTTGCCGTACCTACCGCGACCGACGCCTCGGGTACGGCAAGATGCCGGGCGTGGTTGCCCACGAGTCGGGGCCAGACCATCTTTACCCTTCTTGCTCCGAATGCGTCGCCGAACACCGTGTCCGCTCCATTCAAGAGCGCACCGCCCCCGGTTAGGTACACCGTGGGTAGATCATTGAACTCAAAACCGCCGCGTGCCACCTTCTCTGCGGCATGACGGGCGGTCTCACGCAATCTTGAAGAGATGATTTCCGCAAGAACCCGCTTCTTCAATGCTCGCTGATGATTGCTTCCCTTCTGCCGGATCATTACGGCTTCTTCAGGATTCACTCCCGGCAGATCAGCAGTGCCACACTCGCACTTCAAACGCTCTGCTTCGGGAAGTTCGCAATCCAGCAACTGTGCGAGGTCCCGAGTGACGTGGTGCGCGCCGATGGGCACAGCCCCCACAAACGCGACGGATCCGTGCCGGATCACGGCAAGGCTCGTCGTGCCGTGGCCAAGATCAATCACGACTCCATTGCTTTCCATTTGGTCGGGCGAGAGAGAGCCCAAAGCGGAAGCCATAGGAGTCGGAACGAGTTCCACCATCCGTCGCCCCAATTGGTCGGCAATCAACTGGATCGCGTCTACGCTACTACTTGGTGCCGTGACCAAGAGCGTGACGACTTCTACTCTCTTGGCCGACTGCCCAACGGGCGAGGCAGTCCCTCGATTGTCGTCAAGGCGCACCTCTCGGGGCATCGCCAGGACTTGCTCCCGCCCAGCGGGCATCGTAACGCGACGGCAGTGCTCGACGGCTTGCAGAATATCAGTGCCACGTACAGGACGGCCTTCGGGATAAATAGGAACGAACCCTTGTGTGGCAGCGCTTTCTAACTGAGCCCCCCCAATCGTTAGTGCGATCTCTTTGACTTCTTCTCCAATTTCGCGCTCGAGTCGCTCCATCGCATAGTTGATCGCACCGGCGGCTCGCTCTGGATCGGTGATTTGCCCCTTCTCAATGCCCCGGGATGGGCCGGCGCCGTAGCCGACGACGCGGATTTCATCGTCCACCTTTCGCGCGGCAATGGCCAAGACTTTGCTCGAACCGATGTCAACGGAACACGCCATTTCGCCATGCGGGCTCATGCTTCACCTCGGTCAACGGCCCGCTGACGCATCCCCGCAAGATATGCCGCCAACAATTGGCGACGAATCAGTCCAAGATTGTTGAAAATCCTCCACCCCATAGCCAAGACGGCCGCGAGGTACAAGTTGACGCCAATTTGATCTCCGAACCACGCAAAGAATCCCGCCGCGACCATGTTGACAAGAAAACCGGTAAGAAACACGTCGGAACGGAACTCGCCGGCTAGCGCACTCTTGACTCCGCCTAAAATGCTATCAAGCGCTGCAATTACGCCCACGCCAAGATAAATCCCCGCATCCCCACTGATCGGCGTGCCCTGAAACACGATGTTGCCGATGAGGATGCCAATCGCAAACGCGAAAATGGGGATAAGAATCAACTTCGGGTTCGGTCTCCTGAGTTATTGGCGGCTGGCTTCACGGGGGTGACATGCTCCGAGGTCGTTGAGCCAGTATAGGCAGGGAGATTGAGTTTCTCGGCGATTTCAATACGCACCATGGCCGGGTCTGCTTGGCGCAGTTGATCAAGATATCCGCCCGGCATATTCATGGAGTTGTAGAGGTCTTTCCCGTTGCCGATTGCGCGGATGACGACCGGCGCGGCAACTTGAACATTATCCACAAGAATGCGCGTTCCTGCACATCGAACCCACGAAGAGGGACCGAGTCGCTTATCGTTTACACTAATCGCTTCGGCACCCGCATTGCGCAACTCATTCAATACCGAAACGAGGTCTTGGTCGTGAATGATGTTCTCGTTGGGGTCAAGGACTTCGTCAAGTGGGCGGCGGCTGTCCGTCAATATCACCGTCACTCCTGGCCCTTGAACTTCCGTCAGTCCGGCAAAAACCTTGAGTTCCTGTAAACTCCCATTGAGCTCTTCGCTCGCGTTCGTATTGCTGGCAACGAGGTTCTGGAGCCGAGTGGTCTCGGCGCGAAGCTTGTTGATTTCTTCTCGTTGCTTCTGCATCTCAGTCGCCGTGTTCAGATCGTCAATGCTCACTCTGGCATTCGGATCGCCTCCTAGTTGCGCCAAGCGCGATTCGCGCGACGTGTTGGTAATCCACGCCGCTGACGCTAGTAAGCCAGCGATCAAGGCCATGGCTGCTATGACCGACATAGACTTGAGTTGGGTGGAATTGCTTACATTCATGATCTTTCTAACACCAAAGGAGCGATTGCCGGCGCACTTGGTTCCGTCAATGTGATGCGAACGGCCCGATCCGCCAACTCAGGTTGTGTTTGCAGAATCTGATCAAGGGCACCCACCTTCTCATCAATTTTGCTCGCAACACCGAAAAGCACGACTGGTCCATTCACCTTCCGAAGTGATAGTACGCCTCCATTGTCCACATGAACCATCCAGTCCTGATCGGGCCAGCGTTCGGTGGTCTGTTGAACTAAGCCAGCAACAACGTCAATTGGCGTAAGGCTCACCAATGCCGGAGTTTCAGAAAACTCGTCAGCAGGTAACCGAATCACCGGTACATTTTCGGGCGAGAGAAGATCGCTTCGCAAATCGCCGGTTGTCGTCATGAAGAGGTTGTCGTGACCATCCACCGTTGCCAAAACAGTGGGAGACTGTACTGTCAATACTCCCCGCCCAAAGATGTTTCGCGAGATCGACGCCGTCTCTACTCGCTCCAGATTGTAGAGAGGACCGATGATGGTGGCATCGGTGAGTTGCGCAAATGACCGATCTCTTGCGCCCTGAAGAGCCTGCTCAACGGCTACGTGATCCTCGGCCGCTACACCAACCACCCGGACCGAACGGAGTGTAGTGACCGGGCTATAGAAGAAGCCAGCGATGATGTTGACCGTGGCGGCCGCCCAGAGCCAGCGATCCCAGGCAATCGGTCGCCTTGGCTTTCTTGATGGTTTCTTCTTGGCTACCGGGCGCACGACCGACTTTTTTGTCGCTGTTACCGCCTGAGACGGCTTCCGCTTCGAACTAGGAGTCGTTTTCTTCTTAGCGGGCACGAAGTATCGCCTCCTCCGCGACTCGCTTGACCAATGTGTCGAAGCTCCACCCATGCTCTCGAGCCGCTCGTGGAACAAGGCTGGTCGGTGTCATGCCGGGCAAAGTATTGATTTCCAAAACAACGATGCGATCTCCATGAACAATCATGTCGGTTCTGGTCAATCCTTCGCAACCCAACGCTTGATGACACTTCAGTGCGAGCGCCTGCGCTCGCCGCGTCGTGGTCTCATCCAATCTCGCCGGACAGATCTCGTCCGTTGCTCCGGGGAGATACTTGCTCGAAAAGTCGTAGCGCCCACTCGCGGGCACGATTTCAACCGCCGGAAGAACTTCGTCTCCAAGCACCGGTACGCTAATTTCAGTACCCTCCACCCACTCCTCCACCAGCGCTTCGTCATCGTATGCAAAGGCGCGATCAAGCGCGTGGGGAAGGCTGGCTCGGCTCTCAACGAATGACAAGCCCACGGTTGACCCTTGCCGATTTGGCTTTACCACGAATCGTTCGCCTTCCAATTCGCGCAACTCGTTCGCACCTTCGCCTTTTTTCAAGATCCGTCCGCAGGGAACGTCGATTCCATTCGACGCAAGCACGGTCTTAGTCTTTTCTTTGTTCATCGCCACTACGCTAACCGCGAGGCTGCTCCCTGTATAGGGGATGTGTAGAAGATCCAGCAAGCCCTGAACTGCACCATCTTCGGCGTGGGTGCCATGAAGACAAAGGAATACAAGGTCGGGGCGATTGCTTCCGATCAAGTCACTAAAACCGTCACCCGTCAGTAGGCGCTCGGTTGGATCAATGACCCGGGTGAGGTAACCCTGCTTTTGCAGCGAATCTGCGACGGACAGGGCACTGAGTCGGCTGACTTCCCTCTCCGCGCTGTCGCCACCGCCGAACACCGCAATAAAACGCCCCAGTTGTCGCTGTCTTTCTGCGAGGAAAGCGGACGGAAATTCAGAAATGTTTCCGGCGCCCATAGTGACCACGAGGTCTCCAACCTGGACCATCCGATTGACGACCCGAGGAAGCAAGTGACGCGAAGGGATGTACGTCGTGGGGACGGTCGCTAGTTCAGCGATCCGGACCGAACTGACCCCCGGCAGGGGGCGCTCTCGGGCCGGATAGATATCCGTGATGATTAGTTCGTCGGCCGCACTCAGTGTCTTAGCGAATTCATCAATCAGAGGCTCCGTGCGACTATATAGGTGAGGCTGGAAAACGACTACCATTCGGCGTCCGGGGTAAGCAACCCGCAATGCTCGCAGAGTCGCGGAAATCTCGGTCGGATGGTGAGCATAGTCGTCAATAAGCGTTAGGTCGCCCGCGTCATACCGGACTTCTTGGCGACGCTCGGCCCCTCGACATGCTGTAAGTGCGGCGTCCACGCTTTCCGGGTTCGCTCCGATGTAGGTTGCCACTCGTCGCGCCAAAGAAGCGTTTGCTCGATTGTGTTCTCCCGGAAGCGAAAGAACCGGTAACTCTTCCGAGAGTTCAACGGGCACCGATTTGGCCACTGTAGCTTCCGCTACGACTCGCGCTCCGGGATCGTCCGAAGTAAAGAACAATCGCCCTTCGCTCGGAAGCCGATCACACATCATCACAACCGTCTCAATAAGGGCACCGAAGGTGGGATGGAAGTCTACGTGTTCGTGTTCAAGATTCGTAAGGAGCACGTGTGCGGGGTTGATGTCGCGGAGCGTGTCATACGCTTCGCACGCCTCTACCACCGCCCAATCGCTCGAGCCGATGCGAACCGACCCACCGTAGTCCCGAACCTCTGCTCCCACGATCACCGTGGGATCGAAACCGGCTGCCTCTAAAGCCATTCCGGTCAGCGTGGTGGTCGTTGTTTTGCCGTGACTCCCCGTGATGGCGATGACTCGGTAATCGCGTAGCACCCAGCCCAAGACCTGACTTCGACGAACAAGCAATGCGCCGGAAGCGCGCGCCGACGCAACTTCAGGCGAAGTTGCGAGGTCAATCGCGTCGCTCACGACCACCGCCGACTTCTCAGTGAGATCGGCAATCGACTGGTGACCAATCATCACATCAATCCCGACCGCACGCAATCCGGCTATGACATGGGAGTCTTGGGCATCGGTTCCACGAACGCTGTATCCCTGGTGCGCGAGGATGCGGGCTATTCCGCTCATTCCCGCACCGCCGATACCGATCAGCACGTAATCCCGGATCCCCTTCAGGGATTCGGTTGTGCTGAACTGGGTTTCTATCTCTTCGCGGGTTCTCATTGGACCATGTCTAACTGACCGGACTACCAGCCATTTTGATCTGTTCGAGAACTCGGTCAGTGGCGTCTGGCAGATCCCAGGCGGCTAGTGCCCGCTGGGCTTCAGCTTGGGCATCCTTATCTTCGAGCCAAGCAAGGATCCGCGCTTCCAGACTCATGGGCGAAAGTTCGTTTTGGCTGAGGACTCGAGCCGCCCCAATGCGCACGAATTCGTCTGCATTGTATTGCTGGTGGTTACCAAAGGCGTGAGGGTACGGAACGAGAATGGATGGCTTGCGGAACGCCGCCAATTCGGCCATAGTTCCGGCTCCACTCCGGCAAACGCAGATTGAGGAAGAGAAAAGAGCCGCCCCGAGGTCATCGGCCTGCAAGTATGGATGGACCGCGTATTCACTTCGAATGCCGAGTTTTTCGCGCGACGCGAGAGTGGATTCGTAGTTGTCCGGACCGGTGACGTGCACCCATTGAACTTCGCTTCGCGACATACGTACGGCACAGGACAGGGCCGCGTCATTCAGTGCGACACTGCCCTGGGAACCACCCATGACAAAAACCATGGGCGCAGGGTGAGCAGACCCGTGCTCAAATAATCGACCTTGTGCGCAGTCTCGGAGCGCTTGACGTACTGGCATCCCGGTACGAACTACTTTGTCTTTCGGAAAGTGGTCACTGGCGCACTCAAACACGGTGCAAACCGCAAAGGAGCGATGACTCATCAGGAGGTTCGTGCGACCTGGGACAGAATTCTGTTCGTGAATCACATACGGAACGCCAAGTTTCTTCGCGGCTTGTAAGACAGGTGCGGACGCGTAGCCTCCGGTGGCAAACACGACATTTGACTTTTCGTTTCGCATCGCGGCAATGGCTTTCCCCGTTGCCTTCGCTAACGCCATCATCGCCTTGAGCCCGCGAACGGTCGTTACTTTGTAGAGTGGCTGGGACGGAAATGCGCGGAAGTTGAAGCGCGCCTTCTCGATTACAGCTCGCTCTTGGCCCCTTTCCGAGCCGTAGTACACCACCTCATAACCGCGATGTCGTGCCGCCTGGGCGACTTCAAGCGCGGGGTAGATGTGGCCGCCCGTACCGCCACCCGTGACGATGAGACGCATCCTTGACCTCCTTCGTAGCCTGGGGAGCGGTGACCAAAGCGGCTTGAGCGAGTCCGAGCCCCATCCAGAGCGCGATAAGAGACGAACCTCCATCGCTATAGAACGGCATCGTGATCCCCATTGTCCACAGCAGGCCATTCGTCATCGTGATATTGATCGTGGCTTGTACTCCGATCCAAAGGGCGGTGCCCGCGAGGACTAGTTTGCCAAACGCGGCAGGATGTCGCATCGCGTGCCACCACAGGCGCCCTACGAGAATGGCCACGAGAAGAAACGACACGATGAACCCCATGAATCCAAACTCCTCGCCAACGGTGGTCATCACATAGTCGCTCGTCGCCTCGGGGAGGTTGTTCTTTGCACTCCCTTCGGTAAAGCCGCGACCCACGAGTCCTCCACGCTGAAGCGCGGCTTCGCTCTGGACAGACTGATAGCTGATCCCGTCACGATATGGTTGCTCATGCCGCAGCGGATGCGCGAGGATTCGGGCAATCGCATGTGGCTTTGCCTTCGCCAATACTCCGAGCGCAACAACTCCGCAAAGTACCAAGGACAAGACGACACGAGACGAAACGCCCCCCAGAAACAGCAAGCCAAGCGTGATCGTAGCAAGCACCGCTGCCGTATCCATATCGGGTTCCATCGTGACGAGTCCGGCAGCGGCAAGCGAACAGACGAGAGGCACGATCCAATCGCACATCGCAATACGCTCGTCTTGTCGGCGTCGAACTCGAGTTTTCGGCCCCTTCGGCACTTCGCCATTCCGATATTTTTCTAGCCGCTTGAAGGCAATCGCGAGCCCAACCGACATCGAAAGGATGATGGCAACCTTGGCAAAGTCGGAAGGTTGAAATCCGACGGGCCCAATACCGATCCAGCGCTTGGCTCCTCCACGATCTTCACCAATGACTAAGACCAAGATGAGAAGGCTGAGCGAAGCGAACATGCCCCAGCCAGACCACTTCTGGAGCCGTTCTTGCGACATATTCGCGATGAAAAAGTGCA
>JAHBTC010000077.1 GCA_019638835.1 Fimbriimonadaceae bacterium
TAGTGGAGAAAGCTGTATCAAGTTTACGTTCAGTGGAGCCACGGGATGGGCGGGAATCGCGTTCCAGTTTCCCTCGAACGACTGGGGTGACCTACCCCAGAGCATTAACTTGACGGGGGCAAAAAAGCTGACCTTCTGGATGCGGGGCGCAAACGGAAACGAGGAGGTCAAGGTGGAATTCGGCATCATCAAGTCGGACAAACCTCACCCCGACTCGGCCTCGGGGAAGATGGAGTTAACGTTGACCCCTTCATGGAAGCAATACTCCATTGACTTGGCCGGGAAAGATCTCAGCCGCATCAAGACTGGGTTTGTGATCACCTTTGCTGGGGCAGGCAGTTCGCAGACCGTGTTTCTTGACGATGTTCGATATGAGTAGTCGAGAACCCTAAAAAGTCCTCACGAAAGTTGACGGCTAAGGAAATCTGTGCCCCCGACTCTTGAAAATCGGGGGCTACAACGCCACCTATTCGGGTACATCAATGAAGAATCGTTGACGTATGTTTGCCTCTGTACCCACGCTGTTCGTCCCTACGAGGAGCGGCTCGTACGGTTGGTCGTCGATGTGGTCCGTATCGTCGCTCACCCTATTGAACGTGATCGTGAATGTAACCATTGAGCCTGATCCATCCAGAACAATGGAGGCCGGAGTAACGGTTGCGGTAACAGAGGGGTCAACGTCTTGTATGGAGACTGTGTAGGTGCCCATGATTCCTGCATCCGGGTTCAAGTCAAACGTAAACTCAGCCTGGTTGTCACCTTGAACGAGTAGCGGTCGCATTGTCTGGTCCACGGCATGTAGCCGATAACTCCGTCCCGCCGGATTCGTATAGGCAATGCCCGACATGAACGAGAAGGTGTTCCCACCCTTGTCGAAGCTCACGGTGATGTCTGTGTTTCCTTCTGCCTCCGTGGTGTCTCGCAGGGCGGCCACGACCTCAAATTCTCGTGACTGTCCTTCGCCGAGCACGAGTCGACCGTCTGGGCGGTACCACATTCGGTATCCAAGGTCGAATGGAGGGAACGATAAGGAACCGAAGAGTGCGCCCGGCGCACCATTGTCTATTCGGAATCGAGAAACCCAGACTCCGTCGGGCCCTGGCGTGAAGTCAGTGAGCTTAGTAATCCCGGTTGCGAAGGTGGTGTTTGTCACCCGTATTGTGATCGTTCGAACGGCGGCTCGATTTGCAAGATCACGGACTCTGAGATCGAACGTATAGTCGCCTGGCGGCACGGAGCCATTTACGCGAATCTCAATAGAAATGTCTTGTGTGGGGTTCGCTTGCGAGAGAACGAAGTTACTGGGTGTAGGTGTCACCACCATGTTGGTCGGTCTAGTGGTGGTCGCCGTGACTTGATTTGTCTCAGCAATCCAGGTTGCTCGAGCAACGATCGTCGCCGTGGATCCCGCTTGAACCGTGACCAGGTCGTTCACGCTGACAGTCCAGTTAGATGTTACGGACTCTGTTGGTGGGCAACCTTGAAGGAAGAGGAGGAGCAGCAGAGAAATGAAAAAAGGCAGACAGGCGGACGAGCGTGTTGTCACTTTGGCCTCTAAGAGTGCTACTTTACTGACATTCCGGTTGCGAATGCAATGATTGAAGAGGATTGTTGAAGAGTGTTGAGAAGCTGCAGAACGCCAAGCGAGCCGCTAGTTCAGTTGAACCTAGAATGGTGGCTGCCGCAGTAAGATTCGAACTTACGACCCGCTGATTAACAGTCGTCGGTTTTTCCGTTTTGGTGCGCGTTTCAGCGTCCATTCCAGGTTCACTTGTGACCGCGATCTGTCCGCAGAAGTCCATGGTTGTGCGTCCTTTGCTACTTTCTCTGCTACTTCTCTGCTACTCTTGAGACATGGCGGAGATGCGAATCAAGCGAGCCCGCGCCCGGCGAAACGAGGGCTACTCGATCTACCAAGTGGATGGCCGTTGGAAAGCGGCGGTGATAATTGGGCACAAGGCCGATGGCACCCTCCACCGCAAGGTCTTCACCCGCAAAACCCAGCGCGAAGCCCGCGAAGCCGCCGAGGCGCTTCGCGCGCAACTCGAACGCGGGGAGATCCCCACCAACCGGGACAAGATGACGTTCCGTGACTGGTACGAGGAGTGGATCGGCAATGTCGATGTGAATCGTTCGCCGAACACAACCCGCTTCTATCGATCGCTGTTTGAGAACCATGTGCTGCCCCAAATCGGTGGGCTGAAACTCAGGTGTATCACATCTCAACATCTCCAGCAACTACTCAATGCGCGGACAAGGGACGGCCGAGATGCGGAGGCCATGCGACGTGCGCTGAGGGCATGCTTCAACGCGGCCAAGAGGAATGGCGTCACAACTCACTCCGTAGCGGAGAATCTCCAGACCCCAAGAAAGGAAATGAGGCTGGTGGGTTTCCTGACTCCGCAAGAAGCGAAGCGCCTTATGCAGGCTTGCGAGGCTGAGTGGATCGGACCCTTGATAACCTTTGGTCTTGGCACGGGCATGAGAGTGTCCGAGGCCACCGGTCTTACTTGGGCGGATATAGACGAAGCAAACCGGCACATTCACATCCGGAAGCAGCTTCAGAGGGTTGGGGGCAAGCTAGAGCGCCGTCCGTTGAAATCCCATAGGAGCCAGAGCCTGATTCCTCTGAATGACCTGGCACTGCAAGCCATCACAGCCGCACGGGCGCAGCATGAACGGGTGGGAGGATCTGATTTCAGCGAGTTTGTCTTCCTCAACAATGAGGGTCGGCCATGCGACCCGAAGTGGCTCAACAAGCACCTGCACCGCTTGTGTGACAACGCGGATGTTCCGCGCATTGGGTACCACAGCTTAAGGCACACCGCGGCCACGCTCATGAACAGGGCGGGAGCAAGCGCTATTGACATCAAGAACCAACTGGGGCACACCAGTCTTGCCTTGGTGAGCTCGGTTTACGTACACCCGATGGAAGAGTCACAGCGAATTGCGGCCGCTGGGCTGGACAAGCTCCTGCTAGGGGAAGACGAGGATTAAAGAGGGTCATCCGCTTGAGGATTTGCTCCACCGGGTGCTCTACGTTCGCCAACAGATTGACGGTCGCCGATCAAGCCGGATGCCGCCGCCTATGAGATTGAATCGCGGGCCACAGATCGCCTGAAGATGTTCGGGCGGTGATGGAGGCAGTAAAAGAAGGTATCCAAGGTCTGGTCAAAGAGATTGAGGACTTCCAGGACGATCGCATCATGGCCGGCCGACGTGCGAACCCGCGCGAACAATTTCGCCTTGATCTTGACCACCTGACGAACGCGGAGCGACGCGCACTCCAGCAAACTTTCATTGCAGCTCGCCGGGCAGGAGTAAAGCCGGAGGCGTTCCTTCGCATGGGCAACTCACCGGATGCCCAGGCGCTCACAAGGCTCCTCGATCGCCACGATGCTTGGGAGCAGCTCCGCGACCTGGAGGCGCGGGCTGCGGAGCTCGAAGACCCTGATTGGGCGGTAGTAGGCAAGGTTATCGACACGCTCAATCCGGTGGCGGGAGTTCTCAACAATCAGGCAGTACACCGAGAGATTGGCAACACGGTAAGCGCATTCGATGATGCGTTCGGAGCTGTCACCGCGCTTCCGGGGCTGATCGCCGGACCAGCGATAAGTGCGGCGCTCAATGTCACAGGAGCTCGCGGAGCAACGTACCGAGACCAGCTCGGCGAAGAGCGATACGTTTACGGTCGCAATCCGGTGGAGAACTTACTCAGGGCCGACGTCTGAACGAGTTTGACTTGGCCGCTTCCACCGCAAAATCAGATGACATTAGTTAGAGTGACCATCAAGCAAAGTGACTCTGATGCCTCGGACGCTTCGCCAGGTCTTAATTGTCTCAACCTTTAGTACTGGTAGCGCCACCCCGACGGTGGCTCGTAGACATATTTGGTAGGAGTGGAGGAAGGTTTGGACATCTCAATCTGAGTCGCTCCAATGTCATAAGTTGGCGGCCAAGGCATCTGTTTCGCGTCGTATGCACGCAAGAACTTTGTCTTCTCGAAGAATGGTATGCGTGGCACATAGACGATGACGGTCTCTTCGGGGAGTTGCACCACGAATCGAACGTGCGTCAATGGGGATGGGGATTCCATCTGTTCTGCTCCTTAGCGGAATGTACCTATTCAGTAATACAAAAATCGCTGGAGGAAAACGTCTACTGGTTTCTTCCACCGATCCTTTTGCACTAAGGCTTCCAGCCCCAGAATTCGCTCACGGACTCGATACCATTGCCTTCGCTTTGCGAGGCGTCGCTGCCTGAGGCGTTCAAAGCGTTCGTATCGGTCGTCGTCTTAGAAGATGTTCGACTCCGATTCGGCGAGGTCGGACCTTCCTATGCGGAGGAAGCGGGCGGCCAGTGCGACGTAACGATGGCTCTCTTTACAAGAGCGATAGGGGAGGTTGTGAAACTCGAGGCAAGACCATTTTTCAAAGTTGGGTGGAAGAACGAGTTCTAGTCGTCGCGTGCGGCAATGGGGCAGGCTAGGGTTTGATTGGGGTTGGATCAACAAAAGCCGCTTGGGGTCTACTATCAAGACCTAACTAGCGGATCACCAGTTGACCAAACTCGCCGTTGAATCGGCGCTATATTATTGGTATGGTTGTGACCCCATTCTACTTGACACACTATGGTTTAAGTCCCAGTACTCGCTGCGTATAAACGCCCCCTCGCATTCTTGTGGACGATTCGGGACTCACACAAAGGGTAAGACACAGAATCTGTCATGTCATCACGTCCAGTACTTGACCAAGCCGGGCTATCGATAAGGCGAATTGTCGCTGCAGGATCTTCGTGCGAATAAGACGATCTTCCTTCCATCGTGGCCCACTGGTCGCTTGGCAGACTGTCTGAAACAGACCCCCCGCGCCTCAAATCCTTGACCCTTCGAGGGTCATCGAGGGGGGTGATCTATGGTATAACTTAGATGAGGCCAGCGATGACGCAGAGTCAGCATGGAGTCGAATCGTCCAGAGTGGAGAATATGACCCCGACCTCCTCGCAAAGCTCGCCGAACCAGTCCCCGGCGCACCAAACCTCGCCCGGTGGCTGGAAGGAGTGGGTCCGCAAAGTGGAGGGCGGACTGCCGGTGACGGACGAGGAGCGCCGGATGTACGGGAACACTCACCCGATCAACCCCTGGTATCCGAAGCCACTCCCGAAGTGGGATCCGGAGGAAGCGTCCCGCGAGAGAGCGGAGCGCCGCAAGAAAGCCGGAATCCAGTAACCCCGCAATCCCCCGCCTCCGGTAAATGGTTCAAGTTATCAGCCGAACTATCCCGGTCGGCTCCCCGCTACGGAATCGCCACGCTTGACTTCGAAAGCGATTACGACAAGACCGCTTACATTCTCCGCAACGATTTCGGGACGCCTGACGCAAAGAAGTCAGCTGCCGCCGCCAAGTTCCGCGAAGAGCTTGAGTACGCAGGGCTCAGTTACGACGAAGCGGTGAGGCACGGAACGGCGGTTCGCGAGGCAATCAGAGAAGCCGTCAAAGAAGCAACTGGTTCGTATGCAGCCCCCAAGAGTGCGGTTGCGATCAAGGTTCCAGCGGTGGTCGGGGCAAAACCAGTTCTGAACCAGCAGGTTGAGAATGTTGCAGAACAGCAAGCCCCTCTACCCCAAGCTCTCTCCCAAGAAGTCCAGGCCCGCCTCAAGGCAGCAATCGCGGCCAAGTACGCGCGGAACGCGGAGATTGAAGCGAGCCAAGCCAAGCGCATCAAGGACATGCGCGACAAGCGGCGCGGCGCCGTCAGCATCACCGCCGAGGATTTCGAGTATGTGGCGAACAAGGCCATCATCGCGGTGCTCGAAGGCGCGGACACCCTGCTTGGTGCGTTCAACCACCTTGTTTACGAGGAGCGGTTCCGGGATGAAGGGATCGAAGAGGCTCGCGGCGTTTTGGACCGCATGCTCGCCGACGACCCGGAAACCGCCGAGCTCGTCTCGATCATGGAGTCGGGGCAACCAAGCGGTACGATAAACGTAGGAACAGAAAATGGCACTGTATCAGAACGACCTGAACTACGACCGTCTGTACCAAGAGGCAATTGGTGACCCCGAGCTCAAACGGACCCTCTCGAACTTGAAGAAGCTGTTAGGAATGCGAGTGAAGCACGGAAGGTAGTGTTCGAGCTCTTCCAAGAGCTAGATCGGTTCAACTTGGATGACTATCGAGAATTTAGCGACATAAATGCCGACTTTGCCAAGCTGATCGCTTTCTTCAGTGATTCCGTATCCGACAAGAGGCAAAGCATTCGTCCAATCGGAGATGGGATGTTCGAGTTGGTCAACGGTGGGACGGGGCGACTCGCCCTTCTGACTACTGATCGCGAGAAAGCACAGGAGTCCGAATAAGCTCAGTTGCTTGGACTGGATCATTCTTTGGTCGCCGAAGAGTTTTCTCGCTGGAGGGCATTGCCTCCGTCAGAAATTGGCGTCTCCGTGGCGGGGGACAGTTCAGGCATCATCACGGTTTGGCGGGTCGAAGGAGAAGGCCTCAAAGGACAGCACAAAACCGTTTTGCTCACGTTGGCGGTCGATGACAACAAACTAAGGTCCCCGAAGCTCGAATGCTCGGTAGAGTCCGCGTTGACCTCGCAGCCCATCCCATCCAGCTTCAACCTGGAAGATCGACGCACAATCCTGCACGAAACGATTGAGCCAATGTTGCAGCGCGATTTGACTCATTCGGGTCTGGTTACCGAGAGAGGTGGATACTCAGCAACTCTCGTGGTGTGGATCGAGACTTGTCCGGTTTAGACTCGAACAATGCCGATTGCTGGTCTGGGTTTGGAAGCCACAAAGAGCGTTGGGAACTTTCGAGGAAGCTCTTGTGTCTAGTATTATGTGCTTATTAGCGGGACATTTTGAACCGAAAATGGCATAATAATACTATGAACAAGCTGAAATCCAACAAGCACCCGAAACGCAGTGCGACCGAGCTCGCACTGCGTCAGGCCAAGTTATCCTCGAATTCGATGATCAGAGCAGAGGACATCAAGGGGGCCACACCCGCCGCCGCGACCAAGGCCCTCGCAAGGCTAGCTAAGCAAGGGGTTCTCATCCGAGTGGGCAAGGGTCTATATTACGCGCCCAAAGACACCCTCCTTGGGAAGAGCAGACCATCTGAAATGGCTATCGCGATAAAAACGCTTGAAGGCAAGACCAGGCCGACCGGAGCGTCAGCGGCGAACCTTTTGGGACTCAGCACCCAATTGCCCGCAAGACCGCAGCTCGTGGCGTTTACAAGCAACAAGCCAAAGAACACAGGGGTTGCTCGACTAAGGCTACGTCGCGGATCAAGACCGCATCCACTCCCAACGCTAGAAGGGGCACTTCTCGAATTCATCAGGGAACGAGGAAAGTCCGCCGAGACCAACGCAGTGGAAAGCTATCGTCGGCTCAAATGTTTGCTCAAAGAGCAACTCCAGATGGATCGGTTGCGGGAACTTCGCGAGGTTGCCCTGGAAGAGCCGCCAAGAGTTCGGGCCATGCTTGGAGCCATTTTCGCTTATGCCGAGCTACCACAGGGCCTCTGGGAGCCTCTCAAGGCTTCTTTGAATCCACTCACTAAGTTCGATTTCGGTTTGTTCTCTGAACTTCCGAACGCACAGGAATGGCAAGCCAAATGAGCTACCTATTTGAGCGTCCGGACTTTGCCGACCTCATCAACGCCACGGGTGACGAAAACGGAATTGGCAATCCAGGGATTGTCGAGAAGGACTACTTCGTCACCGAGGCACTCCGACTGATCGCCCGAGACTTTGGCCAGGTCGTCATCTTCAAAGGCGGAACGAGTCTTTCAAAAGGTTGGAAGCTCATCAACCGATTCTCGGAGGATATCGACCTCTACGTTGAACCAGCCGAAACCGAAGAGGAAACCTTAGCCCGATTCGAGCACATCGCGGATCTGGTTGCCTCTTTCCCCGGATTTGTCGAGAGGTTGGGAACACAAGAGACGAAAGGATTTTCCTCATGGACAGAGGAGTTTGTCTACAAAAATCGAGTCGAGACGCTTGGAGGCATCCGGCCCGTGGTGCTCCTAGAAGCAGGAATTCAAAGTGCAGACCAGCCCACTGAATCAAGGGTTCTCAAGTCTCTGCTTGGAGAGATGCTTGATTCCCGAAATGTGGATTCCGGCACCGATGATCGGGAGCCGTTTGAAATGAGGCTTCTGCACTTCCGGAGAACCTTTGTTGAGAAGCTCTTTACCCTTCATTCGAGGGTCGAACGAGCCAAGAAGCAAGGCAAGGAACTCGGCAGGGATGCGCGGCACTACTACGATTTGGCGATGCTACTCATAGAGCCGCAGACTAGAGCGATGCTCGAATCTGAAGAGTATGGGACGATTTGTGGCCAATACCGAGAGCTGACGGCGAAGTTCTATCCGGGCCAGGTCAAGCTACTCCCAGAGGGCATGAATCTATCCGAGAGTTCAGCCCTTTTTCCCGAACCTGAAATCAAAGGGATGCTTGAAGCCGCCTACGTTCGCGAAGCCGATTCACTCTGCTACGCCGAGTATCCGAGCTTTGAAGAAATCCTCAAAGACTTCGAGGCAATACGACCGTTGCTCAGAATCAATATCTAGTCGCGAGGCATCTTGCCATCACGACGGAGGGAACAGAACGCGCCACCTTCTCCGATGATCACATGATCAAGCACTTCGATATGGAGAAGCTTCCCCGCCTGGTGAAGAGTTTCGGTGACTTGAATGTCTTCGGGCGAGGGCGTCGTATCGCCGGAGGGGTGATTGTGGCCAAGGATGATCGAAGCAGCGTTCGCGAGAATTGCCGCCTTGAAAACCTCACGAGGAGAGACAATCGCACTGTTGAGGTTCCCGATGCTCACGGTGTGAATTCCGATCACTTGATTCTTCACATCGAGCATGAGCGTGACGAAATGCTCTCGGTCTTCATGTTCCAGATATCGCCGCAAGAGGGCCACAGCGTCATGGGCGTCAGAAATTCCAGTTCTCTTTGCGCCCACTTCCCTAACGAGCTGAACCCTGAATACAGGAGGCATTAGAGCGCATAACTCAGAGTTGGATTCTTGATTTCGAGCGACTTGTTGTCTCCCCATGCAAATTTCTCCCTCTCCTGGGTTATGGAATTGCTTCACACGAGGTGACCTAAGGAAGTTGTAATTCCTAAATCGGTCTTATATTGTCTTGCGCTAATTCCTTGCTTATAAATTATCGAGCATCAAGGGATTGGTGCATGAAACCATGACCTCTTGAACCGTATCGCGTGTTAATCACCTCTCCTTATACTCTAGCCCCCCGCGTAAGGAGTAGACGTTGGTTGCGGACTTCTCCAGCAGACGATAAACCACCATCCCACTCCTACGGCCCTTAGCACAAACTAATAATAAGCGCTTCGTTTTCTGGAGTTCTAAAAGGTCGTCTATCAAGTTGAGAGGCGCAGCTATGGACTCAAGTTGACCCAGGGCAATTTTGCTATCCGACCTGGTCTCGCCCCGAAGGTCCACGCAAATAAATTGCTCCGTCCATTGCTTAACTTCCTCAGTAGACACTTCCCAAGCTAATTTCATAGGCTCTAACTTACGGAGTGGTACTTGACAACTGGGGCAGTCTGCCCTCTTGGTTCGAACAATCTTCTGGGTTGCGAAATCTCGCAGATCGACCAACACTTGGGAGTGGCTCGATATATCTTGGATTCCCAGTCTAATTTTAATAACTTCAGCGGCCTGCATGACTCCTAATAGCCCAGGTACAACCCCTAGGACGCCTGCCTCTTCACACGTACTTACACATCCATCGACGGGTTCGGTTGGCCATTGACATCGCAGACAGGGCCCTCCGGGCAAGATCGTTTGGATATACCCCTCCATCCGATATATGGAGGCCTGCACCAGTGGTTTGCCGAACTTTTGACACGCATCGTTCATCAAGAATTTGGCGTCGAAGCGATCTGTGCCGTCGACCACGATGTCGAACGGGGCGATGATCCGCTCGGCGTTATCTGGGCATAGGCGTTCTTCAAATACTTCGATTTGGATGAACGGATGGAGTCGGCGGATCGCCTCGGCGGCCAGCCTTGCCTTGCTCCGCCCAATGCCCTCAAAGCCGTAAAGAGCCTGGCGGTGAAGATTGCTCGGCTCCAAGAGATCGGGCTCAACAATGCCGATGGTCCCCACGCCCGCCGCCGCCAGGTAGGGCAAGGCGGAACAGGCCAATCCTCCTGCACCGACCACAAGCACGCGTGCGTTCTGCAGAGCGATCTGCCCCGCCGGGCCGATCTCGGGCATCACGATCTGCCGAGCAAAGACATCGCTCCGAGTAAGCTGGCCGCCTGTGGATTCGCGTCGTAGGTTCACCCATTCCGAGGGTCCGTCGGCGTAGTGCTCTTTCTTCCAGATCGGCAGGCGGTGCTTGAGTTCGTCGATCAAAAACTCGCAGGCCAGGAACGCCTCTTTCCGATGCGCCGCGCCACAGCCGATCCAAACCGCGATCTCTCCGATCTCCAGCTTACCTACCCGATGGATCGCCTGAGCCCACTCCAACCCGAACCTGAGCTTGGCTCCCTCCACCAAGGCCGTCCCCTCGGCCATCGCCATCTCATCGAACGCCTCGTATTCCAAGAACTGCACCGGGCGGCCCTCGTTCATCGCCCGCACTCGCCCTTCAAAGGTGACAAAGCCTCCGGCAGTTGGGCAGTTTGGGGTGGGCGGCACGATAGGCTGATCGGTGATTTGGAACATTCAGCCTCCGGCCACCGGGGGGATGAAGACCAGTTCATTGCCCTCTGCCAAGGCATAGCCAGGTTCCACGTACTGGCCGTTTACGGCGAACCGGACTTGGCTTGCGGACAGGGTGAATCCATGCAGAGCGCCCAACTCCGCATAGATATGCTCAGGGTCAAGGGATTGTGTCTCCAGAATCTCATGGGATAGACCGCGTTGATCCCGCAAGGCCGCAAAGTACCGCACCGTGATCTTCAATTCGACCCCTGCCCGAAGGGAATCACCCAAACCTCTTCCTCCGCCGGAATCTCCAGAGCATCGGCAGGAACGTCGATGAGGGCGTCGGCGCGCGCCATTCCGCCCAACATATGCGATCCCTGCCCGAGGATGGGAGAAACCGTCACGCCATTGAGATTGGCCGGGATAAACTCCCGTCGTCCCGGCTTGTGGCGGATGGGCGAGGCCAGCTTAGCTTTTAGTCGCCGAGGTACAGGATTCGGGCATCCCATCGCAGCTTTGAGGAACGGTTGGGCCAGGAGGGTGAAGGTTGCCAGCACCGACAGTGGATTGCCGGGAAGCCCCAAAACCGCCTTCTCCCCCTGCGTTCCCAAATAGACAGGCTTCCCCGGTTTGATCGCGACTTTCCAATAGACCTCCCGCACTCCAAGCTTCTCCAACGCGCCCCGCACCACATCGCGATCCCCCACGCTCACGCCTCCCGTGGTGATGAGAACCTCACAGCGTTGGAGGGCGTTGCGAAGGGTCGTGAGGGTGAGGTCGAGATCGTCGCCGATGACTTCGACAAACTCTTGGGTCAAGCCGAGGGAGAGCAGAGCGGCGGATAGGGCGTAGCTGTTGGATTCATAGATTTGGCCCTCATACAGTTCTTTGCCGGGGCAGACCAATTCGGCTCCGGTGACGACGATGCCGACTCGGGGTGCGCGGTAGACGGATACGTTTGTTCGCCCCAAGGTCGCCGCCGCCGCGACTCCTGCCGCGTTCAGAGGCAACCCGGCTGGAAGGACTATTGCGCCCAAGGAAAACTCCTCGCCCGCCCGGCGGATATTCTGTCCCGGCTGAGGTTCTTCGCTAACTTGAATGGCTCCATCCTTGAGCGCCGTATCTTCTTGCATCACGACCGCATAGGTACCGGGCGGAGTCGGAGCGCCGGTGAAGATTCGCGCGCATTCGCCGGGTTGAAGGGGTTCACCAGGGCATTCACCCGCGCCGATGGTGCGAATGGCCTTCCAAAGAGAACCGCCCATTAGCTCCGAAAGCGCGTAACCATCGACGGCGGAGTTGTCGAACCGAGGCAATGGGAAGGGCGTAACCAGGTCTTCGGCCAAGACCAGCCCAAGCGCCTCCCTCAGCGACAACGTCTCCAGGCTGGTTCGCGTTGCGGAAGCCAAAGTGAGTTGAAGCGCCTCATCGTAAGAGATCATCCCCGACCCTCCAGGGCGTCCCTCGCGTGAAGGATGTAGGGAAACAACGAATCCAGGGCGTCTTTTGCCGCGCCGGGCGAGCCGGGCAGGGTGACGATCACCGTCGATCCGGCCACGCCCGCCACCGCCCGGCTCAGCATGGCGGTAGGGATGCGGTTCATGGAGTAGCTCCGGAAGTGCTCCTCCACTCCGGGCAATCTGCGATCTAGGAGCTTGGCGACAGTTATCGGGGTGACGTCCCGCTCGCTCAGCCCGCTTCCCCCCGAGACCAGCACCACATCCACGCGGTCGGCGATCCAGAGTCTCAGCGCGACTTCGATCTGGCCCGCATCGTCGGGAACGACTCGATGCTCTACCACC
>JAHBTC010000078.1 GCA_019638835.1 Fimbriimonadaceae bacterium
GAACCGACCGGTAGACGGGTCGTAGTAGCGGTGGCCCAGGAGTTTGAATCCGCCGTCGTCTTCTTGGTAGCCAAAGCCGCCCGCGTAGCCGAACCGCCCCTGCCAGGAACCAGTTGAGGAGAGTTCCGCGCCGAATGCGTCGTAGACCCGCGAAGCAGAGACGGAACCCGAAGTGTTTGTCTGCGCGTCGGCATTCTTCATGCCGGAGTGCAGGAAGGTCGTGGTCGAACCCCGCCGTTCAGAGATCGAAGGTGTGTACTTCGCGGCTCCGTCCCCAATCACCGGATCGGTGAAGTAGGCACCGTCGTGTTTGAACGATTTCGATACCGACATTTGCATGGACAGAACATCTCCTCGTGATAACTTCATTCACTCAGGTTGATCAATTGACATATCTACATTCGAGACACTAGCGAACAATGGATGCCCTGTGCTTTTCGCTGCAAGCATGAAAGCTGTGAAATCATACCTAAGAAACTCAGGGTCAAACATGTTTAGGTAAAGAGCACAGTTACCTCGCTCGGCCTCAATCAAGTCACTCCATCTCCTGCTCGCCAACTCAGAATTCTCCGATTCATCGTAAAGCGGCGGCGGAGATAAACACCTTTGCCTTCCTATCTTTGACATAGTCCAATCTTGCCCAGATGGTAATGGACCGATAATTGCCTCTATGAGACTCCTATACAAGATCGCAAACTCGTATCCTGCATTAAGTGAGTGGTTGATAAATGTCTGCAAGGAGTTTGTTTCCCGTTGAGCAGGAATTCGGACGACACCATAGTGTGGAATCCATGGCGAATTGGGGCCAACCCAGACAAGTGTAATACTAGTCACAATCGCCGCCCCGGGCCAATGAGTGGTAGCTCTTGGGCCGGAACAAACCAAGGCTTACCTATTCCGTCAGTAGGTACTTCATGCAAATATCCTTTCATGCCTCAGCCCTCACAGGGTTGAGGCTACCCCGACTCGTGTTAATTTGTGCAAGAGGATAGCGAAGCAGAGCGGGCAAAACTCAATGTCAGATGTTTGCGACTGCATTACCGCTTAGGTCGTGCCACCACCACGTACTGCAAGTACCGGCCATCCTCGAACTTTCGCAAGAACAGCGCATTCAACAACGCAAACTTTCGACCGGGGTTGGGGTTGATTCCCTCCAGCCGCACAATCTCGTAGCCCGCCCGCACAAGCAGATCAGGAATGGACTTTTTTGTGAAGAATCGCAAGTGTGTCCGGTCAAATATCCCCTCTTCTCGGTAGCGAAACTCCCCGTCCATCACAATCTCCCAAAGAGCGTTCCAGTGCCGCAGATTGGGCAGGCTCGTCACCACCACTCCCCCGGGGGCTAGTTTCGGCAGAACAAGCCGCAGGGCCTCGTCTGGCCAGGCCAGATGCTCCAGTACATCCGTAAACGTGACGGCATCAAAGTGACCGTCTGGCAGGGTGGGGATGATCTCCATGCAGTCTCCAACCTCAACTCGGTCCAGTCGGGGCCGCGCCGCTTCGGCCACCTCAGCTTTCATCTCAATGCCCCACACCTCAGGCACACCGCTCGCTTTGAGTGATTCACCGAACAGCCCCGAAGCGCAACCGACATCGAGGACACGCTGGAGGCCATCGGGCACAAACGGGAGAACGTCGGCCCTTGGATTGGTGTAATAGTCGAGTTGTTCGGCCATCCCGCCTCATGATAGACGGTTCGGATGGGGTGGAATGGCGGCATGAACGACAGCGATTTACTGGTGCGGGTGCGGCAAGATTCGGACAAAGCGATTCAGCGAATCCGCGGCCTCGTTGACCGAGCGAGCGAAGAAGATTTGAAGCGGGCGATGGGGGCTGACAGTTGGTCGGCGATCCAGATTCTGGAGCATCTCACGCTCTCGCACGACCCGTACCGCGTAGCGATGTCAGCGCTCGCATTTCCTGATGGCGACGGCCCGGTGCGCCAAACCTTCATGGGTAAGCAGATTGAGAAGGCGCTCAGCGGTCGACGAAATGTTCCCGCGCCCGGCAAGCTGTATCCGTCTGCGCACCCCGATTGCTCGGCAGTGGTCGCAAACTGGGAAACCTGCCACAACCGATTCCAAGAAATGCTTGCAAAGCTGGAGGGGAAACGCATTTCGGAGGGTCGCTTTCGTAATCCGGTAATCAACCTCATCCGTTTGACGGGCGCCGACGGGCTAGCCATCTACTCCTCACACCTGCGCTATCACCTGCCGCAGATCGAAGCCCGTTTGGACATGAACACCGGGTAGATTTGCGCACATCATGGCGATACCGAAACCGTTTCTGGGCCGCGCGGGGAGCTACGCCGGACCCTCGAAGTTGCACCTCGCCTTTCTTCCGGAAGCCGAGCGAGTGAAAGAGTGCACTTCCGAATTGCACGTTGAGTTTGACCGGAACGAGAAGTACGCCACGATCACCTATGTCTGGGAGTACGAAGGGGCAAAGCAAGAGGGCACCTTTATCGTTTGCGGGCCGGAGGACGGCACAACCTTCCAAATGGGCTGGGTGGATTCCTACCATCTTGACTACCAGATCATGCACCTAAAAGGAAATGTAGCGGACATGTCGGCCAAGGGGACATACACCTACGGCGACGACGAATGGCCGTGGCGAATCGCTTTTGAGTTTCCTTCGGACTCCGAAATTGTGATGAAGATGTGGTTCGTCACCCAGGAAGGCGAGGAGACTTGGGCGGTCGAAGGCACGTATAAGCGGGCGTAGTTGGCCCCTTGTCTTCTACTGCCGAGGCGTATCCACTCCGGGAAGAGGGAACTCTTCATTAGGTCGGTGTTCCAACTGCATGATCCTCTCTAAATCGCGAACAAGCCCCTCGTTTTCGGCCGCGATGTTCTTTGTTTCTCGGGGGTCGGTGCGCAAGTTGTACAGTTCGGTCGGGCTACCGGCCTTGAGATTGGGCTGGATCGCCTTGAAGTCACCTCGTCGCACACCTCGCCAACTCACTCCTTCGGGATACTCCCAGTAGAGATAGGGACGCGGGGTTGTTTCGGCCCGATCTTCAATGATCGGCCATAGGCTCGCTCCATCAATCCCCGTCGCGTTTCCGAGTCCGCAAGCCTCGTTCAGAGTCGGTAAGAGATCGTAGAGGGCTGTAGGGTAAGTCTCGATGCGGGCCGCGCCGCCTTGGGGCCGGCGGACGATTAGCGGCACACGAATTCCGCCTTCCCACATCTGGGTCTTGAACCCGCGCAAGTCGCCGTTTGACGCAAAGAACTCCCGGTCTACTCCGCCATTGAAAGTCGCTCCGTTGTCGCTTGTGAAAATGATGAGCGTTTTCTCATAAACGCCTTCTTCCTTGAGTTTGGCAACAATCTGGCCCACCGTATGGTCAAGGCGACTGATCATTCCCGCATACGTCGCCCGGGGCCGCAAAACGGGAAGGTAGCCGCTTTGTCCGAGGTACGGAGCCGGATCCCAGGCCACCGGATACATGTCCACCCACGGTTGCGTTACCTGCAGGGCAGCATGCGGAATCGTGCTTGGTACATACATGAAGAACGGCTTCGACTTGTTACTTTCGATGAACGCCAGCGCGTGTTCGTCAATCTCATCAATGGCGTATTGGCCACCCCGGTACTGTTCGAAGGCCGCAGGATCGGTTGGCGCCGCGTCTAGTCGCTGGTGCGGCCGAAAGTAGTCATTCTTCGTAAAAATCCATACATCGTTCCCGTTCCACAGGTGAGTCGGATAATAGTTGTGGGCTTGGCGCTGGCAAAGATAGCCAAAGAACGAGTCAAACCCTTGTCGGAGGGGATGGCCCTCGCTCCCAGGGCCGCCAAGTCCCCATTTACCGAAGGCCCCCGTTGCGTAGCCCGCTTGCTTGAACCACTCCGCCATCGTCTTCTCGGAATCGGGTAGCGGAGCGTTGCCTTCCCCTTCATTGAGCCCCCAACCTCCGACTTCTTTGTTGCCCCGAATGGCCGCATGGCCTTGGTGTTTGCCCGTCATCAAGGAAGCCCGCGTGGGGGCACAGACGGGGCTCGGTGAGTAAGCCTGCGTGAATCTGACTCCTTCCCCAGCAAGTGCATCAATATGGGGAGTCTTGATCTTGGTTTGTCCGTAACAACCTAACTCACCGTAGCCCAAGTCGTCCGCCATGATGAGGACGACATTCATCTGTTCCGGCTGGTGAGGGGCCGGTGCCCTCTGCCCCGCGACCATGACCGGGGCCATCAGGGCCAGTAAGAGCAACTTGGGCAAGGTCATTCTTGCGCCTTACCCGACTGCCGACTAAACTAGTCCTGAGATGGGGGTGCAGGAGCGAGGTCTGCCTGGCAAGTTGGTGGGCGCGATGATACGTCGTTCGATCCGTCACCGCTTTCACTCCGTCTATTGGCGTCCGCCGCATACTCCTCTTGTTGCGCCCGTCGTTTTCGCCTGCACCCACCACAATTGGCACGACGGATACCTCATGTTCCACGCCGTAGACCGACTCGGGATCCGTTGCCTGGACTGGATCGCCGAATACTACGCGTTCACGCCGTTCCGATTTGTGGGGGGGATGCCGTTTACGCCTGGCGACATGGCCGAGCGAACCAAGACGATCCGGGAGACGATCCGCCGCATGAACAAGAACGATGAGTCACTCGTTTTGTTTGCGGACGGCAATCTCCGCTCCGCTGGTCAACCGTGGCATGTTGGAGAGGCTCTGGACTTGGTGCTAAAGCGGGTGCCTGACGTTACGGTGGTTCCGGTAGGAATCACCACGGTGATGGGGATTCACGAGCGCCCGCTTGCTGGCGTGTGGATGGGGGAACCGCTCACCCTTGGTCCGAACCTGCGTTCGCGGGCCAAGCAGATGTGCGACATTCTCGCCGCCGAAGCTGAGAGGGGATTGACTAGGGAACCGATCGAGGCTGCACTTCTCGCGCGGGGAACGTTGGACGTCAACGAGCGCTGGGACATGCGACGGCGGGCCGGAAAATTCTAGGGATTTGGTGCCCGGTTTGCCGACGAGAAACCAATCCATTACATAGATCATTGAAGAATGATGCTTCGGCACCGGTAGTTTCGTATGCCTTTCGCAACTGAGCAAGATAAGCGGGTGTGCCGTGACCTCCACCGTCAATACGGCACAACTTACTACTTTGCGAGCCGGCGGTTTGAGCCCCGGATTCGGGAGCGAGTCGATGCTCTCTATGCATTTGTCCGGGTGCCGGATGAGTGGGTGGATAACCCTTCGGAGCCTTTGGAGTGCGTCGCGGCCAAGTTGAAGAACTACCGAGAAGAGATGGAGAGGGGGATGGAAGGTGACACCCCGGAAGAGCCGGCCCTGCGCGCGTTCTGTGACTTGCTCCGTGAGGGGAGCGTGCCGGTGGCGGAAGCTCGGTTGTTCTTGGACGCGATGGTGCAGGACCTAACCGTGAGCCGATACCAGACTTATTCCGAACTTGAGGGCTACATGCGAGGGAGCGCGGCTGCCGTCGGCATGATGATGGCGGCCATTCTGGAAGCACCTCAGACGCCTGACGTACTCGCCGGAGCCTGCGCTCTTGGGAATGCAATGCAGCTTACGAATTTCCTGCGTGATATCGGCGAAGACTATCAACGCGGAAGAGTATATCTACCGCTTGATGATCTTGAACGCTTTCGTGTATCTGAGTCGGAGATTGCCACCGGGGTCATGGGTGAGGGCTTCCGGTCATTGATGCAGTTTGAGATTGCTCGGGCCCGGGAGTTGTATGCGCAAGCGGACCAGGCAATCCAAGAGATCCCGGCGAGCCGGAGATTGGCGGTGAGGTTGGCGCGAGTGCTCTACGCACGGATCCTCGACCGGATCGAAGAGATGGATTACAACGTCTTTGCAGCGCGTGCCCGGACCTCGCGGATGGAGAAAGTGAGTACCGCCGCTCGACTAGTCGCGGCGCACTATTTGGGATGAGGGATCACCACCCGCCTGATGTGACCAACTCACTTCGAGATCTCACCCTCTTCATCTGACTAGCAACGGAAAGGAAGAGAACGGCCGTGGATGTATTCTCCCGCGAGTTCGCGCAAACAGAAAAAGCCTCAACACCAAGTAGAAGGTGTTGAGGCAATCCGCTGCCCGCAGGCTCATTCCGGAATGACAGCGTGGTCGTCTGAAGTCTTACGCGCCGATTTGGGCGAGCGTGTCCTTCAGTGCCTGGGCGGACTTATGTAGACCTTCCTTCTCGGCGTCGGTCACCGACGGCTCCCAAATCGAGGACGCGCCGAGGCGGCCCACAACGGTGGGCATTGAATAGCAGACACCTGACACGCCGAGAGCGCCCTTCTGCATAGCCGAAACTGGCAATACCCGGCCGTTGTCGAGGGCGATCGCCTCAACAACTTCCTTGATCGAGATTCCGACGGCCCGGCCCGCCCCACCTTTCTGTCGGATCACTTCCGCACCGCTCGTACGAGTTGCCGCGAAGATTTCGTCCGCTGTGCCTGAACCCCAGCCGGGGATTGAGGACATGGGAACACCACCGACCGTGGCGCTGCTCCAAATCGGAACCATCGAATCGCCGTGCTCACCTAAGATCAGCGCCTTCACGTCAAGCGCGTTGACGTGGAAGTGATCGGCGATCAGGGATCGGAAACGGGCGGTGTCGAGAACCGTGCCCAATCCGAGAACTTGATGCTCGGGAACAAGACCGGCTTGAACGGTGAGTTGCGTGAGGATATCAACCGGGTTGCTCACAATACAGAACGTCGTCGAGTCCTTGAGTTTCACGCCCTTGACGGACTCAAGAATGTCCTTGAACAAAGTGACGTTTCGGTTGATGAGGTCCAGTCGGCTCTCGTCGGGCTTGCGCCGAAGGCCAGCCGTGATGACAATGCAGTCGCTTCCCTCGAGGATCCCGTAATCGCCGCTGGTGAAGAACTGCCCCCCGACGAGAGAAGCCCCGTGGCGGAGGTCAAGTGCTTCGCCAGCCGCCATGTCGGCGTTTGCGTCGAGCAAAGCGATTTCGCGGACGATGCCACCGAGTTGAAGAGAGTATGCGGCGTCTGATCCGACGCGGCCGCCGCCACCGATAATGCTGACCTTCATTCTAAATCCTATTGTTGGGGAACCTGATTCCCGCTCAAGGGGATTATGCGAGTCTGGCGTCGCCGCCGGATGGGGCCGGAGCGATTCCAGACCAAGTTTCAACCGAGCCGATGCGTGTGAAGCCAAGTCTTTCGTACCACGGAACCAATAGTTCGTCACACTGAAGGGTGACGATCCTATTCGCGGCAGAGGCTTCAGATTGCACCGCCCGGACGATGGCGGCACCTCTTCCGAGTCCCCGGTGAGAGCCGTCCACGCAGAGGTTATAAAGCCCAAGCACGCCCGGAGTCTCTACAGTCATCACCGCGCCAATGCACCCTGCGCCGGCACCAATGAATCGGAGTTGGTGCTGGCTATGAACTGTGCTTTGAACGATCGCCTCACGCATTTCGGGCGCCGATGCGCGAAAGAACTGCCGAACCATGAACTCGGCGACTTCCTTGCGACTCTCCGCCATCCGTAGGGTAGCGATTTCCCCCGAGACAGAGCCCTCCCACGCCATCATTGCAAGCCGATGTCGGTAGAGAAACGCATCTTGCATGAGGCGCGAGCGAAGCCGATCATCTAAGTCGGCGTCGTTGAGAAACGCCCAAAACCGGTCAGGGCGAATCTCTGCCGTTCGGATTTCATTTCGGGTGCGCGACCAAGCGTCCTCATCGTCGAACTCCATGGCGAAGTTCGCGAATGTTGGTAACCCTGGCCCTACGCAGACCGTCGGGGCTCGATCGTGGACCAACCGGGCTCCGGGAAGTGCAAGCGCAAGACCAATGTAGGTTGTCCGCAGGTTTTCGCGGGCCGCGACCGTCAGAGCACGATATTCCAAAGAATGCCCCAGGTAGTCCGGCGCGGCGAAGCGTAGATTCCGACCGCCCACTCTCGCCCAAGCCCCGCTCCAAGAAATCCGCGCGGTCCCTGAGGAGTCACCAAAATGCTGGCAAATCCCGAACCGGATCGCCACAAGTCAAACCCTCCGAAGAAAGTCAGTGGCTCTTCTCCACCTCCGATTGCGCCGAAACGAAGAGTAGGGGCAAAGAAACGGGTGGGTGCCGAGAACGACTCGTTCCGGAAGGTCTTGACGAAGAATTCGCTCACGGTGCCCAGGAGCCGGTTTTGCACCACTGCCCCACCAAAGTGGCCCGTGTCAAGCTCCAGAAGTTTTGCCCCAGGTAGAGCGTCCATTAGCTTCTGAGTCTGCCCGGGCATTACCACGGTGTCGAAGCGTGCGCGAATGATGTATGTCGGTCTCGGATCATCCGCGCGAAGGTAGGTGAGCGGTTCAACGGGGGCCAACTCTTGGCGAAGTGATTCCGGGGTGTAGCCGCGCCGCCTCATCTCTTCCCTGAGCGGTACCGTTCGGCTGCTGCTGAAGAAGATCCCGGCAAGGTCGGCGCCGCCGAGCATGAAAGCCGCCGCCTTGATGCGTGGTTCAACCCCGTATCCCAAAGAGGAGACGATTGCGCCGAGACTAATCCCGGCCAGACCCACTCTTGATGAATCGAGATTCTCTTGCGTCTCGATCCAATCAATCGTTCGGGATAGGTCAGCCATTGCCTGGATGAGTACTTCCCGCATCTGGGCCGGGTCAGCGGTAATCGCCATCTCGCCCGAACGTGTGTTTGGTGGTGTGCGCTGCAAATGATAAGGAATCGGCAACGCGATGGAAGCGATTCCGCTCTTAGCCAACCTGTCCGAGAGGTTCTTCTCCACGTTCTGATCGGTCGCTCCCCAATAGTGAAGGAGAATCACGACCGGAGCCTTTCCGATCTGCTCGGTCGGCACTGTAATCAAGATTGGAACCGTGTCGTTGGGTTCGACGCCGGAGGGCATTGCGGAATCAAAGTCAAGCGTGTATCGGCGCCAGAACTCGTTGCTCTCCGTTGGTGAAGGGGCCGAAAACGTGTACGGCGCGGGTCGAACGAACGGATTCAGTGGTGGCGCGTTAGAAACTTGGGCCAAAGTGAGGTTATATAGCCCCAGGGCCACCGCCGTTATGATGACTCTCGCTCTTGCCACTAGCATTGCGCTCGCTAACCCTCTAGGAATGACCCAGCCGACCGACTTGCCCGCCGACTTTGACGTCGCCTTGGGGGCTGTTGGGCTGACGACGTCAAGCGCTCGGTTCAACCCAGGGATGATGGCATACTATCGTGACGGCGAGTTCTCGCTTCCCCTCTATCATTCACTGATTGATAATCCGTGGGGCGTTCCGTTCACGATGGAAATGCATCGCCGCTCATTAGCAACATCGGTTTCGAATCCGCTGGAGACGGTCTCAGTGATTGCGCGGCTTGGTGATGCCGCATCGCGTAGGGAACTCTTGGGTGACCCAATCGCGCAAGCCAAAACGCGAGCGAGCCAGCCTGACGCTCTTCGGGCGGCACTGGAGCAAATGCGGCGACAAGGCTTGATCGCGGAGGAAGTACCGAATCTCACTTCCGTTCCTGCGGACGTGCAGAAAGCAGCCGCACTTGTACTGGATGTGGCTCTCAGTTCCTATCGTTTCCGCACGGCGGCGTTCTTGGACATCACGGACTTACCCGGAGCCTATAGCAACGCCCTTCGGCCCGATGGCGGTTACGATCCGGTTGTGGCAATGCGGGAGCGATCGTTGCTCCGACGCGTTGACCGGGGATATCTAGCGGCGGGCGGCCAGGATTTGGCGGCCGCAGTGGAACAAGCCCGACTCTGGGCGCAAATCGCACCAGAAGCATCGACCTATTCGATCCGCATACCGACAAAGTGGGGCGACATCCTCTTGAACGGCACCGGGAGCCAGACCTACGGCGGAGACCCCGTTTTGCTGGTCATAGACACCGCCGGCAACGACACGTACGTGGACGTGCCCAACAATCGAAGCGCAGACAATTGGCTAAGTATTGCGATTGACACTCAAGGCAACGATCAATGGGTAAGCGCGGGAGTCCCTCTCGACTCATCACTCGCCAACTGGCCGGGACGACGGGAGAATCGAGCCGTACCCGGACCAGGATGCGCGGTCTACGGCTACGTTTTTGGTACGGATGTCAAGGGAGACGACCTGTACCGATCGCAGAAGCCGAGTATGGGGTCGGCGTCTTTTGGGATTGCTTACATTCGTGATCTCGAAGGCAACGATACGTACGATGCGTATGCCGACAGCCAAGGATTTGCCCGCGTCGGTTTCGGAATTCTGGAAGACAATGCTGGTTCTGACAAGTACTTTGGATTCCAGCAAGTACAGGGTTGCGGACTTACGCTGGGTGTCGGTGCGCTCATCGATCGCGGCGGAGACGACACCTATGACGCAAACGACGAAGTGATCGACTTTCCTTCACCGCAAACGACGGAGCACAACGTTTCGATGGCTCAGGGTGCAGGGAACGGAGTGCGCCGCGATTATTTGGGTGGGGATAGCCTCGCGGGCGGTGTGGGCCTGCTTTACGATGTCAACGGCAACGACATTTATAAGTGCGGCGTGTTTGGTCAGGGTGTTGGATACTGGATGAGTGCGGGCATGCTTTGGGATAGCGGAGGCAACGACCGTTACACCGGGCAGTGGTATGTGCAAGGGGCGGCGGCTCACTTTGCTGTAGGTGCACTTGAGGACGGGAACGGCCGCGATACATATACTGCCCTGCTCAATATGGCTCAGGGAGCCGGGCACGACTTTTCGCTCGGCGTTCTCGTTGATTGGGCAGGTTCAGATTCGTATACGGCCCCGAACCTGAGTTTGGGAGCAGGCAACGCCAACGGGATTGGAATCATGGTGGATGGCGAAGGCGACGACACCTACAATAGTCGGGGCACGACGCTTGGCACGGTGACAGAGTCTCCGCTAGGCACATTGCGCGAACAAGCGATCAGCCTCGGAGTCTTTCTGGATCTGGGAGGAACAGACCAATTCCCGGCGGCGGCGCCGTGGGCGATAGATGGCACCCGCAAGGCGAACACCGTGCGGAAGGGCAACCCATTAGAAACGGGACAGTACGGCATTTTCTGGGCGCGATAAGTCACCGGTAGAATCCGCACCGACATGCTCCCGGTCCGTGACAATTTGAAGGCGACAGATACGCCAATTGTCACGTACACCGTCCTCGGACTGCTCGTCTTCATATACGTCTGGGATCGGGGTCTGAACCTATTTGGAAACAGCATTGCATTCGCTGACCTTGCGATGCGACCCGGAGAGATTTGGAACGTCTTGCGAGGTGGCGGCGACGTGAGCGATTTGCGAAAGCTCTTCACCAGCATGTTCATGCATGCGAACCTCCCGCACATCATCGCAAATGGGTTCTTCTTGGCGGTTTTCGGACCAAATGTTGAATCGGCAATTGGCGGGTGGAGGTTCGCGCTTTACTATCTTTTCTGGGGTGTAGCGGCTTCGGCGGCCCAAATCATGAGCGACCCGAATTCCGTCAATCCGGTGCTCGGAGCCTCGGGCGCAATTGGCGGGGTACTGGGCGCGTACTTTCTGCTATTCCCCGGTAGCCGCATTCGTGTCATCGTGCCTCCGTTTTTCTTTTGGCCCTTTACGCTGGTTACTTGGGTGCTTTTGGGAGCGTGGTTCCTTACCCAACTGTTGCTCCCCCAAGACGGCGTCGCAACATGGGCCCACGCGGGTGGCTTTGTTGCGGGGATGCTTACGATTCAGGTCATGGGTGGTCGCCTCGCCGTTTTGAAGGATCGGCGGTTTGAAGAAGACAAGGAGTTTGATGATGAATAGGGTGCCCCTGTGGGGTGTGTTGGCGGGAATTGTGGCGGTGTTCGTCGCGATGGTCAGTCTCGGCTATCGCTATTCAGTGGAGCAAAGCAACCGAGCAGTGGGAATCATGGTCGAAATGCCGACGGTTCGCGCCTTTGCCCACGCGGAAGGAGTGTCCGTGGCAGAAGCCCTTGCACGCTTGCAATCGGCGGGAGCGACTGGCGTTGCCCTTCAGGAGCAAACCGTCCGGCAAATCATGCCCAATACGGGGACTCAGTTCGTTGTCCCATCAAACGATATCGACCGGTTCGAGCGAGGGATGCGTCGCAACGGGCCACCCATCGGACAAGTGCGAGGAGTTCAAGGTGAAGGGGGCTTCAATGGAACTCTGCTCGACTCCGACGATCTTGACCTCTTTTTGAACACCCCCATCGGTATCGATCCGGATGAGGCGAAACTCGTCACGAACGCTGGTCTTGAACTCATCGCAAGACACAGCAACCAAGCGGGATACAACGCGGCTGATGTACGGGACGTCCTTGCGGAAAGTAAAGCCCTCGGAGCAACGGCATACTTGCCCGCCGGGGACGCGGTTCTGGGCTACCGCACTGCCCAAAATGCGACCATCCAGGCACTTCAAGAGAACAACCTTTATTATCTCACGACCGAGTTTTCTGTTTT
>JAHBTC010000079.1 GCA_019638835.1 Fimbriimonadaceae bacterium
ACGGCGAGGTCGGCGTAATACTCTTTCCCTTCAGGCAATGCCTGAAGGACAAGAAGGATATCGTTGGCGTTGATGAGCCGTGCCTGATCGAGGGTCCTTCCAAGGAGAACAGAGGTCATTACGCTTCCCGTTGCCATGCTTGACGGGCATCCGTTACAAGCAAACCCAACATCCTCGATGCAGTCAGACTCAACCTTTAGCCAGAGAGTAATGTACGGGCCATCCCCAGGCACCCCGCCGCTCCCCGAGTGCGTTGCGTTCTGCAAAGCTCCCGCGTGTTGGGGATTGGCCGCATGGCGGGCGGCACTGGGCGAAAGAATCACAACCTTAGCCTCGTATCTTGGTCAGTATAACGCGGCCACTACAGATTTGGTTTCGTGTGGATCACTTTTTTCGTTAAATCTTCAGGCGAGACTTTAACGAAGCTATCCTAGAGAGTGTCCCGGTGTGCGCAGGGTTGAGCGCCGCCGCTCTTTCAAACCAGCGCAGAGCCTTCTCCAGCTCCTCATGCTCTTCGGCAAGCACCCCGAGGAAGTATGCGCCTTCGGCATCGCCATGCGATTGCATCTCATCCAGAAGCGGTACCGCCTCTTCCTTTCTCCCGGCGTTAAGCAGATACTTGGCAAGAACCTTCTTGACGCCGTTGGGATGCGGTGAACGTTGGATCGCGGCTCCGAGTTGAACGAGGGGATCTAGCCCCGTCCTCTCGCACAGCCGAAGCGCCATGTTCGCCCAGGACTCTCCATGTCCTTGGTTTGTCTCGGTCCAAAGCAGCATGTCCCGTGCAGCTTGAAGATCACTATGCTCCAGAGCGGAATCAAAGAGCGTGAAGGCAATCTCGGCTCTGCCGGTAGCGGCGAGGGCCTGTCGCCATTGCTCGCGGGCGGATGGATAATCACCCTTGGCGAGGTAGCTCAGCGCAAGATTGTGGTGCGTCTTGTAACCAAGGATGCCGGGATCGAGGCTCGTGAAGGCTCCCCTAATCTCGGCTCCCAGTACGGCCTGGTAATGCTGGGTTGCGCTGTCGTGATCTCCTTCGTCCGCGCATAACTGGGCAAGATGAAAGTGGATTTCAGGTTCGCCAGGAATCTGGGCCAGACCATCGCTGAGGCGTTGCCGGGCTTCGGTGAGTTGACCGAGTCTTCTAAGAGAAGCACCCAGAAGCGCATAGGCTTTGCGAACGTGAGAATCGCCGGGGTGAGAGTTGGCGAGAGATTGCTCGAACCACCGGACGGCCGCTTCGTGGTCGTCGGTGTAGTGGGCGGTCATGCCAAGGTTGAAGAGAACAAATGGATGCCCCGGCCGGTCCTCTAAGTCCAGCTTCAGGAGATGGGTGTCCCGCTCGCGCTTGCGGGCCTGACCACTTTCTGATGTGTCGTAGCCGGAGTGAAAAACGTAGGTTGGGAGCCTTGCAATCTTGCCGCCATCCTCAAATCCGTGTTCACGGGCAAGGGCGCGAAGTGAAGGCAGGATCTGCTCATGGATACGCCCTTCCCACTTCAGGCCGGGGAAGTTGCGAAACACCTTTACGTGGTCTACTTCTGTGCCAAAGCCGCCTTCTTCTTTGAATCGCACCGGAATGACAAACCCGACGACATCGGCAGTAGCCGCCGCAATTGCGCCTCGCACGTGATCCATGCACCCTTCGGGAAGCGTATCGTCGGCGTCAATCCACATGATCCAGTCGCCCGTGGCCCGGATCATCGACTGATTCCTCGCTTCAGCGAAACTATCTGGCCAGGTGGATTCCCGAAGGTCTACACCGAACCGGTAACAGATCTCTTTAGTGGCGTCGGTTGAGCCGGTGTCCACGATGATGATCTGGTCGAAGTGATGAACCGCGCTCCGGAGGCATTCCTCTAAGACACGCTCCTCGTTCTTGACGATCATGCAAAGGGAGATGGATGCCTGACCGTTTCGAGGCTTTACGACTGGGCTCAGGAGTTCTTTGATCCGGGCTTCATACGTATCCGCTGCGCGTTCCCAGGTCCACTTTGCTGCTTCCGCGATGCCTGCCTCCCGCTTTGCCCTTAGTTCGTCTGGGTCCGTAAAGGCGCGGCGCATCAACTGGCGGAGGTCGTGGGCATCCGGTTCAAGCCATCCTTGCGGCTCAGTGCTTTCGAGGCCCCAGGTCTGCGAAATCTGAACGTGACGACTCGCAATCTTGAACCCGGCAGTGGGAGGAACAAAGTCGTCGGTTGGACCGCCCAGGGTGACGATGGGAACGAGGCCAAAGGCCATCCCTTCGAGTACGGGCATGCAGAACCCTTCCGCCCGGTAGGGCTGCACAATGCAGTGACAACTTTGCATGAGCCTTGCGAGGGCCTCTGGCTCTAAGTCCTCGGTAATGAGTTCTACGCAGGCGGCGTTTGGATCATTGACGATACTCGTAATGGGCTCGACGTGATTAGCGTGCGAGTAGACATGCTTCGATCCTGTGTCTTTGATGATGAGCCGGACATTCTCGTTTCGGCGAAACTCCGCAAGGTACGCGCTCATCAGGATATCGATCCCTTTGCGCTCGATGGTGCCGCCCACATACAGGAACCGAAACTCATCGCTCTCAGGATTCTCGCCGGGTTGGAAGACGTCTTCATCAAATCCCAGGGGCATCACGCGGACCTTCTCCGGCGGGGCTCCAGCAAGGACGTAGGAACTTCTCGTGAACTCTGAGTTGACCCAGAGCTCGCGCACCAAGGGCCCCCGAACTGCATCCACCCAGAGTTTAGGAGCCCTCAGAAACTCCCAGGGCTGCATCAAAACAAGGTCGCCCTGACTCTCGCCGAGATTCGGCGGAAAGGAATGGCGTATGGTTAGGCGAGCCGCACAATCCGGTTGAACGAGGGACTTGAGCGTATCCACTTGGGGAGGCTGGACCTCTTCCACCCACTGATCGTATGTACGGATGGCATCAACGACGTTTCGCTGATGTAGTCTTACGCAAAGTTCGCGGTTGATGTGAGCGAGGCTATGCCAGGCAAAGAAACTTCCTTCCCACAGCACGCCTTGTCTTTTTGCCTTCTTAGCTTTCTTCAAGGACACTGCGGTACACCTGGCTTAGTTGTCGTCCGGCATCTTCCCAAGTGGGAACGACGTGCGTTTCGTCTCGCTCATTCTGCATGGACTGGGTCAGCAATTGCGCTAGTCCATGCACGTCGAGTGGATCGCAGTAGGCGGCGCGGTCTCCGAAGTACTCGATCTCGGCTCCTCGGTCACTGCAGACGAGTGCGCACCCGGCCCGGCAAGCTTCTAGGTTCGCTATCCCCGGGGTCTCGCCAAAGCTAGGAAGGCAGTGCACCGTAGCCTGGCGCAAGACACCCGCAACTTCGGATGGAGTCCGCCCTCCCAGAAATTGGGTGTCGCTTCCGGCAAAACGCTTGCAGAGTTCGGCATAGGCGGGATGCACTTCGTTACCGACCAGAACAAGAGGTAACCCTGCGAGCCTTGAGGCGAGGATGAGGGTCAGCTGATTCTTGTTTGGTTCAATGCGTCCCACGCAGGCAACGAACGGACGCTCGGGAAGGCCAGGAACATTGGAAGCGACCGGGTGCTTCGGCGCGGCGTTGGGAATGACTTGGACACTAGGAAGATCCTCGCCAATCGATGCGCCAAGTTTCTCGGCTTCTCTTTGGGCGTTAGGCAGAATCATGGAGCCTCTGAGAACCAACTCCTTCACCCAAGGCGGCAAAGCGGAGACGAATCGCCCGCTGCCCTCGTGAAGGCTTGCTTCCGCTCTGAGGGATGCGTAGACCTCAATCGCTTCACCGAGCGTTGTGGCGCATTCCATAGCGCCGCAGAGCCTTGGCGTAACCCAGGCGAGCTCAGCGCGGTCCCAGTAGATGGGTGAGAGCACATACGGCGCTCCTGAGTGCTGTAAGGTGCCAAGAAGTTCGGGGGTGTGGAGCGAATAGATGTGGGTTAGCTCACCACTTGGTGGAATCACCCCGATCCCAATATCCGATTCCACCCCAAACTCACGGATGGCCCGAACGGACTCAAAGAGTTGCACCTCACCGCCGCCAAACACCTCCAGGGCTCCCCGGTGCGTGACCGAGCGAATCCTCACGTCCGTTTTGCTCTCCGAAGTCCACTCGGCCTCAAAGGTGCGAACACCATCAGCGCGGTAGATGCGCGACTTTCCACCGCTTTGGCAGAGGGTAATGCCAAGCGGCAGAGCCGAAATCGAGGGAATGGCAAAGTCGTCTGGATTTTCAATCTGCGCGGCCCGAAGGGCTACCGAGAGGAACTCGGCCGCAGATGCGGGAATCTCTGAATCTTCACGATGCTCCAGTCGCTTCAAATGGGAAACAGTGTCGTAGACCGCGCTACCGAAGGCAAGAAGAAACCCGGCCTGTCCGTCCCTTGTCCCTTCTGTCTCGTCGAAGTACCACGCGAAGGTGCGGCCAAGGCCCTCGGCTGCGGTCTGCCAAGTACTCGGCTGACTTTGTGGTTTCATCGCCTCCAGCGAGGTGTAACGATTGAGCTTCTCGAAGTAATGAGTGAGGTCGCGGTGCGAGTGATGCTCGATGGCGTCTTCGGAGCTTCGCGGGGTGACCTTGATGATGCGGCCTCTAATCTGGGCGGGATCGTGCACTCTTCCAGAAAAGGTAAATGAACCTCGCCGAAGAAGTGGAGGAGACTTGTAGGAGGGCCACCAGCGGCCCGCGTGCTCTATCCACCTTCCAAAGCTGAACGTGCGAAACGGGATATTGAAGGCCGACACATCCTCCGGAGCGGAGCGAATGAGCCCGGCGATTGTCTCCTTCACTGTGTGCGTGAGCCGCTCATCGGCGTCAAGGTAAAGGATCCATGGCTGAGTTGCCTTCTCCGCGCTAAGGTTACGGGCTGAATCGAACTCGGCAATATATTCAACCGCGAAGACATCCACACCAAGCTCTGTTGCCCTTTCCGGTGTGCCATCTGTGCTCGCCATATCGCAAACAAGAACTTCTGCTGCCCAGCCCAGGGCGGTCTGAATGCACGCTTCAATCTGCTCCACTTCGTTGCGCGAATGGATAAGAATGGATAGCGGAAGTCTGCCCTCCGGATTGACCGGAGATGTCACTGCGTCCGGTGCGACTGACGCTTTCGTTGATAATGCTTGCCCGTAACCTTGCCGTCTGAGTCATACACCCACACAACCATCGTGTTTGACCGTCTCCGACGCTTTGCCGACATCTGCGGTTTGAATCTCAGTTCATCTTCTTTTGCCGGGTCAATCGTAGGTGAGGGCACATCATTGTCGCCAGGCGAGTCCTCAGGCAACTCGTAGTTACTGGTTCCCATGAGCGAAGTATACGCACAGGTGATTGTCCACTGAATAATGAGGATGCACTATCCCGCTCTTCCGCTTGCCCATGAAGTGGACGCATCCTCCAGGCGCATCAACCTGTATATCTTCGCGCGGTCTTCCAATAGGAAGTAATCTCCGATGATCGGTCAACGTGATGCGTGTTTAACGCCTTCAAGAAGAGCTGTCTCCGGAACCATGGCGTCGCCGATTGCATCTTCCACTGTGTTAATGGATTTGTTTCGCACAAGGGAGAGGTTCGCACTCCAAGGCGCAGACTGACGTAGTATCGCTAAACACAATTAAGAATCGAGTGTGGGTCAATGGTGAAGGGAACTCCATGTACTGCATCATTCTGTAAGGTTACGGTACTTCACCGGATTGGCAGCGCAGTTTTCATCACTCACAATCTTCGTGGGGACTACGGCTTCTTTTCTCATCCTGTACCATTTCCGCCTGCGCTCTAAGAACTTTTCATGGATGTCCTTTTTGCGCTTCTCACGTTCCGCGCGCTCAAGCACACTTGCCGCTACGGCCGCCATCTCCGCACCACCCGTGCTTAGTAGCATCTTGCCAAGACCTCGGTAACGACCGGAGTCACGGCAGGAGTGATAAGTGAGATCAAAGCACTCGCGGCAAGCCCAGTAAGTCGACGAAAATGGCTGGTATAGCGAGAGTCGACGGGAGCCACAGCTAGGGCACACAAAGAGGTATCGACTGCCTCCCTTTGGAATAAGTTCACGTCTTAGTCGTAATGTTCTGGTCAGAGAATTCGGACCCCGTAAGACCCGGACACTAACTTCGCGAACCGTGTCCTCGACCGAGAACATCCAGTACAGGGCAGACGCCACCCGTGATTCACGCCGCTTCCAGACAACCCAGTTGATGTGGACTCGCTTTCCCTTTGCCGGTCTTGTTATGAAGTTCGCATCTAAACGTAAGCACTCTTCTACGGTTAGTCGTGACGTTCGGCAACCACTACCAAATCCTCCCATAATCCTAAAACTCCGTTACATTAGACGATTCTCTAACTGCTAACGGTTCCACATAAATACGGAAGAGTACTGTCTCTAGTTAGTGAGTCATTTGGCGCAACTACAAGACCGTAATGGATCAAGCCAATAACCTTCCCAGCCTGCTTTTCGCTGCTCTGATCTCCGTCTGAGCTATAGATCCGTAAATCCATTGCTGGATCCGTCATATGTGTCATTCGTGTCATCAGCGACTGAACTAGGTTCGGAATCGGTTCGTTTTCTGTGACAGATCTAATGACACTTCCTCCGATCCGGCATCTCATTCGTCACTGAGCAAAGTGTCCCCGCCAGGTTCAAAAGCTGGGCTCTATGACGCTTCTGACAGATGTGACACATCCGGCGGGATGCTTTTGGCATTCGTTAGAATCCAATATCGCTTTTCGCCGGAACGTCCCTGACTGCACTCGACCCCGACTTGCCTAAGTATGGGAGCAAGCCTTCTTAAAGCAGCCGTCAGCGCTTTGGGAGACTTCGGCCACCCGTGTGGCAATCTGCCATGTGCTCCTCCCTCTCGTTCGCATAGGATCTTGAAGAGTTCCGTGGATGAGGCTTCGATTTCTCCCAATGAGCCTGTTATCTCCATGACCGCCATTGCGAGTAGATCACTTTCAATTGCCACCGCGTTTTGCTCGGCGCGATTGCAAAACAGTTGATCCACGAACCTTCCCCGAGATACTTCGGGTTCCGACGCGCTGACCCAATGTGCGAGGTCTGCAAGACGTGGCAGTGTCCGGTGCTTGATGGAGCCTCTCATGGCTAGAGCAGTAGCCACGCGGTCGAGGATCCCACCTAGAATCTCAGATTGCTTTGCCTCAAACTCGCACTGAAGTTGACCTTCCGGTATTCGGCCCTCGTCACCAATCCTCTTGAACCGGATGAGTAGGGTCCGAGATGCCAGATCGGCACGCCCAATGACGTCCTCGATGCCGTTGATGATGATCGGGCGGCGAGCGATCGTCACATGCTCCTCGCTGTCAGTGTAAAGTTGCCTGCTCGCAAATCCAGTTCCAGAAGCGACGCAACACAAGGCATCGGACAGTTGATGACTGACTCCCGAAACGTTGTCAAGCGTTACCACATGATTCCAAGTCACCGCTGAAGTGAGGGCCGATAAGTCGCGAGGGATACTCCGATTAGGCGCTACGTCAGGGTCAATAAGAGACCGAATCAACTTGCAGCCAAACGACTTTCCGGAGCCTTGCTCGCCTGAGACTGCGAGGATTGGGAGCGTGCCTTCCGGCAGAAAGCAGCCCACTAGAAATCCCTCAACTAGGGCGAAGTCTTCGGGATCGATGCTGAGGAATCGCGAGAGTTCATCAAGGCTGCCTCCTTTCGAGGGGATGGGCAGCCCCCGAGCATGTTTTGAAGGGCAGAACTTCGCCGGGCAATCCGATGCGGCGATCACAGTCCAATCGCCAGGCGAGATGTGAACAACTTGCTTCTGATCGTCGCATAGGTACAGGTAGATTGAGTCGCTCTCCCAGGCGATCCGAAGGTTGACAGGGTGGCACGCTCCTTCGTACACAGCCTTCGCGGCCATGCTCTCAACCGCCTCTCGCAAAGCATCCGAGTTGATCGGCTTCTTTTTTGCCTCGTAAAGAAGGCTTCTGCATTGCAACGAGAAGGCAGAGCTTCTTAGTTTTGAAGATTCTGGCCTCCCACCAACTTTGTAGGTTGCGTAAGGCTCCATCTCTGGGCTATGCCAAAACTCTATATCGCTTTTCAGAACTAGCTCGACGAGTTCTGTTGCCATGCTCGCTCGTTTTGATGGATCTTCGACTTTGTTCGGCATCAGTCCGGCGCTAGCTAGAAGTTGCTCGACAGTCCCTCCGGAGGCGAAGTAGTCATCCAGACCCATCTTCTCCCCGTCCGGTGACGGGATGTGAATGACCTGAACGTTGCCCCCCTTCGATTTTAAGTATGCGACAAGCCGGTTTAGCGCATCCCGCACCTCCGGCTTTGTCGTTACATCTGAATCGAACGCGAGATAGACCTTGCGCCCATTCCAAGCAATTGACTCGAAGTCGCCTATGGCAACTTTTCCCCCATGTTGATTCCGTCCTCGCCAGTTCCAAACGCCGGACAAGGAGACACACACGAGTCCCCTGGCGACCGCCGAGTCCGCCTTCTTAGACCCTTCCGTAATCCAAAGTGGAGTTGCTGGATTCCCAAGGTGTTCTCTGACTCTTGGTGGCACGTCAATGCGTGGCGGAGTACCGGGCAGAGACTCGTACTTTACGGGCTTGCCGTGCCTAGCTCGGGGATTGTCCGGGCGGTATTGATGTGAAACCACCTGTCCATCCACACCGTAGATTGGGATCAGCAAGCCTGGGACTCGGCACTGCCCTTTTGAGAAGCCCAGTTCCAACAGCTCGTGGCTGGATGTTACAGTGCGGTAAGTCCGCTCCATAATCACTTCATTAGAGATTCCGGACCGATCTCTCAACTCCTTCAGATGTTGTGGTTCGAGGTCGTTACAGTGAGGTCCCCTCAAGCGTTTTCCCCCTCGATCAGTTTTGCAACCGAGGCTCCGACGATACGGCGGCATCGGCCACCAAGCCGGAATGATTCCAGTTGACCGGAGCGGATCATCTCGTTGCACTTGGATCTCTTGATCCGTAACAAGTCGCAGACCTCAGCAATGGTCAGAACGGGGCGGATAGGTTCGTTGGTGTTATGAGATGTACTCATGGGGCCATTCTTATCCTTAGTGCCACGCATAGGATAGACTCATCCGTAACGTTATGCGTAACAGCGCAGAATTTTCAACGGCTGCCCAGGATTTTCAAAGGAGAATCAAGACCTATCTTGCGGTGATTCCCGAGAATCCTTCCATTCAATTTTCTCACCTCGAAGCACCAGTGGCAAGTAATCCGTGCCTTTCCAGAGCATGGTTGAATCAAGACGAAATGAAGGCGTGTCTTCAGTTTGGCGACGGTCTCAGAGTCAAAGAGGTACGCGCTAAACACATTCGGCCAAGCCTTTTTGGCCAATTGCACTTAAAAGGCGAAGGAGCGATCGTCAAGTTAGCACAGAAGTGGGGAATGCTTACTGGCGGTCCAGGAAGGGGCCAGCTGGACGAGCCAACAGATCTGTGGTTAGGTGAGTCAGCATACTACTTCGCTATCACGAGGCTGATTGAGCTGTTGGCGTTGCCTGGGATTAAGTCAAATGAAGTTGCGATAGCATTGAAATCCTTACCGGAACAGACCAGATCCATTCTTCGCTCCTATCCTGGAATGGACGAGATAAAGTGGCTCTTCAAATGTCTCGACTCCGGGACAGATTTGCTTCCACATCACTCTACGATCCAAGGCCTGACTGACACTCTTGAACTCGCTATCGCTAGTAAGTTAGCCGAAGAAACTCGTGTTTACTTCAAACCAAAGCGTGGATTTATGCCTGAGATTCAACCCTTATCGCCTCTTGGTCTGCATTACATAAGATTAACCCTGCAGTGGGGCGATTCCACTTTCTCAGAGCGATTCTGCCGAAATTGCGGACTGCCGGTCCCTGCAATCGCCCGTTCTGATGCCCAGTTCTGCCAAAAGGCTTGCCGACAGAGTCACTATCGAAAGAACCGAGTCAAAGCTCGCGCATAAACCATTCATCTGTTCCAAGACGAGGCTAGCTGTGTGCCTAAGCAGTTCGAAGATGCCTAAGCAGCTCGAAGAAGCTTCCGAACTCATTCACCGATACTTAGTCATCCTATCTTCAGATGTGATGATTGCCCAAGTCACTCGAATCCTAATCAAATCCGCGAGGAAGCAGCGAACAGGGATACCGTCACCCACAGGAGATTCCTCTGATAAAGCGGAGATCCGCCAACATTTCGCAGACAAGTCTCCTGATGTTCGAGGCCTTGCTAGACTTCCTGTGTCTCGCGCTTTAGCAAGGTGGACTTCTCATCAGCTGTCTCGTACAGCACCTGTTCACCCATACCAACATTGGTTCGACAAGTTACCAATTCTGCCTGAAAGGCATTAGACTCTCCGCTGCGACGGCCAAGTGGAGCAAGTAATGATTTTGCGATCGCACGCCACTCCGTTTCACGATCCACTTGCGAGCGTTCGGCGCGTTCACTTCGGAGAACCCAAATGCAGGCGACGCCTTGAATCGATTGGAGAGATCTTCCTTTCGCAAAGAATCATTGACTCGAAAAATGTCCAGACGCTTCGGTTCCAAGCAGAAACTTGCTGAATGCCTGTTTGCAATTCTTCCCAGAACTCTTCCCAGCACCCAATTCTGAACAACAAAATCTACTTGAAATAAGTAGGTTTTAGTTCAGAACTATGGTGGACCGTGTAGGGCTCGAACCTACGACCCGCTGATTAAGAGTCAGCTGCTCTGCCAACTGAGCTAACGGTCCAGACGAATCCAAAGAATACCCAAGGACATTGGTTTCGCCAGAATTCGGGGCGTACAATCGGGACCGAAGTGCCGGAATCGAGTAAAGCCGGCAACCCGAGGATGCGAACGATTCATACCGAGCGGCTCACGCTCATTCCGCAGACCGAGCACCACGCCGTGGAGATGTTCCGTGTTCTATCCGACCCAAGGATCTACGAGTTTGAGAATCAGCCCCCGGAAAGCGAAGAACATTTGCGTCAACGCTTCCAGAGGCTGGAAACTCGTCAATCGCCCGACGGCAAAGAAGCGTGGCTCAACTGGGTAATCCAGAGAAGCGAGGGAGAACTCATCGGATATGTGCAGGCGACAGTGCTCTCGGATCACAGAGCCTTCATTGCCTACGAACTGAACAGCGCATTCTGGCGCCAGGGCTATGGGAGCGAAACCGTCCGAACTCTCCTCGTTGAACTTGAGTCTCAATACTTTGTTCGGCAAGTAATGGCGGTGTTCAAAAAGGTGAATTATCGATCACGAGGGCTACTGTTACACTTGGGATTCACAAGCCCCAATCCTAAAGATCTCCAACGCGCCGAGCCAGATGAAGATGAGGATTTGCTTTTGACTCCTTTACCAATAGACAAAGTGCAGGAAAACCAGTGATTGCGCTCCGAGCCTGGCAGGCTACCGACTCCATCCCCGCGCTCACCAGTCTGTTTCATCAGGCATATGCCCCCCTTCTGGATGCAGGCATGAACTTCACCGCCGCAACGCAGCCAGACAAAGTCACGCAAGAGCGAGCGACGAATGGCGTCACGATGACAGCGTGGGACGGAGACAACCTGATTGGAGCGATTACCCTACACCCCAACACTGACAATCTGCTCTACCGCCAGCCGGGAATAGGAGTCATCGGTCCGTTCGCCGTCCTTCCGGATCGTCAGGGTAAGGGAATTGGTCGCCGGCTTTTCGATGCAATAGAAGGGCTTGCCATAGAAAAGGGTTTGAGGGCCGTTGCGCTGGATACGGCAGAGCCAGCCGTCCATCTCGTTGCGATGTACGAGTCGTGGGGGATGCGGCGGGTCGGTTACATGCAATGGCGAGAAAAAACGTACCGCAGCGTCCTGATGGCGAAGTGGCTGAACTCACCGTGCATCCGACCGTGCCAAAGAGAAGACTCCGCACAAGCCATGCAGGTTGTGCAATCGGTGTTTGGCGAATACGGATTCACTTGGGACGGCAGTGACTATTTCGACGATCTCGCAGGTTTACCAGACACCTATCCCGATGGATTTTGGGTGGCCGAGCGAAACAACGAAGTCGTCGGGGTTGGTGGTCTTGAGCGACACGACCGCTTCACCGGCGAACCTGGCCAGTTAGTTCACGTTGAAGACCAACTTCGAGTCGCGGGTACCGACGGCGAACTCGTCCGTATGTATGTCTTGCCGTCAGCGAGAAAGCAAGGGATCGGCTCGGGAATTGGCGAATGCATCTGCAACGAAGCCCGGTATCTAGGAATGCGCGCACTCGAGATATGGAGCGATAAGAAGCTTGAAGACGCCCACCGTTTGTACGCGAAAATGGGCGCAGTACGGGTCGGGGAACGCATCTGCGACGATCCAGACGAAAGCCCAGAGTGGGG